>JAJYCN010000225.1 GCA_021778335.1 Acidobacteriota bacterium | reverse complement strand
CCAATAGCCGCCCCAGCCGAAGCCGGCGTAGGGCCACTCCCAGCCCCAGCCTCCCCAACCACCCCAGCCTCCCCAACCGCCGTAACCACCCCAGCCGCCGTAGCCGCCCCAACCGCGGCCGTAGCCGTAGCCACCATAACCTCGGCCATAGCCACCGTAACCTCGGCCATAGCCGTAGCCGCCGTAGCCTCGGCCGTATCCGCCGTAGCCTCGGCCATAGCCGCCCATGCCGCCGCCGTAGCCTCCGTAGCCACGACCGTAGCCGCCGTAGCCGCGGCCCATGCCTCCGCCGTAACCGCCGCCACCTCCGTGGAATCCACCTCCACCACCGCCGTGGAATCCGCCGCCTCCACCGCCATGGAAGCCGCCGCCACCGCCGTGCCCTCCGCCACCCCTTTGAGCGACCGCGAGCACCGGACAGCCCACAAGAAACAACCCGATCGCGCCAGCCAACAAGAGGTTGCGCACATCACACCTCCTACCCAAGAGGCTAGCGCCGTATTGGGCGGGCGGCAAGGGGCGAGTGGCGAGTTAGTATCGAGCGCGCTGTTAAAGCGACAGATATTTCTTGCGAATCATCTGAATGTGGTGTTCAGCGTGACCGGCGATGACGAAGGCGAGAGCGCGGACCGAGAAGAGGTTGTCGCTGGCGATGCCGGTGCGGAGCCACGCCTCTTCGGGCATATTCCGGCACAGGGAGAGCGTGGAGAGGCGGACGCGCTCGAACTCCTCGACGTGCGCCTCCCATTGGACCGCGTTGGCGCGGGCGCCGGCGGCCGCGGTGTCCGCGTCGTAGCTTGGTAGCGGGGTGGTGAAGCCGCGGGCAAACCAGAGGGCGCGGAAGGCGAAGGCGCGCTCGGTATCGGTGACGTGGTTGAGGACCTGGCGGATGCTCCACTTGTCCCGAGCGTAGCTGTAGAGCGAGGCTTCTTCGGAGACGGCGGAGAAGAAACCCATGGCGTCTTCGAGTTGCTGGGAGAGGATTTTGAGGATGTCGGTCCCTTCGATTTGGTCGATGTACTTGAAGTAGTTGGGAGCGGCTTCGTTGGGTTCCGGGCGTCCGATCATGGGATTACTTTAGCACCGTGGGGAGCGGGACGGGGTGGTTCCAATTCGGCACCGGGGTGGTCGAGGTGGTGGAAATGCACCAGGGCCTTCCGGGCTGGGGAGAAGCGGCAGTTTTTAATTTCAGCAAGTTACGGATTGGTATGACAACTGCGTAGATAGGGGGTGATGTTGCGGAGGACGCATATGAAGCGCAGGCTTGGTTCCAGACTCTTTCCGCTGTTTCTGACGGCTGTGGCGAGCGTGGCTTTGGCGATGGCGCAGGACGCGCCGCAGCAGCCGCAAAGTCCGGCGCCGGGGAACGCGGAGGATGCTCAGCATGGTGTCGCGCGCATCAGCTTGATGAATGGCGATGTTTCGGTGCGGCGCGGAGACACGGGCGAGGTGACGGCGGCGGCGATCAACGCTCCGCTGATGACTCAGGACAGTCTATTGACGAGTTCGGAGTCACGCGCGGAAGTGCAGTTTGACGGGGCGAACGTGGCGCGGCTCGGCTCGAACACCGAACTGCGGATGAGCGACCTGCAGCACCGGCGGTTCATTGTGGGACTGGCGACGGGGACGGTGACCTACCGGGTGCTGCGGCGTTCGGATTCACTGGCCGAGATCGATACGCCGAGCGTGTCGGTGAGGCCGACGCAGCCAGGCAGCTACCGGATCACGGTGATGGACGATGGAACGTCGCAGATTACGGTGCGGGACGGGGAAGCCGAGATTTACAGCCCGCAGGGTTCGCAACCGTTACAGGCCGGGCAGACGATGCTGGCGCGCGGGTCGGCGTCGAATCCGGAGTTTCAGGTGACGCAGGCGATCCCGCAGGACGATTGGGACCGGTGGAACGCGGATCGCGACCAGCAGATGGAGCGGAGCCGGAGCTACAGCTATGTGAGCGGGGACATTCCGGGCGCGGACGATCTGGACAACTACGGGACGTGGCAGGAACAGGAGCCCTATGGACAAGTTTGGGTGCCGTCCGTGGCGCCGGGTTGGGCGCCGCATCAGCAGGGGATGTGGGACTGGAACGATTACTACGGGTGGAACTGGATGAGCTACGACCCGTGGGGCTGGGCGCCGTATCATTACGGGCGTTGGTTCATGGGTTCGATGGGGTGGTCGTGGTGGCCGGGCGCGATGTATTCACCGTATTACTACAGCCCGGCGTTGGTTGGGTTTTTCGGATTTGGCGGCGGATTGGGCGTTGGGTTTGGACTCGGTGGGTTTGGGTTTGCCAACATCGGCTGGTGTCCGCTAGCGCCGTTTGAAGGGTTCAATCCGTGGTGGGGCGGCGGGTTCGGCGGGGGATTCGGGTATGGCCGGGGATTCGGCGGCTACGGCGGCTACGGCGGCTTCAACAATGTGAACATCAACCGGACGAACATCGTGAACAACACGAATATCACGAATATCTACCGGAACGCGCGTTACGCCAATGGCGTGACGGGGATGAGCGCGCAAAACTTCGGGCGGACGGCGACGACGGGGAACATGGTGCGGGTTGGACAGAGCCAACTGCGATCGGCGGGGTTGGTACGCGGGCAGGTACCTTTGGCGCCGTCGGCGGCGAGCACGCGGTATAGCAACCGGCAGGTGAACTCGAGGAATTTCCCGCAGACCGGGAACCGGCAGTTGTACTCCGCGACGAAGCTGAATCCGGCGCAGCGGACCCCGTTCAGCCAGCAACAAAGGCGCTTGCAGCAGGCGTACTCGAGGAACGGAGCGGGGACGGCGGCGGGCCGGAATGGTGGTTTCAACCGCGGCCAGACCGGGCGGACCGGCGTGGCGCAAAACGGAGGGCTTAACCGGGGAACCGCGACGCAGAATGGCGGGTTCAACCGGGGTACCGCGACACAGAATGGCGGGTTCAACCGGGGAACCACGACGCAGAACGGCGGTTGGCGGAGCGCGGCGAACGGGAACTACGGCCGGAACACGGGCAGCTTTTCGGGCGGCCAGCGGACGCCGCTGGGCGGGACGCAGAACGCGGGCCGCACGGCGGGAAGCGCTTCGGGCGGGTGGTCGCGGTTTGGCGGGCAGACCGGCGGGGCAGCGCCGCGGGGTTCGGCAAACTCGATGGCCGGGACGAGCGGATTCCGGAACAACAGTTCCGGCGGATGGTCGCGATATGGGCAGTCCGGCGCGGCGCAGTCGGGCGGGGCCCGTTCCAGCACCGGGGGGCGGCCATCTTATTCCTATCAGACGCCGAGCAATCAGGCTTCGAGCGGATGGAGCCGGTTTGGCGGGTCTACGTCGCCAGGCTATCGCGGCGGACAGGGGAACGGCGCGATCCGGATCAATCCGTCGATTGTGCAAAATCGGCCGTCTTCGGGATCTTCGGGAGGGTGGGGATCGAGCGGAAGGTACAACCCGCCGTCCACCAGCTATTCTCGTCCGTCGAGCGGTTACGGCAACAGCGGCGGATACAGCCGTCCTTCGAGCGGTTACAGCGGCGGGTATAGCCGGCCGTCGAGCAGTTACGGTGGCAGCGGCGGGTATAGCCGGCCGTCGGGCAGTTTTGGAGGCGGTGGCGGATACAGCCGGCCATCCGGTGGAGGCGGTGGCTTCAGCCGTCCGTCCGGCGGATCGTTCGGCGGCGGCGGAGGCGGGTTCCGCGGCGGCGGCGGAGGTGGGTTCCACGGCGGTGGTGGAGGCGGATTCCACGGCGGCGGCGGCGGACGCCGTTAACGGCCTCAGAGATTTCCTTGGCGTGGTTTTTCCCTCTGGACCCGGGGTGTGGCTCGCCCCGGGTCTTTCTTTTTTTACTACGGCGCGGCAGCACGGCCCGTTCGGACAGGGTCAAAAGCGCGCCGATGGTAAACTGGAGGTTAATCCCCCGAACCTGCCGTTCTGGCCGGCTCATCGAAGAGAGTAAGAATGTCCGAAAACCTTGCCGGGCCAAACCTTGCGTTTGACCTCCGCTTTGAAGACCTGTACTCGCGGGAGGGACTGCTCCGCATTGACGCAGAGTTTCTGAGTTACCTCGCCGCCGAGGATCCATCGCTCCAGGAAAAGCTGACCGCCGGCCGCTCCAACCCGGCATCCGTCGCGGGCAAGGCTCTGTCGGATCTGCTTGTTGCGCTGGCGCCCCATGTCGAACATTTCATCGGGGAATTGTTCGGAAACACCGAAGAAGTGTCCGGCCTCGAGGATAAGCACGGGACGCTGGCGCCGCTCTATTCGGTGAAGCGCAAGTTCGTGCAGAAGCGCGCGCTGACGAACATGACGCCGGCTTTGGCCGAGGAGATCGACGGCGAGGGGCTGGCGCGGGAGATCGAGACGCTGGCCGGGGAGCCGTTCCGGGAGACGGTGTTCGCGCGGATGGTGAACGGGTGGCTCGACGACGCGGCCACACACGCGCGGGAGCTCGAGATTGCGGCGCGGTATTCGGCCTGGGCGGTGTTGAGCGAAGCCGGGCGGGCAAAACATCACGGTGGTATTCTGTTCCGGTTCCCGCACAAGCTGGAGATGGAACGGCTGGTTCCCGTGCAGAACTTCGAGCGGGAGGGGCTGGTGCAGCTTGGTCTCGGCGAGGACCGCCTGCGGCACCGCGAAGGCTTCGAACTCACGGACCGCGGCATGGGCCTGATGGCCGCGCTAGACCAGGCGAACTACTGCATCAAGTGCCATAACCAGGCCAAGGACTCCTGCCGGACGGGGCTAAAGGAAAAGACGGGCGAATTCAAGAAGAGCCAGTTTGGAGTCACGCTGGCGGGCTGCCCGCTCGAAGAGAAGATCTCGGAGATGAACCTGGTGAAGGGGCAGGGATTCAGCATAGGGGCTCTGGCGATCGCCACGGTGGACAATCCGATGCTGGCCGGCACCGGGCACCGCATCTGCAACGACTGCATGAAGGCCTGCATTTACCAGAAGCAGGAGCCGGTGGATATTCCGCAGGTTGAAACACGAACGTTGAAGGATGTTCTGAAGCTGCCGTGGGGTTTCGAGATTTACTCGCTGCTGACGCGGTGGAATCCGCTGAACCTGGAGCGGCCGGTTCCGCGCGAGGCGAGCGGGTACAAGGTGCTGGTGGTGGGCCTTGGTCCAGCGGGCTTCACGCTTGCCCATCATCTTTTGAACGAAGGGCACGCTGTCGCGGCGGTGGACGGACTCAAGATCGAGCCTCTGCCGCCGGACTTCTCGGGCGTGGATGCTTCAGGGAACCGTGTCCCGTTCCGGGCCATTCGCGACATTCACGAGATCAACGAATCGCTCGACGACCGCGTGATGGCGGGCTTCGGCGGCGTGGCCGAATACGGGATCACCGTCCGCTGGGACAAGAACTTCCTGAAGGTGATTCGCCTGCTGCTCGAGCGCCGCGCGGCGTTTCAGATGTACGGCGGGGTCCGTTTCGGCGGCACGATCACGATCGACAGCGCGTTCGACCTGGGCTTCGATCACGTCGCGCTCTGCGCCGGCGCCGGCCGCCCGACGGTTCTCTCGATGGAAAACGGCCTCGCGCGCGGCGTGCGGCAGGCCTCCGACTTCCTCATGGCGCTGCAGCTTACCGGCGCGGCGAAGAAATCGTCGGTGGCGAACCTGCAGATTCGCATGCCGATCGTGGTGATTGGCGGCGGGCTCACGGCGATCGACACGGCGACCGAATCGCTCGCTTATTACCCGGTCCAGGTGGAGAAATTCCTGGCGCGGTACGAGGCGCTGTGCGAAGAGTCCGGCGAGCAGGAAGTGCGTTCCGTCTGGAACGAGGAAGAGCGGCAGATCGCGGATGAGTTTCTCGATCACGCCCGGGCCATTCGCGCCGAACGCGACGCCGCCGCCGGCGAAGGCCGCGAACCCGAGCTGCTGAAACTGCTCAACTCCTGGGGCGGCGTGACCATCGCGTACCGCCGAAGGCTGATCGACTCGCCGAGCTACACGCTGAATCATGAAGAAGTCAATCTCGGGATGCAGGAGGGTATCCGCTTCGCCGAAGGACTGACGCCGGTGCGCGTCGAAGTGGATTCGTTCGGCCATGCCGCCGCGCTCGATGTCCGCACCGCTAGCGGCACGACCCACCGCATGCCGGCGCGCTCCATTCTCGTCGCCGCGGGCACGCATCCCAACACGGTGCTGCAGCGCGAAGATCCGCTGAACATGTTTCTCGACGGGCGCTATTTCCAGGCGCTCGATGAAGAAGGCAACGCGGTGCAACCCGAGCGCAACGCCAAGCCGCCGGTGGCGCGCGTGCTCACCTCGCTGCGCTCCGACGGCCGCGGCATTTCCTTTTTCGGCGATCTGCATCCGTCGTTCGCGGGCAACGTCGTCAAGGCGATGGCCAGCGCCAAGCTCGGCTACCCGGTGGTTTCCCGCGTGCTCAGCCGCCGCGCTCCGTCGCCGCTTCAGCCCGAGGCGCTGTTCGAAACGATGAACCAGGGCCTGCGCGCCGTAGTCGAAAAGGTCGTGCGGCTCACGCCGAACATCGTCGAAGTGATCGTGAAGGCGCCGTTCGCCGCGCGGGCTTTCGAGCCCGGGCAGTTCTACCGGCTACAGAATTACGAGACGCTCTCCGCCACGGCCGACGGCACGACGCTCGCCATGGAAGGCATCGCTCTCACCGGCGCTTCGGTCGATCGCGAGCGCGGTCTGCTATCGACAATCGTCCTCGAGATGGGCGGATCGAGCGACCTATGCGCTGTGCTCAAGCCCGGCGAACACGTGATTCTCATGGGCCCGACCGGCACGCCCACCGAAACGCCATCGGGCGAAACGGCACTGCTCGCCGGCGGCGGCCTCGGAAACGCGGTGCTGTTCTCGATCGGCCAGACGTTGCGCGCCAACGGGTCGAAGGTGATCTACTTCGCCGGCTATAAGAAGATGCTGGACCGCTACAAAGTGGACGAGATCGAACGCGCGGCGGACATTGTTGTATGGTGCTCCGATGAAGCGCCGGGGTTCCAGCCCACCCGTCCGCGGGACCGCGCCATCGTCGGCAACATTGTCGAGGCGATGGTGGCTTACGCCGAGGGGCGTGCCGGCCCAACCACGATTCCGCTCAGTGATGTCGACCGCGTCATCGCGATCGGCTCGGACGGCATGATGCGCGCTGTCGCGCAGGCGCGCCACACAGTGCTCGCGCCTTACATCAAACACGAGCACCGCGGCATAGCCAGCATCAACAGTCCGATGCAGTGCATGATGAAGGAAATCTGCGCGCAGTGCCTGCAGTTGCATAAGGACCCGCAGACCGGCGCCGAGAGCGTGGTCTTCACCTGCTTCAATCAGGACCAGCCGCTCGACCGCGTGGACTTCGACAATCTCCGCCAGCGCCTCAGCCAGAACAGCGTCCAGGAGAAACTGACCAAGCTCTGGATCAGCCGCTGCCTGATTCAGCTCGGCGTGCGCACGGAACTGGTGGCGCAGTAACGACTATCTCGAAAAAACGAACGGTTCGCCGTGCGTTAGTTCCTTGTACGCGCCGCGCACATCATTGAGCGCCAGGGCGGCGCGGAACAACTTCGGGTCGGCCGAGTTGTCCGGGAACATATCGTAGTGGCACGGGATGGCCACGCGCGGCTTTATGACCTTCGCCAGGCGCGCGGCTTCCCAGTGGCTCAGATTATTGAAGCCGCCGTTGATGACCGTGATCATGACGTCGGGCGAGTGCGCGGCCGCCGAGTGTACCAGCTCGTGGTCCGCCGTGTCGCCCGTCACATAGATTTTCGGCCCGCCGCCGAACGAGAGCACGTAGCCCATGTGATTGAGGTCGCTTGCATCGGTCGGCAGAGCGAACGTGCCGTCGAGAACGAGATCCCGCTCCTCGATCCGGCAGGAAGGCCATGCGGGCTGGATGCGGCCGGATTCGACGCCTTCCCGCCGGTACACGTCGCAGCTTGGCATGGGACCGATGAACCGCATGGTGTCTTTGTGACGAAGGTTGCGGATGGTCTCGGGATCCGTGTGGTCCTGGTGATTGTGCGTGCAGAGGAACAGGTCGATATCGAGATCTTCCGGCGAAATCAGCACAGGCACTCGCCGCGCCAGGTTCACTTCCTGGTGGAGGGCCCGGCAACTGTCGGTGAGATACAGGTCCACGCCGGCGAGGGTGCCTTCGGGCGACTTGAAGATGTAGCCGTTCTGTCCGAACCACCACATGGCGACCGCGCCGCGCGGCACGGGGAACTCACGGATCGTTCGCATCAGGTTCATCGGCATGTCACTCCTTCGCCTTTCCCGAAGCGCTTTCGTTGGGGCGCCAGAGGACCTCTTCGGCGTTGAGGGCGCGGCTCGCCCAGCGGCTCCAGACAAACAGCGCGTCGCCCAGGCGGTTCAGATAGCGGACCGCTTCCTCCGGCGCGCCTTCCGAGCGGCCGAGGGTCACCGTCGCCCGCTCCGCCCGGCGGCAAACTGTGCGACAGACATGAAGTTCCGCGTTGATGCGGCAACCGCCCGGCAGCACGAACGAGCGCAGTGCGGGCAGATCCGCGTTCATTCTGTCGATCTCCATTTCGAGCATCTCGATCTCCCGCGCCGTGATCCTCGCCTGCTTCGGGTGCAGGTCCTGAGGCAGCGTTGCGAGCATCGAACCTAAGTTGAACAATTCGTGCTGGACGCGGAGCAGGATTTCAGCCAGCGGCGCCAGGGCTGGGGCTTCCCGCGCGGTGAGAAGCGCCATGCCGACCCATGCGTTCAGCTCGTCAACCGTGCCGTAGGCTTCAATCCGTGGAGCGTCCTTCGCCACTCTCTGCCCGCCGGCCAGAGCCGTTTCGCCCTTGTCTCCGCCGCGCGTGTAGATGCGGTTCAGGGCCAGGCGCGGCTCGCTGAATGTCTTGTCGTCCAACTCCTCCTCCTTGGATTCCCATCCTTATCCTAGGCCAAATCCGCGCTCAAATCCCTCCACGCCGCGCCGATAAGCGCAGCAGGGATATGCCATCCGCGATCGACACCACCGAAGCCCTCGACGCCGCATCGACTCTGGCCGCGTTCCGCCGTCTGGTCCGTGAACTCGAAGAAGGAAGAACAAAGCGCAACTCCTTCCAGCCTTGGGAGATGGATCTGTTGCTCGATATCGAAGCGTGCGACATTCCGCGCACCCGCCGCGCCGCGCTGCTCAAGCGCTATGGCCGCGCCGTCGAACGCCAGTTGGAAAAAGGCGCGCCCCGTCTGCTCAAGCTCAGCGAGTATATGCGCCGCTCCATGGCCTGAGCCGCCGGGGACAAGCGCGGCGGCCGGTTCGGCGCCTCGGCCGGATTGACTTCCGAGTGGGCGACGATACGGACGGAAACGATTCGGACCACATCCATGACTGGCGCGTTACTCGTCGAGTTGGACACGAAGACGCCGTCTCAGAAAGGCTAAGTTTCGGGACGTCGATTTCTGTCCCTTCGATAACCTGCCCACGGTTTTGGACCATACACGCTGGAATTGCAGGCGTGGTGCAGTATGGATGATCAGGCGGCCAAGATTGAAAAGAGATGAAGCCGGTGACGGAAGACGAATTAAGAAGCCTCGGTGGAATTCCGGACCGGACAAGTCTGTGGACATTCGCGGATCGTTCCCAAGGGAGATTGGCGGAACGGCCCATTGCACTCTACAACGACGAAAGGCAGAGTGAGCTGCCCGGCTTCGTTTATTTTGAGAAAATTGACCGCGTTCAGTGACTCGCGGCTACTGTCTCAGAAAGGTTCTTTGTGAAACTTCGCCTGCCGGGTACTCAGCCGTTGGCGCCGCACGGACCATTCGGGCACGGGCTTGGTTATGGTTACTCTCATTCATAGGAGGCACGCGAGCATGAAGAACCTGTTCGATGCTGCGGTGGCCGATCAGGTAAAGATCCGCCTGGGAAAATTGGAGCCGCAAAGTGAGAGGCGTTGGGGCAAGATGACGGCGGCGCAGATGCTGGCACATTGCTCGGTGAGTATGCAGTGGGCGGTGGGAGAAGTGGCGCCTGAAAAGGGACCGCTACCCGCGCGTCTGATGGGGCGGCTGGTGAAGCCGTTGGTGCTTCGGAATGAAGATCCGCTACGGAAGAATTCGCCGACGGCCAAGAGCCTCATTGTGGCGGACGAACGAGATTTCCGCAAAGAACGGGAGCGGCTATCGGGACTGATTGACCAATTTTCGGCGGG
>JAJYCN010000224.1 GCA_021778335.1 Acidobacteriota bacterium | reverse complement strand
CGCCGCTACCCAAGCGCTCCCGAAGCTGCGCGGGCCGTCTGGCTGCTCGCCGTATTGGTGGTGATTGTGCTCGCTTACCGTCTATATCAGTTGCCGTTAGCGTGCACCCTCACTTCGCCCCAGGATCTGATGAGTCTCGGCGCCGGAGCGGGAGCCGACTACTCCCAGATCGTTGGGCCTTTGAGCGACATTGTACGGCAGATCATGAACGGATCGAGGGCACTGCTAGCCGATGAGATCAAGAACAGTACGGGGACCATTTTGCTCTCGTTTCAAAAGATGGCCCTCTATAAGATGAGGCAGTCTCCCGACGTATACGGGTTGGTTTTCCTAGCTCTCGCCGCGATCCCGGTGGCCGGTTTGGTCGTTATCGGTTCGAGGAACTTGGACGGTATAAGCGAGGCTCTCTTTCGCTCTGCCAGGGCAGTTAGCGCCGGGCCGCGGCCGAATCCGCCGAACGTCGGCTCAGGCGATCGACGGAGAACGGGAGCGACGGCTGGAGGAGGGCACATGGAGCTGTCTTCCGAAGATATGGACAAGCTGATTCGCTTAAAAACACTGTTGGATCAGGGCGCTATTACGCAGGCGGATTTTGACGCGCAGAAAAGGATAATCCTCCGGGAACCGTTACCGGCTGTCGAGCCTGTCGAACTTCAAAGGCTAAAGCAGCTTCTGCAGGCTGGAGCTTTGACGCAGGACGAGTACGATGTCCAAAAACAGAACTTCCTGTCGCGGATGTGAACTTTTGGACGCTGTCCACTCGCGGGCATATGCTCATTGTCTCGATGCCAGGGAAAGAGAGAGCAAAGGCCGCCGCTGGGCTTGACAACTATGCCAGACGTCTAGTTCGAGAGAGGATTTGAGAAATGAGCCGCCCGATGCTTGTCGTCCTGTTACTTCTCTTGTCATCTGGGATGCTCTCCCGGGGCCAGGAGGCGTTAACTAACGATTCCGTGGTCAAACTGATCAAGGCCGGGGTTTCAGAGAGTGTGATCGTGAGCATGATCAACAGCCAACCGGGTAACTATACCGTTACGGCGGACGCTGTAATCCGCTTGAAGTCAGACGGGGTGAGTGACAAAGTCCTGGCCGCGATGTTAGGCAAGGCGGGCACGGACCCGGCACGGACGGCGCCTAAAACTTCTCCGGCGGAAGGCCCGGCCGGCTCCGGCCTCCCTAAAGATATGGAAATCGGCGCTTACTACAAAAAGGGCGGCCGATGGGTGGAAATGATGCCAGAGGTCATGAACTGGAAGACCGGCGGCTTCATCAAGACGCTTGTGACGGTTGATGTCGTGAAGCCCGATATCAACGGGCACATAGAGGGACCTCACAGTAGTAATTCCGCGACAAGCCCAGTCGAGGTCGTCATCTACACGCCTGAGGGAGATGCCATTACGGAGTACCAGCTCATTCATTTGCGCGAACAGAAGGGCAGCCGCGAGTTTCGCACAGTGACTGGCGGGGTCTTCCATGCCTCGGGAGGCGCTACGCGGGATGTGATTCCTTTCGAAGAGAAAAAGGTAGCGAATCGTATCTACCGCGTGCTCTTACCGAACCTCGGCGCCGGCGAGTACGGTTTCCTACCGCCGGGCGCGATCGGCTCGGCCAGCAGTGCATCGATCGGGAAGATGTACACGTTCCGGTTGGTTGAGTGAGATGCAGATGGCTTCCGAAGACGGGTCAAACAGCTCGGCGGGTGACAGGTTCTTGGGCGCCCTAAAGGACGCGCCGATCGTGGGCCTGCCGATCGTACTAGGGCTTTGCATGGGGGACGCGTTTGCGATCGTGTGGGAAGGACACAAGGCGCTGGAAGCGAGGCGGAAGTACGAAAACGAGGAGATTGCCGGCGAGGACAGCCATCGAAGCCGAGGCCGGACGGGCTACTACACGAGCAAGCGAAATGAGATGGAGTCCCGCGGCCGCGCGGATGCGAAGGACCTGGTCAGCCACATTGTCGATCCGCTTCGGCTTGGCCGCCTCATAAGTCGTATCCCTCATAACGTTGCGCCTCATATCTTTCACGCTCTTTACGAGGGTGTTTCAACAATTGCACCAGGGTTGGATTCGGGCGCGATCAAGCATGTAACGGCACAAATTGTGTTCGAGATCGATAACGAACGGCGAAAACTCTTCCGCTCGGAATCACGCAAGCGCATTGAGGCCGCGCCGAATAAGCAAGCTGGGTCACGGAGATTCGCGTAATGCGGGCTGCTTCGTGTCCGATTTCACCGTTGCCGCCTGGGAATCATCCATGAACTTTCGATACGTGCGTCCGTTGGCCGCTCTTCTCTTCGTCGCGGTGGCTTGCCTGGGGTTGGCGGAGGCCCAGGAGTTCGTCCAAATTGCGCCGCTGTATTTCACGATGACCGAGGGCGGGCCGAATCCACTTCAGCAATGGCTGACAGTTACAAGCACGGGTGCGAACTTCGACTCCTATGTCAACGCGCAGACTATGTCAGGCGGTAACTGGTTGCAGGTGAATAGCGGTTTCATCGGCACGCCCGCCATTGTTGAAGTTAGCGTGGACGCCACGACCCTGCCTACCGGGACCTACGCTGGGCAGATCGCCTTCGTCGCCGGTGCGACGAAGATGACTGTCGCGGTTACCCTGACCGTCGCGTCGGCGCCGACGGCCTACTTTGGCGAACTTCCGCCTGAGCTCGGCTTCGTCTTCGGAGGCGGGATCACACCCGCCCCGCTGCCACAGGCCATTCAAGTAACCAACGCAGGAACTGGAACGCTCAACTGGACACTGGTGGCTACGACGTTTGTCGGGGGCAGTTGGCTAAGTGTCTCGGCCACGAGCGGAACAGCGCCGTCCACTGTCACGGTCAGTGTGAACGCCGGGAATCTCCAGCCCGGAATTTATACCGGTCAGCTTCTCTTTCAAACCGAGCGCGCGAGCTTCACCGTCCCGGTCGCCCTCACCGTCGTGAGTGGCGACGTTCCTATGTTCGATCAGATCCCGGCGCTGAACTTCACGATGCCTGTTGGGGGGCCAAATCCACTCGCGCAATTGTTTACGGTTACGAGCACGGGGCCAGGCGTCTTCTCGTATGTATCTCGCGCAACCATGTCCGGCGGAAGTTGGCTGACTCTTAGTATTGGCTACATCGGGACGCCGGCCGTTGTTGAGGTCGGCGTGAATGCCATGTCGCTGCCAGCCGGGACCTACACCGGGCAGATCGAATTCGTTGACGGCACGACGACGATGACCATCCCGGTGAACCTAACGGTGGCATCGCCTCCGACAGCATTCTTGGGCGACATGCCAACCGAGCTCGGGTTCGTCTTCGGGGGCGGAATAGCAACCGAGCCGCTTCCGCAAACCATTCAGATCATAAACGGTGGATCAGGAACCCTCAACTGGACCGTGGCTACGAGGACGTTCGGTGGCGGCAATTGGCTCAGTGTTTCCGCCTCAAGCGGAACGGCGCCTTCCATTCTCACCGTAAGTGTGAACACCCAGAATCTCCAGCCCGGGGTCTACACTGGCCAGATCCTCCTTCAAGCTCAAAGTGGAAACGCTTCGATCCCCGTCACCCTAACCGTAGTGAGTGCCCCCAGCGGAATGTTCGATCAGGTCCCGGCTATGAGCTTTACCGTTCCTGTTGGTGGGCCCAACCCACTCCCGCAAGCGTTTATGGTTACGAGCACGGGTCCGAACTTCTACTCCTACCTAAATAGCGAAACCATGTCCGGCGGGAGCTGGCTGACACTCAGTCCTGGCTACATTGGGACGCCGTCCCTTGTTGAGGCTAGTGTGAATGCCATGTCGCTACCTGCCGGGACTTACACCGGGCAGATCGGGTTCGTCGCGGGCACGACGACGATGACCGTCCCGGTAACACTCACGGTCGAGCCCGCACCCGTCCTCGCCGACCTACCCAGCGAGCTCGCATTTGTTTTTGGGGGTGGAATCGCAACCCCGCCGCTTCCGCAAGCCATTCAGATAACAAACGCTGGAGCAGGAACGCTCAACTGGACGGCGGCTGCGAGCACGTTCGGCGGCGGCGATTGGCTCAGTGTGTCCGCCTCGAGCGGAACGGCGCCTTCCACCCTCACCGTAAGTGTGAACACCCACAACCTCCAGCCCGGAGTCTACACTGGCCAGATCCTCCTTCAAGCTCAAAGTGGAAACGCATCGGTACCCGTCACCCTGACGGTGGTGAGTCCCCCGAACCCGATGTTTAATCAGATTCAGCCGTTGAATTTCTCGATGCCGGCCGGGGGCCAGAATCCTGGGCCTCAGAGTGTTTCGGTAGTTAGCACGGGCCCTGGCTTCTACGCTTATCTGGGCACCGAAACGATGTCTGGCGGAACGTGGCTGTTCCTCAGCACTGGCTTCATCGGCACCCCGGCCACCGTGACGGTCAACGTGGACGGCTCATCGCTACCTGCCGGGGTCTATGGCGGCCAGATCGATTTCGTTGCCGGTACGACAATGATGACCGTGCCGGTGACCCTCACGATTACGGGCGGGCCCTCCATCAGCGCCGGAGGAGTCGTGAACGTCGCCAGTTACGCGTCCGGCCGGGCTGTCGCTCCTGGCAGCATCGCGGCAGTCTTCGGGAGCTTCCTGCTCAACTCGGCGGCGGGCGCGACCAGCCTACCGCTCCCGCTCAACCTGGCGGGACTTTCCATGACCTTTTCGGGTGGCCTTCAGACGCCACTGTTTTACGCTTCGGGCGGTCAAGTCAACATTCAGGTGCCGTGGGAGCTGACCGGGCAGACTCAGGCGGCGCTTTCGGTGACATCCAGCGGCCAGACGAGCCCTGCCCAGACCGTTGATTTGGCTCCCTACGCGCCGGGCATTTTTACCACTAACTCGCAAGGCGCCGGGCAGGGTGCAATTCTGGATTCGGGTTTCCGCCTCGTCGATGCCTCGAATCCAGCAACTGCGGGCAGCACCTACATTCAGATTTTCTGTACTGGCCTTGGGACGGTGACGAACCAGCCCGCCGATGGAGCACCATCGCCAGCCAATCCCCTGGCGGAAACGACGGCAACGCCTACAGTCACTATCGGCGGGGTGGAGGCTCCCGTGCAATTCTCAGGGTTGACTCCGGGACTCGTTGGCGTTTACCAGGTCAACGTACAGGTGCCCGCGGGAGCGCCGGCCGGGAACGCGGCGCCAGTGGTCATCAGCATCGGCGGCGCGGCCTCCAACACAGCCACAATCGCCGTTTCGGTGTCCGAGTGATCGCTTGTTTCGCAAGTGCGGCCCGTCGTTCAGCCTTGCCGGGTGGTGCTGCAAGCTGGATGACCGGATCGTACCTCGGTCGCTTTTCAGAGGCGGCTATGAAGGACGTCTTTGGTTCGTACGCCCTCGATGTTGCTGTAGCGGTGGCCGCGGAGACTCTAGAAAATCAAGTGTCCTCTCTGGGGTCCCCGAGTGCTCCCGGCCCAGCGCAATCCACGGGAACACATCGCGGGCGCCGGCTTGATCGGAGCTGCCTGTCCTTCTTGAGAGCACCCGCTGAGAATCCGTGTATTGCTTTTCACGCTCAACGAGTGCCTACTACTCCGCATCGGCCGGTGAGGATATGCCAAATTCCCGTTACTTAGGAACACCATGAAACTCTCCGTTTCCTCACGAGCAATGCGCTTGACTCGATTTTTCGAAATCGCGGTCGTTGGGCCGTTTCTGTTGCCCGCGTTTTGTTATTGCCAATCTGCGTACACCGGCTGTAATGGACAGCCAGCGACCGGCGAACTTCAACTGGCGATTGCCAGTCTGAGCTCGTCAACAGGTATTGTCCAGGTCAACGGCGCCGATACTCGCGGACCGGACACCCCGTTCACGTGGACTCGGGGCGATGGTGCAACCACGCAGGGATTCTTCCCGCAATCACATACATATTCCGATTTGCAACGGAACTATACGCTGCAGGTGACTTCGCACGAAAATGACGGATCTAGCGACTGCGCGCAATTGGCGATTACTTTTGCAACGGCGCCACCGGCGACCGGGACCACAGGCGGACTCGGTTTTCTGCCTCCCGTGTGGCAACCGATCGGGCCGACCAAGATACCCAATGCGCATGCATGCGACAACGGCGCGGAGGCGTCGCTCCTTGCGGCTGGTAAAATTCAGGCGTTCGCCATTGACTTTGCTAACCCGTCGCTCATGTACGCGGGCGGCGGAGTAGGACCGGGAAACTCCGGGCCCGCCAGCAACGGCGGCGTATATGAAAGCACCGATGGTGGTGTGCATTGGGTGGCCAAGGACAACGGACTAACGGATGCGTACGTGGATTCCCTCTGGCTCGACCAGTCGAATCCTAACATCTTGCTTGCTACCACATGGTTCGGAGGAATCTTTCGAAGCACTGATGGAGGACAGACGTGGTCGAACGTTCGCAACTCGCCAACCACATCGATCGTACAGGTGGGGACCGTGATCTTAGCCGCTGCCGCGGACGGCGTTGTCGCGTCATCCGACTTCGGAGCCACTTGGGTGCTCCAGAAGCCGACGGCAAGCCCAGTCCGGGCTTTGACCTGTGCCGCAGGCGCTTGCTATGCGGGGTTGGACGACGGCAGCATATTGGCCCAGGCGACGCCGAGTTCGCCGTGGTTGAGTGTGCTTCCCGGCGCACCTGGAACGACCGCTTGGGACATAGCCGTTAGCCCGAACAATCCATCCGAAGCCATTGTCGTGCTTAATAACGCCGGCTCGCTCCAGAATTTGATCTCGCAAAACGGCGGTGCTAGTTGGACGCCGTTTAGCGCATCGATTTCCAACTGCGCGGGCAGCGGCGAAGGACAGCAGAGCGTTGCACAGGTGGTTGCTTTCGATTCAGTGAACGCCAATACGATCTACGGCGACTTCGGTGGGGCCATCTGGGTGACCTTGAATGGGGGCACCTCGTGGACGCCGCTGCACCTTTATGAGGACGCTCGAATGATCTACCCGCTCCCCGGCCAAGCAGGCAACGTGGTTGTCGGCGGGGATCAGGGCATCTATCTGAGCCGAGATGGAGGAACAACATGGACGAGCCTGAATGGCGACCTCACAACGAGCCTCTTGACTCACTTGGCCGTCGACGGCGCGGAAGTGTTTACGGCCGTTCAGGACTTTAGTCCAATTTTGAGCTTTGACGGTGGGAATTCCTGGTTGCAGTTGTCGGGTTCCAAGCCGCCGGCAGGAGAGGATGGCGTCGTTGCGATTACCCCTGGCGATGCGCAGTATCAGTATGCGTTTACGACCGGGGGATTTTGGTACTCAAGCGATGGCGGGAATACCTTCACGAATGACAACGTAAACCTCCCGTATACCGAGTTCGGATTCGGCGGCACAACAGACTACATTGCAATCGATCCATCGAATTCCCAGCATCTCTACGTTGTCGGTAACGACGGGGTTTTCGAGAGTGCGGATTACGGAGTTCACTGGCGCGCCACTGGCTGGCCGGTTCCTGCTCCAACGTTCGTGGTGATGGATCCAAACAATTCAAAAACCATATTTGCCGGGAGCGGGGGCTTGCCACCACAGCCAATTAGCGCCGTCTATTTTACGCACGACGGAGGGCTGACGTGGCAGCAGTCCTCGTTGCCAACCAACGCGCAATGGCCGGTCTCGCTTGCGGTAGACCCCACAGATTCCAGTACGGTCATTCTTGGCATGACCTTGCCTCCAGGCCAGTCTGGGGGAGGAATACTGCTCAGCACCGATGGAGGAAAGACGTTTTCCTCTGATAACCAGGGATTGCTCAGTTATCCTTCGGCATCGCAGCACTACGTCTGGTCGGTACGGTTCGCACCGGCCACCCTACCCCATGTCGTGGCCGCCGCTACGACGAGCGGTCTCTACGTCTCGAGGGCCGGTGGACCGTGGACGGACATCACTGGAAATGCGGTCCCCCGTTGGTTCTCTGCGGTTACGTGGACTGCGGATAGCATCTACGCCGCGACCTTTGGCGAAGGAGTACTCAAAAGCTCGATCTCTGGAATTACGCCCATCTCGTCGATTAACCCGACATCGGCCAGCGTGAGCGGAGCTGGCGGAACGGGATCGGTGGCAGTTGTAGCCTTCTCGGGCTCGACCGCTTGGACGGTCAGTAGCGCGGTAGCTTGGGTCACTGTGACATCCGGTTCCAGCGGCATGGGCAACGGCACGGTTAATTACCTGGTCGACGCGAACCCCTCGACCAGCCCCCGGACCGGCACGATCATGATTGGCGGCTTCAGCTTTACGATCTCGCAAGCTGGCGCAACTCCGGGTTCCGGGGTTTCAATTGCCGGCATAACCAGCGCAGCCAGCTACGCGGCGGGGCAGCCGGTCGCCGCGGGAAGCATCGCGGCGGTCTTCGGAACATTTCCGTTAGGGTCGCAGTTCGGGGCGGTGGGACTGCCTCTGCCGGCGAGCCTTGGGGGTCTGGCGATGGCTTTTAACGGCGTCGCGCCGGTTCCGCTCTTTTACGCCGCGGGCGGTCAGGTTAACATTGAGGTGCCGTGGGAGTTGGCCGGGCAAACGCAAGCTTCGCTGTCCGTGACATTCGGCGGTCAGACGGGCGGTGCTCAGACCGTGAATCTGGCTCCGTACGCGCCCGGCATCTTTACGACGAACTCGCAAGGGACTGGGCAGGGCGCGATCCTGGATTCGAGTTTCCGCCTAGTTGATTCCTCGAATCCCGCAATCCCTGGTAGCACCTACATCCAGATCTTCTGTACGGGTCTAGGACCGGTGACAAACCAGCCGGCCGACGGAGCGTCCTCACCTACCAATCCCCTGTCGGAAACAACAGCAACGCCGACCGTCACTATCGGCGGGGTGGAGGCTCCCGTGCAATTCTCAGGGTTGACTCCGGGACTCGTTGGCGTTTACCAGGTCAACGTACAGGTGCCTGCGGGAACGCCAGCCGGGAACGCAGTGCTCGTGGTAGTTTCAATTGGTGGCGCGACTTCGAACACAGCGACAATCGCCGTGGCAGCATCGTCTTTAGCCTCGTCGAGGATCGCGGGTATTAGTAACTCCGTGCTCTTATCCGGTTTCACCGCTTCGGCAGTCGAGCCCCGCAACACATTGCTGCCGCTTCAGTGCGCGGCGAACCCGGACTGTTTCTCAATTCAGCAGAACTTCTTTATCAGCACCGGAAGGGACACATTCGGGTCCAATGGCCCGCTTAGTGGAAAGTTCTCGTACTGGGCACAAAACGTCGTTGTTGTACATAAAGACTTCACAGGGCAGACTTCTGCATGGCCTTCGGTGGAGGTATTTACTGACTGGCCGACATCGAGGCACCTTGTAAGCGCGGTGGCAAGACCGGCCGTTATTGAGTTGCCAGCAACCGTAAACTTGACAGCCACGATATCAGCGGGTGGTCTAGCGCTCTTGGTCGTTCTCGAGCCAAGTGGCATCCAAATCGCTTCGGTTAATTTCCCGTTTACAGCCGCGCCTTGCGCGTTCACTGCGCCACCCATAATTCCAATCGTTAATCCGTGTAGCTTGCCTCTGTTGGATGCAGACGCTCAGATCGGAGTCCCATCCGAAGCTCCCGGAAGTACTCAATATGTATCGAATACTGGAGCACCCGCGCCGCCAGAGCTCGTACCCGTAGGTCCGGCGTTTGGCGGCTACACCACCTTCTCAGATCCCACGGCGGGGAGCGTGACCTCAAACGTTCAGTTAGGTGACGGAAGCAATGCGGCTGCGCTGCAACAAGTAGCTGTTCTTTCGGGTGCGACTCAGACTGGGGAGACGGAGTACAACCTTACTTGGCAAGGCGCGTCCGGAACGTGGACGGCCGGCAATTCCGCCACGTTCCAAGTCTCCCCGGCGTTACCTGCATACGCGGCAGGAATTTGGTTCGAGCCCGTCAACTGAGCAGCACAATCGAATTTCAAGGGCTTATGACTGAGCTTGTCTCCAGGGCACGAACGAATCTCTAAAACCGCTGGAGCGTCGCTGCGCAGCCGAGGCGAGCCATGTCGAAGGCGTCCCTAGCGCGCGTTCCTGCCGGAAACATCCGGCTCGGGTCGGTGCTAATTGAAGCGTTTGGGCGGCCGCGCTCGGCGCGGTTGAGCCAGGAGGGACTGGAACGGCATGGCAAACTGGGGCATCGAGCCGAACCGGCGTGCCGTCGAGAGAGCGGCCGCCTTCGGGGAAGATGAGGAGGCTGACGCTGCGCTGCTGGATGGTTTGGGCGGCGAGGGTCATGGTGCGGAGGGCCTGGCGGGGGTGGCCGCGGTAGACGGGG
>JAJYCN010000223.1 GCA_021778335.1 Acidobacteriota bacterium | reverse complement strand
CACTGGTGCGCCATTTCGTGGGCAACGACGTAGAAGACCATGTCGATGTCGTCGCGGTTCTTGAGATTGGCGATAAAACCGATGCTTTCCGAATACGGCATGGTGCCGGGGAACGCCTGAGCGAAGCTGGCGATGCGGGGGAACTCGATGATGCGCGCTTCCTTGTTCGGATATGGCCCGAAGTTCTTGGTGTAGTACTCGAAGGATTTCTCGACGCTGCGGATCATCTTGGGCACGTTCCAGGGCTGTTCCTCGAGGTAGTAGACCTCGATCTGAATTCCGT
Organism: Acidobacteriota bacterium; assembly: GCA_021778335.1. Taxonomy (GTDB): domain Bacteria; phylum Acidobacteriota; class Terriglobia; order Bryobacterales; family Bryobacteraceae; genus JAJYKC01. The sequence goes on along the minus strand of JAJYCN010000223.1, from coordinate 9,924 downwards.
TCCAGTTGGCGCGTTTGACCGTGTAGCGGGCCGAGAGCCAGGAGTAGAAGTTTAGCGCGGTGTGGTCGAGCTTGTACGAAAAGTAGCGGCGGCCGTTCGAGGACCAGGTGCGCACAAGCGATCCGGGTGCGATGGCGATCTGATCCGGGGCGGTACTGATGACAGTTTCGACGTCGACCCAATCCGAGTTGTTGCTGATGTAGTTGTTCATGCAGTGCGCGGTGCAGTCGCGCTCGAGCGCGGGCATGAGTTCCTTTTCTTTCAGGCCGTGGCGCTTGCGGGTGTTGCGATCCGTGAGTTCGTTGCCTGGCTGATAACCGATCTGCGGCGCGGCCCCGCTGTTGAAGAACGTTCCGTTTTCGGCGACCTCGAGGAACGTGACGTTGTTCTCGAAGCCGCGCGTGTGTTTTTCGACAGTGAAGCGCAGATGGCGCTGCTCGCCGGGCTGCATCGGGGGAACGAGGTTGTAAGTGCGGTAGTGAAGCCGCTTGTCGTCGAGTTTGAGTTTCGCGCCGTCGATGCTGGTTGTGGTGGAAAGATCGGCGTCGAGCGTCAGATGGAGTTCGGAGATGAGGTGTTCCGTACGATTGACGATGATCTCGTCGCCGCGCATGGTCATCTCCCGGTGCTCGGGAACGAGGTCGATAGCGTAGCGGACGCTTGCCACCCGAGGCTGCGGGATGCCTTCGTATTTCTTGTAGGTTTTTTCGTAGCCGGCGGCGGCGGTGTCGCGATCCTCCTGGCTCAGCAGGGTGTTGAGGACTTTGGTGTTGTAGAAGATCCAGGCGCCACAGAGGACGAATAGGAATGCGCAAGCTGCGGCGGTGCGTCCGAGGCCACCCTGCAGCCTCTGACGGGTTACGCGAAGACGAGATCTCCAATCGGCGTCGCGGCCGCGTGGCCAGAGAGCGAAGGTGAGAAGGGCGAGGACGCCGCAGAACAGGAACCAGTAGATCGTGAACCACGTCCAGCTTTCCCAGTAAGGTCCAAAACCAAAGAAGTCCGAGTATGTCGTGTCGGGCGTGGATCCAAACTGCACGAGACGGGTGGCGATGTGAAGCGGCCGCCAGACGAATACGTTCGCGATGACGAAAGCGATGAAGGCAAAATAGCCCACGTACCTGTTCGGCGAGAGGACGTGGATGAAGAAGGCCAGTACCGCGAGGAAGACGAAGCCGGAGAAGTCGATGACGTAGATTTCCGTAATCCAGAGGCCGAACTGGTATCGGGTGTATCCGCTGAAGACTTGCACAAGGATGCCGGCGGACATCGCCGCGCCCATGATGAGCGCGACAGAGCCGAGAAGCGCTCCGAGTTTGGCGAGATAGGCTGTCCACTCGCGGCTGGGCGCAGCGTCGTGGATTTCGTCGATCCGGGCGTCGCGTTCGCGCCACGCCAGGACGCCGGCGTAATACGTGATCATCGCCACCAGGAACATGTAGAGCGTGCCCTGGATGAGTTCGAGCAGCTTGTAGGTGACGGGGAACGAGGTATTGCCGTAGCCTTCGGTGGCGCTCAAGATGAGGCTGGGAACGGTATTGAGCAGGGCCGCGGCTGCGATGACAATGAATGACGTACTTCTGACCAGGCCGGCGAACTCGACGCGGAGCGTGCCGAGAAACTGCTCCCAATGGGCGGAAAAGCCGAAGGTGGGCGCGGCGGAGACGGGCGCGACAACGGTGAGGTCCGGCTGAGTTTCTTCCTCCGCCTTCTGCTTCGCACGGCGGCGCCACCGCCGTCCTTCGGATTCTTCGAAACGAAACCGCGAAGCGCCGAAGGCGAAGATCAAGGCCGAAGCCGATAGCCAGATGAGGCGGTTCCAGAGCAGCAGCCGGGAGAAGCCGATTACGCGTGTGTTCTTCTCGGCGACGGTCCAGTACTTGGTGGCGAGAACAAAGGTGCGGATCGCGAACGGATCGAGCAGGGCGGCGGCGGTTTCATGGCGGAGGTCGCTCGTGAGGGCCTGGCCCACGCCGTAGGCCGAAAGCAGCACAAGTCCACCGAGGAAGGCGGTCACGGTGGAGCGCGTTAGGACTGCGATGACGAAGATGATGGCGGCGATGAGTAGGGTGTTGGGTAAAGCGAAGACGAGGATGCCGTAAAGATGCGCTTGCCAGTTCACAGGGCCCCAGCGTTCGGGATCCGCCCATGGCATCCACTTGCCAAAGAAGATGCCGACGGAGGCGCCAAGCATTGGGATGACGGCGATGAGCGCCGAGCCGAGGAACCGCCCGGTGAGAAAATCAAAGCGCTTGAGCGGCGTCGAGAAAACAATCTGCTGGGTGTTATAGGCAAAGTCCCGCGAGGCGGCGGAATTGACGAAGGCCACCGTCATCAGAAGGGTGAGCAGGCAGAGAAACGAGTAGTAATTCTCGATGACGTACGGTGCGTTGTGATAGGTGTTGCCGAGTGCGTTCCCGACGATGATCTGGTCGCTCGAGGTGGCTCCGAATATCATTAGCGTGATGACAAGGAAGAACACCCAGAGCATCCATGAGCGAAGCCAGTAACGCAATTCGAAACCGAGGAAGTGGGTCAGCATGGCGCGCCTCAGCCGAGCCCGGCGATACGGGAGAAGAAGACGTCCTCGAGGTCGGGCCGGGCGGGCTCAAAGCCGTCGGAGGGCGGCTCCGGGCTGAAGACGCGGACAAGGGGGCGGCCGGCGATGAGCTTGCTCGAGATGACGCGATAGTGGGTTTCGATCGCCTTCAGTTCCGCCTTAGCGGCAGAACGCTGCCAGATGCGGCCATCAAGCGTCGCCACGGCTTCGTCCGGCGAGCCGTCGAATAGGAGCTTTCCTTCGTGGAGGATCGCCATGCGGGTGCAGAGTTCCATCACGTCCTGGACGATGTGGGTGGAAAGAATGACGATGACGTTTTCGCCTATTTCGCTCAGCAGGTTGTAAAAGCGGTTCCGTTCGCCGGGGTCGAGGCCGGCGGTGGGCTCGTCGACGATGAGCAGTTGCGGATTGCCGATGAGAGCCTGCGCGATGCCGAAGCGCTGGCGCATGCCGCCGGAGAAACTTGTCAGCGCCTTCTTGCGCACGTCCCAGAGATTGACGCGGTGGAGCAGTGAGTCGACGAGTTCCTTCCGTTCGCCGGCGCGGGCGAAACCTTTGAGCAGCGCCAGATGATCGAGCATGTCCCGCGCCGAGACGCGGGGGTAGACTCCGAAGTCCTGCGGCAAGTAGCCGAGGCGTTTCCGGACCTCTTCTTTCTGGCGGAGCACGTCGATGTCGCCGAGGGTCGCGCTGCCGGAGTCCGGCTCCTGGAGCGTGGCGAGGATGCGCATGAGGGTCGACTTGCCGGCGCCGTTGGGGCCAAGCAGGCCAAACATGCCGTGGGGAATGGTGAGGGTCACGTTGTCAAGCGCCTTAACCCCGTTGGGGTAGGTTTTCGACAGAGCTTCGATTTTGAGATCCATGAGGGTACGCGCCGCTCCTCCCTAACAGCCAGATAACAATACGGCGCGTGGGCACCCGCGGTTCCCTGTAAGGATAACCCGGGAGCGACTAGAGTGCAGTGTGCTCGGTGAGGGGCGCCTGGCGGATTTCCATGCAGCCCCGGCCGGTGGGCAGCATCTTGCCGGGGTTGAGGTGGCAATCCGGATCGAGCAGCGTTTTGAAGGACTTCATCATGTCGAGCGTGTCGGGGCGAAACTGATCCGCGATCAATTCCATTTTTTCCATGCCGACACCGTGCTCCCCGGTGATGGAGCCGCCGCGGGAGACACAGTAGCGGAGAATGTCGTCCCCGGCATGCTTGGCGCGCTCCATTTCACCTTCCACGCGGGGGTTGAAGAGGATGATCGGGTGCATGTTGCCGTCGCCGGCATGGAAGATGTTGCTGATGGTGAGCCCGTAGCGCTGGGCGGTTTCGTGGATGTAGCGGAGGGTGGGAGCGATTTCGGTGCGCGGGACGACGCCGTCCTGAACATAATACGAGGGGCTGACGCGGCCGACGGCGCCGAAGGCGTTTTTGCGTCCTTTCCAGAGCAGAGCGCGTTCGCGCTCGCCGGCGGCGGTACGGACTTCGCGCGCACCGCAAGTCCGGCAAGCGGAAAGAACCTCGGCGGCCTGTTCCTCGACGGCTTCCTTCAATCCTTCTACCTCGATGAGGAGGACCGCGGCTGCATCCATCGGATAGCCAGCGTGGGTGGCTTCCTCGACCATGCGCAGCATCACGCCGTCGAGCATTTCGACCGCCGCCGGGGTGATGGCTCGTGCGGTGATCTCGGCGACGGTGTCGGCGCAGGCGCCGGCAGAATCATAAATGGCCAATAGTGTTTTAACTGTTTCAGGCTGCCGCATGAGCCGCACAGTGGCGCGGGTGACGAGAGCTAACGTCCCTTCGCTTCCCGTGAAAAGGCCGGTGAGGTCGTAGCCGGGCAGATCCTTGAGGCCACCGGTTTCAATGCCTTCCCCGTCCGGCAGGATCAGTTCGAGGCCGAGCACGTGGTTCGTGGTGACGCCGTAGGCGAGGGTGTGCGGACCGCCGGCGTTTTCCGAGACATTACCGCCGATAGTGCAGGCGCGCTGGCTGGAAGGATCCGGCGCGTAGAAGTAGCCGGAGTTCTGGACGGCGACGGTGACGTCAAGGTTGACGACGCCCGGTTCGACAAAAGCGCGTTCGTTTTCGAGTTCGACGCCACGGAACCGGTTCATCCGGGCGAAGGAGACGACGATGCCGCCGGCGCGGGGAATGGCTCCGCCACTCAGTCCGGTCCCCGCGCCACGGCCGGTGATGGCGGCATGGTGCTCACGAGCGATGCGGACAAGGGCGCTCACCTCTTCGGGCTTGGTGGGAAAGGCGACTACTTCGGGCCGCGCCTTATCGACGCCGCCGTCGTACTCGTAGAGCACCAGATCCTCGGGCCGCCACAGATAGCCTCGTGGGCCAACCACGGCTTCGACGGCGCGACGAAGTTCTTCGGTCACTGGATTCGCTTTCCGCTACAGTGAGGTCACGAAGCGGATCATCTCCGGGTCGGTCCAGTCGTAGTTAGAAATGACCTTCCGCACGACCTTGCCGTCCCGGTTGATGATGTAGGTTTCCGGGATTTTGAAGGTGCCGTAGCTGGCGGGAATGTCTTCGTCCGGGTCGCGGTAGGTTTGGAAGGCGAGGTGGAAGCGCTGCCGGAACTGGTTATAGAGACGTTGGTTCTTGTCGATGCTGACGCCCAGCACGACGACGCCGTTGGGGGCGGTCTGTTTGGCGAGTTGATTGAGCGACGGCGCCTCTTCGACGCACGGTTCGCACCAAGTGGCCCAGAAGTTCAGCACCAGCACCTTTCCGCCGAAATCCTTGACGCTGATCTGGCGGCCCTGGTCGGTGGTGATATGAAAGTTGGGCGCTCTGTCGCCGGCCTCGATAATCGTCTGATGCATGCCCGAATACACGAGCCAGGCCAGCGCGCCGGCCGAAACCGCCAACAGCGACATCAACAGCCGGTCAATATTCCGATGTTTCATGCGATTGGAGACACCTCGCCCCGCTCCAGCTACTAGTATAGGAACAAGGACGCGCCACCGATGTTCGAGCAGAAGGATCTTCGGGCTGGGTTCGCGCATCTTATATCGGGAAGGCAAATGTTCATCACCCGGCGAGTCGAGTTCTCCGCTTCTCATGTGTGCGCCAATCCGGACTGGAGCCCAGAGCGGAACTTCGCCGTGTTCGGAGCCGCCGCGAATCCGCACGGGCACGGGCACAATTACGCGATCGAGGTGACGCTGGAAGGCGAGCCGGACGCGAGGACCGGCATGCTATTCGATCTGAAGCAGTTGAAGGAGATCCTGAACGAGGAAGTAGTGGGGCCAATGGATCACCGGTTTCTCAATCACGAGGTGCCTCCGTTCGACCGGGTGATCCCGACGGCGGAGAACATCGCGGCGGAGATCTGGCGGCGGCTGGAGAAGCATTTCGATTCGGGGCCGGCCAAGCTGAATAACGTGCGGCTGTACGAAATGGACGATCTGTACGTCGACTACTCGAGGGGGCGGTGAGTTCACGATGATCCGCCTGACGCGCCGCTACCGGTTTTGCGCCTCGCACCGGCTGCACGTGGCGGCGATGAGCGACGAAGAAAACCGGATGATTTACGGGAAGTGCAACAACCCCCACGGGCACGGGCACAACTACGTGCTGGAAGTGAGCGTGGCGGGGGACAACGCTTCGCCGGACGGCATTCTTGCTCCGGTGCCTGCGCTGGACGCGTTGGTGCGGAGCCAGGTCATCGAGAAGTTCGACCACCGCAGTTTGAATCAGGAAATTCCGGCGTTCCGCGCTCCGGGCGGCGCGGTGCCGACGACCGAAAACCTTGCCCGCGAGATTCAACGAATCCTCAGCGAGCGCTGGCACGACGCGTTTCCTTCCTCCGGAGCGCGGCTGGATCGCATCCGATTGGAAGAGACAGATAATAACTATTTCGAGCTACGTACATGAAATCCAACAAAGCCCTCGTTCGCGTGATGCCGTCCAAGGACGGCGCGAGTCCGATCGCCGATCACATGAGAGAAGTGCTGGCACAACTTGGCGAAGACCCTTCTCGTGAGGGGCTCATGCAGACGCCGGAGCGCGCCGATAAAGCGCTGAGGTTCCTGACCAGCGGCTACTCGATGAATCTGGGTCAGATCGTCAACGGCGCGCTATTTACGCACGAATGCGACGAGATGGTTGTGGTGAAGGACATCGAGTTCTTCAGCCTTTGCGAGCACCATTTGCTGCCGTTCTACGGCAAGATCCACGTGGCGTACCTGCCGAAAAAGAAGGTCATCGGCCTGAGCAAGATTCCGCGAATTGTGGATATGTTCGCGCGGCGCTTGCAGTTGCAGGAGCGGCTGACGCAGCAGGTGGCTGAGGCGGTGCGGCAGGTGCTCGATCCGCGTGGGGTTGGGGTGGTGTGCGAGGCGCGCCATTTCTGCATGATGATGCGCGGAGTCGAAAAACAGCACTCCGGCACCGTCACCAGCGCGATGCTGGGAGGCTTCCGTTCCCGCAAGGCCACGCGGGACGAGTTTCTCGCACTGCTGCGCGACCGCTCGTAGCGGGATCTCCCCGGGCGGCGATCCTCAGATCGGTTGCCCCATCCGGCGTGCGGTGCTGACCGGCTTCGGGTGGCTGGAGAAGAACTGCCAAACGGCCGACGTAGCGTCGAGCATATGCATTTCGGGCCCCGCGGCCAGAGCCAGCCACACGGACTCATGCGGGGCGCCGGGCCACACGTGTCCCTGGCCGAGTACCGCGATCGTTTCGACGTCAATGCCGGCGGGGCATCCGAGGTGACTGCGGCGGAAGACGCCTAACGCCTGCGGATAGCGGTTGGCGGCAAGCTCACATCCGTCCTGTTTTGCCCACCAGTCACTGAGCGCATCGGCGCCGAGCACCTGACCGCCATGCTGGATCACTTCCCCGCCTTCGGGCGGGATGAAGTGGTCGAGAGTTCCGTAGACGTCCAGGGAGGAGACCGGTTCGGAGGGGTGAAGCGAATGAAGGATGGCGAGGCCGAGCGTGCCCGCAACGCTTGCTACGGCGGCGATGTTTTCCGGCCGTTCGGCGGCGTAGCGATTGGCCATGAAGGCTCCATTGGAGTGGCCGGCGAGGAAGATACGGCGCCGGTCAATCCGGTAGTGAGCCTCGATCCGGGCGATAAGCGCATCGAGAAACGCGACGTCGTCAACGTGTGCATCCTGGCCCTGAATGTGCGGCGACTTGGCATCGGTGCGTCCGTCGTTCCAGCCGCGGTGCCGGCCGTCCGGGTAGACCACGAGAAACCCGTACTCGGCGGCGAGAGAATCGAAACCAAGTTCCCGCTCGACAAGGCCGCCTGAGCCGAACCGGCCATGAAGCACGACTACCAGCGGTGACAGGCCATCGCCGGCCGACTTCGGGAGGTAAAGCACCGCACTGCGCGACAGACCCGCGGCCTTCAGATGAACATGAATGCGCCGGCCGGCCGTCGATTCTGCGAAACACATCGACACCGCGGCGAAGACCGCCAGAACCCGTCGTGCGATCTGATCCCTTCGCAACACTCGTGCGCACCCTTTCCCAGTGTCGCGCCGCACGGGGCACTAGCGGTAGAGGCTCGGGACTTTGGTTGGGCTGCCGTTTCCGGCCCTACATGAAAGAAGGCAGCCATGGCGTCACTATTGGTTGAGCTTCTCGTAGCTGACGAAGGCGAACTTCTTCGAATCCGGCGACCAGGAATTCACGTTGATGGTACCCTGGCCGCCGAAGACCGTCGTAAGGGTTTCCAGGTTTCGGAGATCCGGCTTTTTCTTGGGCAGCGGCATCATGCGGAGCTTGACCTCGGTGCGGTCGTTGTGGGTCGGCGTTCCCTTGGGGAACGAAAGAAAGACGAGCCACTTTCCGTTGGGCGAGGGATGCGGAAACCAGTCTTCGAGTTCGTCCTCGGTGATGCGTTCCGCCAGAGCGTCGTTTGGGCCGGCGCCGGAGGCGGGCATGCGCCAGATATCCCAACCTCCAGAGCGGTTCGAGTTGAAGTAGATCCATTTCCCGTCCGGTGAGTAGTCTGGGCCATCGTCGTATCCCGGTGCCGATGTAAGCCGCTGTTCGTCGCCGCCGCTCTTAGGTATGCGGAAAACATGGAAACTGTCGCCACGGTCGGCCACGAAGGCGAGCCAGTTGCCATCCGGCGACCAGCCGTGGAAATAACTGGGGCTGGCGGGTGTCATCAAGGTGGGCGAGGAGCCGTCGGATGATGCCAGGTAAACGCGGGAGCCGCCGGAATCCGCGGTGCGCGCCGAGACACCGAGGAAGAGGCCGTCAGGCGAGGGGCCGTGGTCGTTGTTCACGGAGAGGCCGCCGGCAAGGGAGAGCTTCTCGATAGGTTCTCCATTCACTGGCAGTCGAAAAAGCGCGCCTCCGGAGTTGACGAGAAGATACCGGCCGTCCCGCGTCCAGTTCGGCGCCTCAAAAACCGTGTCAGCCGTGTAGAGCACGCGCGTAGACCTGGATTTCAAATCGAAAATCGAAATATGACTACGCCAGCGCTGCTGAGCGGCAGCGGGAGCCGGCGTGTCGATTGCCACGTTAGAGAAGACGGCGGTTTCGAGCGCATTGGCGTCGTGCGAGCATACGCCCAAGCCGACATACACCGGATCGTGAAGTTGCACCATCACCGATCCGCCAAGAATCATCGGTCCGGTAGCGTCGCCGGTGTACAGCAGGAAGCGGTTCCCTCGCCGTTCGATGCGGAGTGTCGCCGGCGCTTCCACATGCGCATGGACTTCCGCGGTGTCGGCGCCTTCGGAGGGCCGGTACTGCAGGGAAGTCAAACCGCTGCCGTGCACAGCGGCGTCCGCATAGGCGGAGCCCGGGCCGAGGTCCTGCCGGAACATCAGCACGGCTTTGCGATGCGGCACCCCTCCGGCGCCGAGGAAGCGGATCTGCGCTGTCAATATCGCATCACCCGAAAGTCTGCGCCAGACAAAGTGGAAAGCATCAGCCTTCGCCCAGATATTAGCCCCGCCGCCGGTAATGCGGTACTCGCCGTGTTCAGCGTCGAAGGTCATTGAGCCGGCCTTCGGGTTGTCACCAATGTCGTTGTCGCCCTGGAAGAGTCCGGCAGGAGCGGCGGAAGTCAGAAGCGCGGTCGCAAGTAGCGCCGGCCGGAACAGGCGCACACAAAGGGAGCGAAGTGTCACGCTTTGATATCTTCCCAAAAAACAGAGCGTTGGCCAACGCCGGTCCTCAAGGGATCCGCCAGGACGAAGGTTTCAGTACAAATTTCCTACAGATTTAGCTGATTGGCGGCGATATGGTCCATCGCATGATGGCGGACTTAGTACCCCAATTCGGAATTACGGTGACGTATTCTTCGGGGGGTCAAGCAGCGGCGCGCAGCGCGTTTGGCTTGAGGCGCTGCATGAGGTTGGCAAGGGCAGCCCGCGTAAACGTCCAGCGA
>JAJYCN010000222.1 GCA_021778335.1 Acidobacteriota bacterium | reverse complement strand
GCGGCTATCTCAGCTTCAATCGGTACTTCTTCGCGCAGGTGGGCAAGCAGGCGCTCATCGTAGATGAGAGGTTCAATCATGGCGGAGCGCTGGCCACCGATATCATCGAGTATTTGAAACGGCAGGTGCTGAGCTTAGTTACCTACCGCGACGGGGCGGACATGGTTCAGCCGCAGGGAGCGATCTTCGGGCCGAAGGTGATGATCATCAATGAATTCGCCGGATCGGGCGGCGACGCGATGCCGTGGTATTTCCGCCGCGCCGGCGTGGGAAAGCTGATCGGCGAGCGGACGTGGGGTGGCCTGGTGGGGATCTTCACCGTGCCGCAGTTGATGGACGGCGGATATGTGACGGCGCCGAACGCCGCGGTGTGGAATCCGGCCGGGCAGTATGACGTGGAGAATCACGGTGTGCCTCCTGATATCGAAGTGCCTCTCGATCCGGCGGCGATGCGGAAGGGGCACGATCCGCAGCTTGAGAAGGCGGTGGAAGTCGTGATGGAGGAGCTGAAGAAGAGTCCACCGCCGGCGTACAAGCGGCCACCGTATCCGAATTATCACGCAAAGTAGCGGCGGGATGACTACGGTTTCCGATTCGGCGGCTTTCGACTCGTACGATTCCGTTCGATGGTGACGCCGTTATCGACGATGACTACAGGGTCCCCAACATAGAGATTACCGTTCGCGTAGACGGCAATGCCGTAGTGGTACGTGCCAAAATAGTCGGTAGTACCGCCGCCGACCGCAATCTCACACTGAGTCGAGCCGCTCGATTGCCCCGGAGCAGCGTCGCATGGGCCATTAGCTGTCTCAAACGCAACAGCCATAATACAACCTGACGATGGGAGCGTCTGCCCGCAGACCCACTGAACGGTCTCGCCCGTATGAACCGTTTGGTTGCCGTGATCCCCGCGTTTAGAGTGTTTGAAGGTAAGCGTCCGACCGCTGACATCGACCGTGATCGTGTCAGTGGTTTGTGCGGCGAGCGCTGCCGCCATCGTCAGCGAAAGCGCCGCGCAAGCGAGAGTAGCGAACAATTTCATTGTTTGGCTCCCTTTCCAGAGTTTCCGGATTGTGGTGGGACTGCGGATGCGAGCAGGCGCCGGTAGCGGGGGTCCTGCCGCAGGTTGGCTAATTCGGGTTCGCGGTTGATTTCTTCGACGGAATAGCCTCCGCGGATCGCACCGGCCAAGACGGCGAAGGCACGGTCGCGAGCGCCGATGAGTTCGTAGACGAGGGCGGCCCGATGACTGACGCTCGGGTCGTCCTGAGCGAAACGGAGGGCCTGGGCGATTTCCTCGACAGCGCGGGTGCGGTCGCCGACCTTGGCGCGAAGAACCGAAGCATCGCTGAGGAGCTCGGCGCTGGTGGGCTCAAACGCGAGCTGTTTCTCGATGGCTTCGATGGCCTTCCGGTATGCCTGCTCCGCCTTCTGCTGCTGGCCCGGGGTGTAGCGATAGGCATCGCCGAGGTTAGCCCACATGGCGGGAGTGCCCCGGTAGGTTTGCGGCGCCAGTTGAGTAGCCTTTTCGAGGACACCGATGGCATCGGTGTAACGGGACTCGTCGATATAAAGCCCGCCGAGGTTGAGATAGGCGGTCGCGGTGGGAGTGAGGCGGATAGAGCCGAGGAACTCCCGCTCGGCGTCCTGATTGCGTCCGAGCGCCATGTAGACGGCGCCCAGGTTGCGGTGGACGAGGGGGCTGTCGGGAGTAAGTGAGGCTTGTTTGACGAACGTAGCCGCAGCGTCGGAGTAGTCCTGGTGGCCGTAGTAGAACACGCCTAAGTCAGCATAAGTCACCCATTCGTTGGGCTTAAGCTGAATGGCTTTGCGATAGGTATCGAGCGCTTCGGAGGTGCGCCCCATGGAGTCGTTGAGATTGGCAAATTCGCGCAGGGTTTCCACGTTGAGGGGATCGAGGGCGAGGGCGCGGCGGAATTCGACGGCGGCGCCTTCGCGATCCCCCGCCAGCGATAGAACCGCGCCGGCGGCGGCGTGGGCGCCGGGATCCCGCTCGTCGAGCGTGAGAGCTTGATCGGCCTCGGCGCGGGCGGCCTCAAGCGTAGCGCGGTCCTTCGTAGTCGCGTAACCTCGCCGGTAAGCCGCGGAGAGCGCGACGTGCGCCGCGGTGAATGCGGGGTCGGACGCGACCGCTTGCTTGAGGGATGTAACGGCGTGGTCGAGGTTAACGGGCACGTCGAAGCGGCGCAGATAACCGACGCCACTCAGGTAGGCGGCGTTGGCGGCGGGCACGGGACTGGCGGGAATCGAGCGGCGACTTTCGCCATGCGACGACAAGCCGAGAAGGCCGGCTATCGAGGCTGCGGCGCGTTCCTGCAGGGAAGCGGACTCGGCGGGGCTGTAGCTGAGCGAGGCCGAGCGCAGAACGCGCCGGGACCTGGTGTCGATCACGTGCAACGTAAGTGAGGCGGGTTTCCCGGCGGGCGTGAACTGGCCCGAGACAGCGAGGTTCACTCCGGCGAGTTTGCGCGCGGCCTCGGGAGTAGAGATCGATAGGAGGCGGATTTCGCTTACGGGCGTCACCGCCAGGGAGGGTTCGGCGTTCTGCCAGAGGGACAGGAGTCCGGTGGTGGAATCGAGAAGGCCGTCGCAAAAGGCCGGGCTGACTGGGTCGTGATCGCAGTTCGTGAAGGGCAGCAGGGCCAGGCGTTTGGTGGCGGGTAGGGGATTGTGTAGGCGCTGGTAGACCCCAGGGACCAACCACCCCCCGGTGAATACCGCGGCGAGAGCCGGGGCGGCCAGCCAGAGCAGCCGGGAGCGGCGGCTCTTGGGCCGGAGAGTAGAACCTGTCAGGCTGATGGTTGGGGCATCGGGAGAGACGGCCGGGACGACGCCGAGATACGCGCGCAGGCCGGCGGCCAGCTCCGGCATGGTTTGAAAGCGGGCGGCGGGGTCTTTCTCGAGGGCGCGCGCGACGATGCGCTGTAACTCGGGCGGAGCGCTCCCGTCCGTGCCGGTAATGGCCGGAGTGCTCTGATGCACGATCTGATAAAAGACAAGATCGGCTCTATCGGCGGGGAAAGGCGGCCGCCCGGAGATAAGTTCGTAGAGCACGGCGCCGAGGGAAAAGATGTCGGAGCGCTCGTCGATTTCCCTGCCTTCGACTTGCTCCGGCGACATATAGGCTGGAGTGCCGAGTCGGGCGCCGGTTTGCGTAATGGTGTTCCCGCCGCGAAGCTTGGCGAGGCCGAAGTCGGTAAGTTTGAGCTGCCCGTTTGCGGCGAAAAGGGCATTGGCAGGTTTGACGTCGCGGTGGATGATGCCCTGCGCATGGGCGTGAGCCAGGGCTTCGGCTAACTGGAGGCCGTAAGTGGCAGCGAGTTCAGGACCGAGGCGGAGAGCCTCGCCGGCGAGGTTTTGAACGCGGGAACGGAGCGTGCCTCCGGGCAAGTACTCGAAAACAAGAAATACATCGTCTTCGGACTCTTCGATGGCGTGGATGATGGCGATGTTGCGGTGGTTGAGTTGGGAAACCACACGCGCTTCCTGAAGGAACCGTTGTTTGGCGCCTCCGGATTCGAGCAGGTCCGGGTGGAGGAATTTCAGGGCGACGATACGATCCAGCAGGCGATCCCTGGCTCGATACACCACCCCCATCCCACCGGCTCCGACCCGTTCGAGCAGGTCGTAGTGGGAGACAGACCCTCTCGCAATTGCGTCTTGCCGTGGCATACCCCAAAGTCCAAGAGGGTGGCGATAATCCTGCCGGCCGGGCGCCTAAGAACGCTTCCGAGGCCCGCGGCCGGTTAGTTAGTAAAAAACCTTAGGGTCAGTATACACCCGGCCGCCGGGCGTGGCTGAGCGATAGGTTAGGGCACCGGTGGCTACTGGCTTGAACCGTTGTTGATAATGATTTCGGGGTCGGTTTCGTAATTGACGCCGCCCGAGGACACGGTGATCGTGTACTTGTAAGTGCCAACGTAGCCGGTGTTCCCGGCGCCAACGGAAATATTACAGGAAGCCGTGCCGTTCGATGGCCCTACCGCGGCGCTGCAAGGGCTATTGCCATCCTTAAACGTGACTGCGACGGTACAGCGTTGGAGGCTACTTGCGCACGTCCACCGAACGATATCGCTCGTCTTCGCATTCTGGTTGCCGTTATTGCCGTGTCCGTCGGGATGTTGGAAGGTGAGCTGCGTGCCGCTGTGACCGACGATGACCCGGTACGTGTTCTGGGCTGCGAGTGGCGCCGCGCACAACAGCAGAAGCGCGATGCAGGCGAAAGCAGGGAGGGATTTCATTTACTGGATTCCTTTCCGTGGTTCTTGGACTGTTGTGGGACTGCGGATGCGAGCAGGGGTTGGTAGCGGGGGTCCCGCCGCAGATTGGCGAATTCGGGTTCGCGATTGATCTCTTCGAGGGAGTAGCCGCCGCGGATAGCGTCGCCGAGGGCGGCGAGGGCGCGGTCGCGGGCGCCGGTCAGCTCGTAGACGAGGGCGGCGTGGAAGCTGATCGTGCGGTTTCCCTGGCCGTATCGGAGGGACTGGGCGATTTCGTCGAGAGCACGCGTGCGGTCTCCCAGTTTGGCGCGATAGACGGCAGCGTCGCTGAGTAAGTGGGGATCGCTGGGCTCAAAGGCAAGTTGTTGCTCAACGGCTTCTACCGCCTTCCGATAGGCCTCGTCCGCTTTTTGGCGGCCGCCTGGAGTGTAGTGGTAGGCGTCGCCGAGGTTCGCCCACATCGTCGGAGCGCCGCTGAAGGAGGGAGCGGCGAGCTCCGTGGCCTTCGTGAGGACGGTGATGGCTTCCTGGTAACGGGCTTCAAAGACATACAGTGCGCCGAGGTTGAGGTAGGCAGTTACGGTGGGAGTCAGGCGAATGGAGGTCAGGAACTCGCGCTCGGCGTCTTCATTGCGCCCCAGCGTGAGGTAGATGCCACCGAGGTTGCGATGGACGAGAGGGCTGTCGGGAACCAGAGAGGCTTCTTTCACGAACGCATCCGCGGCGGCGTTGTAGTTCTGGTGGCGGTAGTAAAACACACCTAAGTCGCCGTAAGTCGCCCACTCATCCGGTTTTAACTGGATCGCTTTCTGATACGTGTCGAGCGCCTCGGCCGTGCGTCCCATGGCGTCGTCGAGATCGGCAAGGTCACGCAGGGTCTCGACGTTCAGCGGATCGAGCGACAGGGCGCGGCGGAATTCGGCGGCGGCGCGTTCGCGATCTCCGTTGAGAGACAGAACGGCTCCCGCGGCGGCATGGGCGGCGGGGCTCTGCTCGTCGATTGAGAGAGCGCGGTCGGCCTCGGTGCGGGCGCCATCGAGCGTGGCGGGATCCTTCGAGTTCAGGTAACGGCGACGATAGGCGGCCGAGAGTGCCACATGAGCGGCTGCGAACCCTGGGTCCGCGGCGACCGCCTGCTTGAGCGACTCGACCGCGCGGTCGACATTATCGCGAACGTCGAAGCGGCGCAGATAGCCGACGCCGCGCAGGTAGGCTGTGTTCGCCGCGGGAACGGGACTCGCGGGAATCGCGTACTGCTTCGTGGTTTTCACGGAGAGGCCGAGAAGTCCGGCAATCGAGGATGCGGCCCGCTCCTGCAGCGACGTGGGCTCGTCGGGGCTGTAGCGGAGTAGGGCGGAACGGAGGACGTGCTGGGACTGCGTGTTGACGACGCGCAAGGTCAGCGTGGTGGGTTTCTCAGCGGGAGTGAATTGACCTGTAACCGCGAGGTTGGCGCCGGCGAACTTACGGGCGGCCTCGGGTGTGGTGATCGACAGGCTGCGTACTTCGCTCGCGGGCGTGACGGCGAGGGAGGGTTCTGCGTTCTGCCAGAGAGAAAGAAGTCCCGTGGTTGAATCGAGAAGGCCCTCGCAGAAGGCGCGGCTTACAGGCTCGTGAGTGCAGTTTGCGAACGGAATCAGCGCCACGCGCTTGGTGGCGGGAAGCGGGTTGAGAAAGCGCTCGCGAACGCTGGGGAGAAACCATGTGGCGGCGACTGCCGTGGCGAGAGCCGGGACGGCGAGCCAAAGCGGGCGCAAACGGCGGGGCTTGGGGCGCGGAATGGAAGCAGCCAGGCTGAGCGTAGGCGAGTCGGGAACAAGGGTCGGGACCCCGCCGAGATAGGCGCGCAGGCTGGCGGCCAGCTCCGCCATGCTCTGAAAGCGGGCCGCGGGGTCTTTTTCGAGGGCGTGGTAGACGATTCTCTGTAAGTCGGCGGGCGCGCTCCAATCGGCGCCGGTCATGGCCGGAGGCGGCTGGTGGAGGATTTGGTAGTAGACAAGATCGGGTTTGTTGGCATCGAACGGCAGGCGGCCGGAGACCAGTTCGTAGAGCACCGCGCCGAGGGAGAAGATATCGGAGCGCTCGTCAATTTCCTTGCCTTCAACCTGCTCGGGCGACATATAGGCCGGAGTGCCGATGGGGGCGCCGGCTTGCGTGAGGGTGGCAGACCCGAGGAACTTGGCTAAGCCGAAGTCGGTGAGTTTAAGTTGGCCACTGGAGGAGAAAAGCGCATTGGCGGGCTTGACGTCCCGGTGGATGATACCGTGGGCGTGTGCGTGAGCCAGGGCCTCGGCTAACTGAAGGCCGTAAGTGGCGGCGAGCTCGGGGCTGAGGCGGCGGGATTGGGAGCCGAGAGTTTCAATGCGGGAACGGAGTGTGCCGCCAGGCAAGTACTCGAACACGAGGAAGACGTCGTCTTCGTGCTCTTCGATGGCATGGATGATGGCAATGTTGGGGTGGTTGAGGTGGGAAACCGCCCGCGCTTCTTGAAGGAACCTTTGTTTGGCGGCTTCGGAATCGAGCAGGCCGGGGTGGAGGAACTTCAGGGCGACGATGCGGTCCAGTCGTATGTCGCGGGCACGATGGACAGCCCCCATGCCGCCGGCCCCGACCCGTTCGAGCAGTTCATAGTGGGAGACCTGCCGTGTCTCACTTGCATGTTGCCGTGGCATTCCGTCAAATTCCGGGCGCGGGCGACGATCACGCCGCTTGAACGCGTAACAGGCGTCTGGCGAGCTCCATGTTATTGATGATCCTAGGCTAGTATACCCCGGAGTCTTCGGCTTTAGCGCTGGTAACTTGAGGTAATCGGCTGCGGTCAGTACCAAGTACTAATTATCCAGGACTTACAGGCATAAATCCGGTGTTGAAGCGGGCGACCGAACATCGGACCAGCGAGACTTAGTTTGACTTAGACTTTGGCGGCGGTGGGTTGCGGGCGGTCGAGAGCTGGCTGGCGATATGGTTCGCAAGGCGGTCGAGGGTCTTCGGCTGGGTGTCCTTGGGCTTAGCGTAGATTGACCAGATTACGCTGCGGGAATGACGGTCGACCAGGAAGACCATGCCATGGCCGCGGCTGAAGGTGCTGTAAACCGGGGCTTCATTTTCCTTCGTGATCTGTTCGGCTTCGGCTTTGGCGGCGGCGTCTTTCTCAGCCTTTTCCGGGGATTTCTTCTTTTTGGCCGTGTCCGGAACGGTGGCCTCCTCGGTCTTGGGGGGCGTTGGCGGAGCGGGTGGCGGGTAGAGGCTTTTCATCGTGTCTTCAAACGCCGCGCCGACGTGGTCGGTGAGAACGGCGTCGGCCTTTTGCGGGTCGGTGACAACTTCGAGCACGCCGAGACGGGAAATGGCGTTGGCCAGGTACTGGTCTAAACCGTTGCTCATCGGGAGCAGGTAGACGGTCTTAACGGCTTCCAGTTGCGGGTTGGGCGCCTTCGCCGACCCCGCCAGGGCAAGGGACGCGCCGAGCACAACTGGAAGACAAAACCATTTCATGACAACATGATAGCTTGAACCCATTCGGCCTGGCTTGGTTCCGGGCGGGGAAGCCATGTACAGGTCCCAGAGCATAACCGTCATCATTCCGTGCCTGAACGAGGAGCAGGGCATCGACAGCGTGTTGCGCCGGATGCCGGAGTTCGTGGATCAGGTCATCGTGGTGGACAACGGCTCGACGGACCGGACGAGCGAAGTGGCAAAGTCGTTCGGCGCGGAAGTGATTCGCGAGCCGGTGCGCGGCTATGGGCGGAGTTACAAGTTGGGCTTCTCCTTCGCCAAGGGCGACGTGATTGTCACGCTCGATGGCGACCACAGTTATCCACCTGACGCGATTTCGTATCTGATCGAAGCGTTTCTCCACTTGGACGTGGACTTTCTTAACGCCTCGCGCTTTCCGGTGCGCGACAAGCGGGCGATGAGCTGGAAGCATAAGTTCGGCAACTGGGTGTTGTCGCTGGCGATGTCCCTTCTGTACTTCCGGTGGGTGCGGGATTCGCAGTCCGGGATGTGGGTGTTCAAGCGGTCGATTCTGAAAGACATGCGGCTCATCTCCGACGGGATGGCGTTCTCCGAGGAGATCAAGATCGAGGCGCTGCGGAACCGGGCGATCCGGTTTGCCGAGATTTCCATTTTGTACTCGTCACGGCTGGGGGAGATCAAGCTGAACCCGTGGCGCGACGGGTTTTACAACTTGTGGTTCCTGGTGAAGAAGCGGTTCGCCCGTGGATAAGGGAAGCGTCTCGATCGTGATTCCGAACTGGAACCGGCTGGCGCTGCTCGTGCGTCTGCTGGAGAAGCTGGCGGCGCAGACGCGGCGGCCGGAGGAAGTTGTGGTGGTGGACAACGGCAGCACGGACGGCAGCGCGGAGGCGGCGCGGGCGCTTGGGGCAAGGGTGATCGAAATGGGCACGAACGCCGGCTTCGCGCGGGCGGTGAACCGCGGTGTGGGCGAGTCGGCGTGCGCCTGGATCGGCATCGTGAACAACGATGTCGAGCCGCGGGAGGACTGGCTGGAGCGGCTGCTGGCCGGGACGGGCGACGCATGGTTCGCGACGGGAAAAATCCTGAGCGAGGGCGCGCCGGCTCGGATTGACGGAGCTTGGGATGCTGTCGCACGGAGCGGATGCGCGTGCCGCTGCGGCTGGGGGGACGACGACGGTCCACGATGGAGCGAGCGGCGGAAGATCCGGATGGCGCCGCTGACGGCGGCACTGGTGCGGAGGGCGGCGTTCGAGCGCGTGGGCATGCTGGATGAGCGGTTCGAATCCTATTTAGAGGATGTGGACTTCGGGCTGCGGTGCGCGTTGGCCGGGCTGGAGGGCGTTTATGTGCCGGAGGCGGTGGCCTGGCACCGCGGAAGCGCGACCTTCGGCGCATGGAGCCCGGCGATGGTGCGGCTGATAGCCCGAAACCAGGTGCTGCTGGTCGCGAAACATTTTTCGTCGAAATGTCTAATGCGAAACGCCTGGGCTGTGCTTGCGGGACAGGCGCTGTGGGGGATGCTCGCTCTGCGGCATAGGACCGGTTTGGCGTATCTTAGGGGCAAGTGGGAAGGGATGCGGCGGTTCCGGTCGTGGCGTGAGGCGGGTCTCTCGGATTTGGAGGGAATTCTTGCGGAAAGCGAGGCTGAGATTCGGGGCTTGGCTCGCGAGGGTGGGTTTGGCTGGTATTGGAGGCTGTACTGCGCGCTGACTTGAGCGTTGTCGCGGTGGTGGTCTGTTACCGCTCGGCGGAGGTGCTCGAGAATTGTCTGCGCTCGCTGGACGGCATGCCCGTGGTGGTCGTGGATAACGGCAGCGGGGACGGTGCGGGGGAGATCGCGCGCGGGTTCGCGGGCGTCGAGGCGATCGCGAACCAGGAAAATCGCGGGTTCGCGGCGGCGGTGAACCAGGCGGTGGCCGGGCGCTCCGAAGAGTACGTGATGCTGGTGAACCCGGACGTCGAGATCGTCGGAGACGCATGGGCGCTGGCGCGCGCCTGCCGCGAAGCCGGCGCCGATATCGCGGGCGGACAACTGAAGAACGCCGACGATTCCGCGCAGTGGGGATTTGCCGCGCGGCGATTTCCCACCCCGGCCACGCTGGCCTTCGAGGCGATGGGCTGGAACCGCGCGTTTCCCTGGAACCCGGTGAACCGGGCGTATCGCTACCTCGACCGCGGCCCGAGCCACGGCGGGGAGGTAGATCAACCGGCTGGAGCGTTCCTCGTATTCCGGCGCGCGCTGTGGGGAAAGCTCGGCGGCTTCGACGAAGCGTTTTATCCGGCTTGGTTTGAAGACGTGGATTTCTGCCTGCGGGCGAGGCAGGCGGGAGCCAGGGTTGTTTATGCGCCGGGGGCGGCCGCGCGGCACCTCGGCGGACACAGTTTCCGGGCGCTCGATTGGGAAGCACGGGAAGTGCGCTGGTATGTTAGTCTTATGAGGTACGCGTCCAAGCACTTCCGGCCATCCGGACGAAGGCGTTTGGCGGCAGGCCTCGTAGCCGGC
>JAJYCN010000007.1 GCA_021778335.1 Acidobacteriota bacterium | reverse complement strand
TGCTGCTGCAAAGACGCCGGCACCTCCGGACCCTCGGTGCGCGAGGCGGCGCTGCAGACCTGTTGTTTCGTCACCGGGACGGTTGCTCCAGGCGTCAGTTGGCGTCTTGGGATTGCCGCGGTTTCAAGGAGCGTGAATTCGGAAGTGTGGTTTCTCAACTGTGCCACTCCGATCGCCAGGACAACCATCGCGGCGGAGGCAAACACCCAGGAGCGGCGCGGCGTTCTGAAGCCGAAGAGACTTGTTCCGGATTGTGCGGCCAGGCGGGCTCGAAGCTTTGCGCGGGCGGGAGCGATGGGCGGAAGCTTGGCATCGAACTCCCGATGGTGCAGGCGTGCGGCGTCTGTCAGGGCGGTCTCGAGATTGTTCAAACGGAGGCGGCAAGACCGGCAGGTCTCGAGATGAAGGCGGACGGCCTCCGCGCGCCGGGTGGGTAGTTCCCCATCGCCGGCCATCACCAGTTCTTGATCCGAGGGATGTGGTTCCTGATACGGCATAGTTACCGATCCACACGGCTGAGACGTGCAACGGAGCGAGTCAATATGAGGGAGACGGCGCCCAGGGAGATCCCCAGAACCTCGCCGATCTCCCGGTATCGCAGGCCTTCGGCCCGCAGAGAAAGGCACAAGCGGTCCTTTTCGGGGAGCGCCTGGAAGACGGCTCGGAGGCGCCGATGGTGGTGTTTGTCGAGCAGACGCTGTTCCGGATTCGGGCTCGGATCGATGTGCAAATCCGCCAGTGCGGCGGTGGGGTGAGCTATCAGTTGCAACCGGCGGGATTTCCGGTTGCGCTGCTTCAACCCGAGGTTGTGAGTGACACGGAACAGCCAGCTTCGGAGATTTCGGCGGCACTTGCCCCGCTCGAGGTGTTGGAACAGCGCCAGGAAGACTTCCTGAATCACTTCTTCGCCGTCGTGAACGTCGAGCCCGAGCGCCAGCAGGTAGCCCAGGAGACGATCGCGGAACTGATCGAACAGGCTCACTACCTCATCCTCAAGGGACGGAACCTCCTGCCGCCGGCTGAGAACGGCGGAGGCCGCAAGCGATGATGTCATGGCGGTCCGATTCAAACGTCCAATTGTACCTGCAAGGGCCGGCCGACTCGGTCGTTCAAAAAAGGCTGAACAACAAAGCCCGGCGCGGAATTTAGAAATATGGACTCTGCGCGAAGGCCGCTTGGCCTCCGGCCCATGGCCCTCGTTCTCCTTGCCGCCTTAGCCGTCATCGTGCACGGCCAACAGCCGCCGGGCGAGATTCATCTTTCGGTTCAGGATTCCACCGGCGCCGCGATGCAGGCTTCCGGCAAACTCGACGGGCGAGCCTTTCAGACGGACCCGCGGGGCCATCACGATTTTCCGAACGTCGCGGCCGGGCGCCACCGGCTGGAAATTGCAAAGCCTGGCTTTACGGCGAGGGTGCTCTCCGTCACGGTACGGTCCGGCGGGCGGGTGAGCGAAGTTGTGAAGTTGGAACTCGAAAGTACGTCGACAACCGTCGACGTGGTGGCTACGACACCGCTCGCCGGCGCGAATCTTACGAAAGAACAGATCGCCGCGCCCGTCCAGACAGCGACCGCCGCCGAGATTCAGTCGAGCGGCGCGCTCGATCTTTCCGGCTTTCTCAACCGGCGGATGAACGGCATCAACGTGAACGACATGCAGGGGAACCCGTTTCAGCCCGATATCAATTTCCGCGGGTACACGGCCTCTCCGCTGCTCGGGACGCCGGAAGGGATTTCGGTTTATATGGATGGCGTGCGGCAGAACCAGCCGTTTGGCGACGTCGTCGCCTGGGACCTGATTCCGAAGAACGCCATCGCGGAAATGTCGCTGGTGCCGGGGTCGGATCCGTTGTTCGGATTGAATACGCTGGGCGGGGCGATCTCGGTCCAGACGAAGGACGGAGTGAGTTATCCCGGATTCACGGGGACGCTGCTCTATGGAAGCAGCGGACGAAAAGAGGTGGACGCAACGTGGGGCGGCGGCAAGGCGACGGGGTTCAACTGGTTTTTGTCCGGAACGGGATTCCATGAGTCCGGCTGGCGGTACGATTCGCCCTCCGATGTTCGGCAGGCGTTTGTGCGCCTGGGCTGGAGAACCGACAAAACGGACCTGGCCTTGACGGCGGCCTACGCCTACAACACGCTGCTCGGCAACGCGCTGCAGGATTATCGCCTGCTTGATGCGAACTACACCAGCACCTACACGCCGGGCGACGTCACGGCGAACCGCGCGCCGATGTTCAATTTCATCGCGCAGCACACATTCAGCGAGCAGTTGACCTTCTCCGGCAATGCGTGGTTCCGGAACATCCGTACGGAAGCCATCAATCCGAATTTCAATAACAACGTTCTGGGCAACGATATCTATCAGCCGACGCCGGCCGAGCAGGCGATCCTCAGCGGGGCGGGCTACACAGGTTTCCCGGCCTCCGGGGCGAACAGTACGAACACGCCGTTCCCGTCCTGGGCGTGCATTGCCGAAGCCATCTCACTCGGCAATCCGGATGGGACCTGCGACGGACTCACGATCTATTCGAAAGAAGTGCAGAACGATTTTGGATTTTCGGGTCAGGTTACCTGGGTCGCCAATACCCGGCTCGGACGGAATCAGTTCAGCGCCGGGTTTCTTTGGGATCGCGGCAGCATCGATTTTACGCAGAACGCCGCGTATGGCTATATCAGTCCCAACTACACGATGAAAAATGTCCCGGCTTGGCAGGATGGGTCGACCGGGATTGACTCCCGCGTAAACCTGCGCGGCGTGACACCGAACTGGAGCCCGTATTTCAGCGACACGCTGACGCTTCCCCAACACCTGAATCTGACCGTTTCGGGCCGCTTTGACCGGTTCACGGTGAACAACACCGATGTCCTGAATCCGGTGGCCGGGCCGGGATCCTTGACCGGAGATTACGTGTTCGAGCGGTTCAATCCCGCGGTTGGTCTGACGTGGAGTCCGGTGGCGAGCGTGAACGCGTACGCGCGGTTTTCGCAGGGCAGCCGGGCGCCGACGTCGATCGAACTCGGCTGCGCGGACCCGGCCAACCCGTGTTCTTTGCCGAATGCGTTTTCCTCCGATCCGCCGTTGCGGCAGGTGGTGAACGATTCGTGGGAGGTGGGTGTGCGCGGCACGCCGGAAGTTCCCCTCGCGCGGAATCTCAACTGGAACGTCGGCGCGTTCCGGGGCGAGAATCACAACGACATTCTCTTTGTGTCGTCGGTGCTGCTGGGGACCGGATATTTTCAGAACTTTGCCAAGACGCTGCGCGAGGGATTCGACGCGGATGTGGGCGGACGGATCGGGAGTGTGACATGGGGCCTCGATTACACGTTTCTGTCGGCAACGTACCAAAGCACTGAGGTGGTGAACGGAGAAGCGAACAATACCAGCGACAGCGCGCTCGCGGGATACCCCGGGTTGAACGGCAACATCTACGTGCATCCGGGGGACCGGATTCCGCTGATTCCGAAGCACGCGGGAAAGGCGTGGCTGGTATATCAGGCGACGAAGAAACTGGCGTTCGACCTGGATGAGATCGCGCTTTCGAGTTCGTACGCGCGGGGCAACGAGAACAATGCGTATCAGCCGGACGGCGTCTACTATCTCGGGCCGGGTGTCTCGCCGGGCTATGCGGTGACGAATTTCCGCGCGCACTATGATTTCACCAGGCGGCTGCAGCTCGGCGTTCAGATCGATAACCTTTTCGACCGGCGCTACTACACGGCCGCTCAGTTGGCGAACACGGCGTACACGGCGCAGGGCACGGTCGAGACGATGCCGTTTCCGGCCTATGCCGAAGGTCCCTACGCGGGAAGCGCTCCGGCGCAGAGCGTGACGTTTTTCGCGCCGGGGGCGCCGCGGCGGGCCTGGGTGGATTTGATATTGAACTTCTAAAACAGGTTGGCTGATCTGTGGGAGGGCGGGTGCGGGCGCATCGGTTTGAGAATTTGTTAACTTCATTAGTATGGCTAAGCAAAAGCCGGGAAAGTTAAACCGGCTGGCGCGGCTGTTGCCGGAAGGACTGCTGGTGGACGCCGCGTGGATGGGGCGGCACGGTTACTCAACGTCGCTGCGCCGGCAGTATGTGACGGCGGGGTGGCTGGAGCAGCCGGCCAGGCGTGTGTACCGGCGTCCGCGCGGGGCGGTGAGTTGGCGGGAGGCGGTTGTTTCGCTGCAGACCCTGCTCGACGCCGATCTTGTGGTGGGAGGGCGCACCGCGCTCGAGTTACAGGGCTTCTCGCACTACCTGACCGAGCGGCGGAGCCAAGTTCATCTTTATGGGCCGGAGAAGCCTCCCGGCTGGCTGTACGATTTGCCGGTGAGGACTCGCTTCGTGTATCACAACAACGGCCGGTTGTTTGGTGCCGGCGCGGGGAAGCTGCGCTTCAAAAGTGGGAGGGCCGAGGCGGGTGATTTTGTGACGCAGCCGTGGGGCGTGTGGGAGTGGCAACTGCGGATGTCGTCGCCGGAGCGGGCGATTCTGGAATTACTTGACGAGCTTCCGAAGCGGGAGAGCTTCCACCAGGTAGACAAACTGTTCGAGGGGCTGGTGAGCCTGAGCCCCCGCCGGGTGGAGCGCCTTCTGGAGCGGTGCCGGAGCGTGAAGGTGAACCGCCTCTTTTATTTTTTCGCGGACCGGCACCAGCATGCCTGGTGGAAGCGTGTGAAACGGAGCGCGGCGGACTTGGGCACGGGCAAGCGCGTGCTGGCCAGAGGGGGCCGGTTGGATCGGGTTTACCGGATCACCGTTCCAAAGGATCTCGATGGAGTGGGCTGAGGGCTACCGGCGGCAGGTGACGCTGCTGGTGCGGACGCTTCCGTATGTGGCGCGGGAGGAGTGCTTCGCGCTGAAAGGCGGCACGGCGATCAATTTGTTTGTTCGGGACATGCCGCGGCTCTCGGTGGATATCGATCTTGCGTACCTGCCGGTTGCGCCGCGCGAGGAGTCGCTCCGGGCGATCGACGCGGCGATGAAGCGGATCGGGCAAGGTATCCGCAAGGCGATGCGGGGCGCGAGGATCGAGGCGTCGAAGATTCAGCCGGAAAATGTAGTGACCAGGCTTGTCGTGCGGGAAGCGAGTGCGCAGGTGAAGATGGAGGTCACTCCAGTCCTGCGGGGATGTGTCTACGAGCCGGAACTGCGGACGGTTTCGGCCGGCGTAGAGGACGCGTTCGGGTTCGCGGAGATGCGGGTGGTTTCGTTCGCCGATCTGTATGCCGGGAAGATGGTGGCGGCCCTTGACAGGCAGCATCCGCGCGATCTTTTCGGCGTTGGCGAACTTCTGGCGAACGAAGGGGTCACGGAGAATCTGCGGCGGGCGTTCGCGGTGTATCTCATCAGCCATAACCGGCCGATGGCGGAGATTCTGGCGCCGAAGCGGAAATCGATCGAGTTGGAGTTTCGCCGGGGCTTCGAGGGGATGACGCGGTCCCGGGTGCGGATCGAGGAACTGGAGGCGGCGCGGGAGGAGTTGATCGAGGTGGCGGTGAAACAGATGCCAGCTGAGCACCGGCGGTTTCTGGTGTCGTTCGAGCGCGGCGAGCCGGAGTGGGAGTTGTTGGGCGTGGGCGCGGCGCCGAAGTTGCCCGCCGTCGAGTGGCGGCGGCGGAACCTCGATCAGCTTTCGGCGGAAAGCCGGGCGAAGCTGGTGGCGGGTCTGGAGGCCGTGTTTGGCCGGCGGCGAGCATCGGGCCGTGGTTCCGGAGAGGTTTAACATTCTGATCGTTTGCTAAGTTTGCATTAGTTGTTTAAGAAATTCGTAAACCAGACGGGGAGCGGAGCTTGGGCGGATGCGGCGGGGCCGGTATCATGAAAGTTCCCCCAGGTTTTCATGACCAAGAACTCGCTCGATAAGAGCAAAATCAAGATCCTGCTTTTGGAAGGCATTCATCCGGCCGCGGTGGAGACGTTTCGCGCCGACGGATATACGGACATCGACTATCATCCGAAGTCGCTGGGCGAGGGGCGGCTGCTGGAGGCGGTTGCCCACGCGCATTTCATCGGGATCCGGTCGGCGACGCATCTGACCGCGAAGGTGTTCGAGCATGCGCCGAAGCTGACGGCCGTGGGGTGTTTCTGCATCGGGACGAACCAGGTGGATCTCGAGGCGGCGCGGGAGCGCGGGGTGCCGGTGTTCAATGCTCCGTTTTCCAACACCCGCAGCGTGGCGGAACTGGTGCTGGCCGAGACGATTCTGCTGATGCGCGGGATTCCGGAGCGGAACGCGGCGGCGCATCGCGGTGGTTGGGTGAAGACCGCGGTCGGCTCGCACGAAGTGCGCGGCAAGACGATGGGCATCGTCGGGTACGGGCACATCGGGACGCAGGTGGGCGTGCTGGCCGAGGCGCTGGGGCTGCAGGTGATTTACTACGACATCGAGGCGAAGCTGGCGCTAGGGAACGCGCGGCCGATGCCGTCGCTCGATGCGCTGCTCGAGTCCTCCGATATCGTGACGTTGCATGTGCCGGAGACGCCGCAGACGTTCCGGATGATGGGCGTGGAGCAGTTCGCCAAGATGAAGAAAGGCGCGCGGTTTCTGAACGCGGCGCGGGGGACGGTGGTGGATATCGACGCGCTCAAGGGAGCGCTCGATTCCGGGCATCTATCCGGGGCGGCGATCGACGTGTTCCCGAGTGAGCCCAAGGGCGCCGGCGACGAGTTTCAGAGCGTGCTGCGCGGTATGGACAACGTGATCCTGACGCCGCATATCGGCGGAAGCACGGAGGAGGCGCAGCACAACATCGGGCTGGAGGTTTCGGCGAAGCTGCTGAAGTACAGCAACAACGGGTCGACGCTGTTCGCGGTGAATTTTCCCGAAGTGTCGCTGCCGGAGCATCCGGGCAAGCACCGGCTGCTGCATATTCATCAGAACCGGCCAGGCGTGCTGGGCCAGATTAACGCCATTTTCTCCGAACAGCGGATCAACGTGGCCGGGCAGTACCTGCAGACAGACGCCAAGATCGGTTATGTCGTGATCGACATAGAGGCCGAGGACGGGAACGTAACGATGGGGCTGAAGCGGCGGCTGGACGAGGTCCCGGGGACGATACGGACGCGGGTGTTGTATTAGGGGCTGGGAGCAGAGAAGCAAGGAGCCGGAGGACACCCGATTTTGCCGGGGTTAGCGGCTTTCGCGGGCGATGGCTGCTTGGATAGTCCGGATGTCGAGGAACATGCGCCGAGGGGCGTTTGGGGCGGAGCCGGATATGGGTACGAAGCCGTATTTTGCGTTCCAGGCGATGCGATCGGGGTAGGCGTCGGTGACGAGGCAGCGGCAACCCGCAACGCTGGCGACTCGAAGGGTGATGCGGAAGGCTTCCGATAGCAGGGCGTGGCCGAGGCTCAGCAGGAGAACGAGCGAGGGATCATAGGGGGCCAGGCCGCGTACGTACTTCTTTGTGAAAGCTTCGCGCGGGACGCTTGCGGTCGCGAGGGTGATGTAGCCGAGGACGGCTCGGGGCGCGGTCTAGCCGCCGGCGACGTAGGTCACGCCGATGCAGATGCTCTGCTAATTGAGACGGCGGATCGCGATGGCCTTTCAGTCGCGCATCGCGCGCATCAGGGCAGCGGTCGGGGGCGTGGGTTCGGTCGTGGTGGCGAGTTCGGCGAGGCTCTCCACTTCGCGCGCCGTCCACTTGAGTTGGACACGCGGGAGAGAGAGGTCGGGCGCTACGCGCTCCAGGCGCGGGAGCACGAGGACTTTGCGTTCGCCGGTCGCGCTCTCGCTGACGATTCGGTTTCCGAGTTTGCGCTCCGAGGCGGCCCAACGAAACAGTGCTACGGCGTCGGAGAGGAAGTCCGTGTTGCTCGCAAGCCGCAGTTCCTCTTTGAGCAGGCGGACGGCGCGGTCTTCGGCTGGGGCGAGGTCGGCTTGGAACTTGGTCTTGCGGCGCCGGGCCGTGGCCGGCGGCGGAGTGGCGCGCTTCGTTTTGGTCTTCCTTGGCACTGGTTTTCACTCCGATTTTACGCGGGAACGTAATTAGTAGCGTGAAGTAGACGCGCGCTTACTCGTGGCGGAGAGCTTCCAGAGGTTCGATGCGGCAGGCGCGGCGTACGGGGATCCAGGCGGCGAGGGCGGCGGTGGCGAGGAGTGTGGCGGCGGCTAACAGCAGGGGCGCGGGGGCGTAGGGTTGGACGCCGTAGAGGAGGGTCGAGATCGAGCGGCCGGCGGCAAGTGAGAGCGCGGCTCCGGCGATGGCGCCGAGGGTGGCCAGGCGGAGGGCGTCGCCGAGAATGAGCCATGCGATGTTGGCGCGCGTAGCGCCGAGGGCGATGCGGATTCCGATTTCGCCGGTGCGGCCAGCGACCTCGTAGGCGAGGAGGCCGAACAACCCTGTGGCCGCAAGGACGAGGGCGAGAAGACCAAAGGCCGAGGACAGCCAGGCGAGCAGGCGCTCGGCGAGGAGCGAATTCTCGCGCTGCTGTTTCAGAGTCCGGGCGTACTCGACGTACTCGTGGCCGGCGCCGCGGACCGTTCTTTTTAGCGATTCGACGAAGCGGGGATTCAGGTCGCGCACGCGGACCATGAGCACTCCGTACTGCGCGGAATGCGAATATTGCCAGAGGTTGATATAGACCATGGGCGGGTTGGCCACGCGGGAGCCTGTTAGACGGGCGTCGGCGGCGACGCCGATGATTTCCAGGTCCTGATCCTCCGGGTCGGTTCCGAAGCGGATGTGACGCCCGACGACATCCGCGGCGGGCGCCAGGCGATTTGCAAGGGACTGGCTCACGATGGCCGTCGTCGGGAGGGCGCCGGCGCCGGTCCGCTCAAAGTCGTGACCGGCCAGCAGAGGGATACCCATGGTTCGGAAGAAACCATCGGAGACCCAGTAGGCGTCACTCACAATGCCTTGCCCGGGCCTGGAGGTTGTAAGCGCGACGGGCCGGGAGTAGCCCGTGCCGAGGGGAGCGAAGTTGGAATAGCCAGCCGATTCGACCCCCGGCAGCGATTCGACATCCTGCATCAGGCGCTGGTAATACGGGGCGGAGAGCAGGTCCTGGTAACCGTTCGGCAGCGGAAACAGTTGCGCCTCGACGATTCCGCCGACTCGAAACCCGAGATCGGCGCTCTGCAGCCGCTGGAGCGATGAAACGAACAGGCCCGTGGCGGCGACGAGAGCGAGGGCGAGCGCGATCTGTGTGGCAACGAGGACGCGTCCGGATGCGCTTCGAACCCTGACGCCGCGGGAAGCGCTCTGGAGGGCGTCGAGTAAGTTGACATTGCTGCCGCGCCATGCCGGCAGCACGCCGAAACCGATGCCGGTGAGAAGGATGGCCGCGGCCGCAAAGGCCAGCACGCGCCCATCGAGCGGAGCGCGAAGGCTGAAGTTGATCAGCACGGCGTCCATTTGACTTAGTAACATTCGATCGGCGGCATACGCGAGAGCTAAGCCGGCGAGTGCGCCAAGGAATACCAGCGTCAGGCTTTCGAGGGCGAGTTGGCGTGCGACGAGCCCGCGAGGGGCGCCGATGGCCAGTTTCACGACCATGTCCCCGCGGCGGCGGAGGCCACGGGCGAGGAGTAAGTTCGCCAGGTTGACGCAGGAGATCAGAAGCACCAGCAGACAGATTCCCATCGCCACGGCCAACGGCCCGCTATAGCGGTCGCGGAGCATGTAGTCCAGGCCGTTGGCGGCGGAAGCCAGGGTAAGCTTCTGAGATACGAACTCATCGAGGCGCGCGCCGCTATGCCGCGGCGGTGCGGCTTGTTCGAGTAAGTGTTTTTCGGAAACATTCAGGCGGGCCTGCGCTTGTAAGATGGATGTCCCCGGAGCGAGACGGGCGAAGACATGCACCAACGAGTAATGGAATGCCGAGCCGGGGACGATGGCGCCCGGCCAGAACCCCAGCAGCAGGCCGTGGAAGTCCGGTTTGGCCACTCCGGCTACGGTGTACGGCGAACCATCGATGCGAATGACGCTGCCGAGAACGTCTGCGCGGCCGCCGAACGAGCCGCGCCAGAAGGCGTCGGTGAGGACGGCGACGCGGGGGCTTCCGGAGCGGTCGTCCTCTCGAGTGAGCATGCGACCGAACTGGGCGCCGAGGCCGAGGAGTTGGGGACACTCACCGGACAGGGCCAGCATGCCTACCGGTTGGATGGCGCCTTGGAACTCGGTTGTGAGCAGTGGGGTGGAGACGCCGCAGGCGCCGGTGAAGACGGGTTCGCGGGAGAGCGGTTCGAGGATGGCGGCGGGCAGGCCGGCGTCGATGCGGACGAGCCGATCGGGGGCTTGGACGCCGGAGATGGGGCGGAGAAGCAGGGCGTTAAGAAGGCTGAAAATGGCGGTGTTGGCGCCTATGCCGAGGGCGACGGAAAGGATGGCGAGCAGGCTGGCGAGCCATTCGCGGCGGAGCGCCCGGAGGCCGAGGCGAAAGTCCTGGCGGAGGCCGTCCATCAACCCGAGTGTACAGCGGGCCGGGGTTCGAAGCGTTCGAGCGGGAAAGAGGCGCGGACGATGGCTCGGGCTTCGTCGAGGTCTTTAACGAAGCCGGCGCCCATGGCCTGGACGAGGACGTTGCCGGCGGCCGTGGCTTCGGCCGGTCCGGCGATGACGGGTTTGTTCGAGAAGTCGGCGGTGAGTTGGTTGAGGAGGCGGTTGCGGGAGCCGCCGCCGAAGATGTGGATGCGGTTGATGGGGCGGCCGAGAAGTTTTTCGAGGCTGAGGATCTTGTCGCGATAGCTCATGGCGAGGCTTTCGAGCACCAGGCGGGCCATGGGTCCGGGTTCAACGGGAGCGGGGACGCCGGAGTCGCGGCAGAAGCGGGCGATACGGGCGGGCATGTCGCCGGGGCTGGTGAAGTCGTCGGGGTTGAGGTAGATGTGAGCGGGGGGCGCATCGGCGGCAAGGCGGGCGAGTTCTTCGTAGGAATAATCGTGGCCTTCGAGCGCCCATGCCCGGCGGCATTCCTGCAGGATCCAGAGGCCGGCGATGTTTTTGAGGAAGCGGACGCGGCCCGCGGCGCCGATTTCGTTGGTGAAGTTGAGCGCGAGCGAGTCGGCGTTGACGATAGGGGAATCGATCTCGACTCCGAGCAGGGACCATGTGCCGGAGCTGATGTAGCACCAGTCCGTGCCTTCGGCGGGAGCGGCGGCGACGGCGGAGGCGGTGTCGTGGGAAGCGGTTGCGTAGACGGGAACTTCGGCGCCGAAGCCGGCCGTGCGATGGAGGTATTCGAGCAGCGAGCCCAGGCGTGTGCCGGGCGGAACGATTTCCGGTAGCACGGAGGAGTCGAGGCCGAGGGAGGCGAGCAGCGGCTTGGCCCAGGTTTTTTCAATCGGGTTGTAGAACTGCGACGTGCTCGCGATGGTGAGTTCGGCGCGGGCGGCGCCGCTGAGCCAGTAGGAGAAAAGATCGGGCAGGAACAGGAGCGTGCGGGCGGTCGAAAGAGCCGGCGAGCCGGAGAGCTTCATGGAGTACCACTGAAAGAGCGAGTTCAACTCCATGTGTTGGATGCCGGTCTGGCGGAAGATTTCTTCGCGGGGGACAACGGAATAAGTGCGTTCGAGGAGGCCATGAGTGCGGGCGTCGCGGTAGTGGCGGGGGTTGTCGACTAACGCTCCGTCAGACCCGAGAAAGCCGAAATCGACTCCCCAGGTGTCGACGCCGATGCCGTCGGGAGTGACATGGCGCTCGCGTCCGCAAACGATGAGGCCTTGCTGGATTTCGTGGAAGAGGCGCAGGGTGTCCCAGTAGAGGCCAGTGGGCAGGCGGACGGGTTGGTTGGGGAAGCGGTGGAGTTCATCGAGGGTGAGGCGGCCCGAGTCGAGCGAGCCGAGCATGGCGCGGCCGCTTTCGGCGCCGAGGTCGAAGGCGAGGAATTTCATGCGGCGAACTCGATGACCATTTTGCCGACGCCGTCGCGGTAGTTATCGAGGAGGTCGAAGGCTTCCGGGGCGCGTTCGGCCGGCATGGTGTGGGTAACGAGGTCGGTTTTGACGGCGCCGGACAGGAGCATGTCGAGCGCGGGACCGGCGCGGTGGTTGGAGCGCTTTAGGGTGAGGAAGCGGATTTCTTTGCCGAGGGCGGCGTGGAGATCGACGGGAAGCGGCGAGTCGACGGGGATGCCGGCGAGCATGAAAGTTCCGGCGGGTTTGGTGACGGCGAAGCCGGCGTCGATGGTGGAGCGGTCGGCGGCGGCATCGATGACGAGGTCCATGCCGCGGCCGTTCGTGAGATCCAGGGCGGCGGCACGGAAGCGCGAGAAGTCGCAAACTTCCGCGGCGCCCATGCGGCGGGCGAGTTCAAGGCGGTGAGGGAGGCGGTCGGTCGAAAGGACGCGGGCGCCGGCGTGGTGGGCGACGGCGGCGGAGAGCATGCCGATGGGTCCGGCGCCGATGACGGCCACGTGGTCGAAGGGGCGTATCGTGACGAGTTCGAGCATGTGGAGGATGACGGCGAGAGGCTCGATGAGGGCGGCGTGTTTGAAGGGGAGCGATGCCGGGAATTTTTTGGCGTTGACGGCGGGGATGACGGCGTATTCGCGGAACAGGCCAAAGGTTTGGGGCGAGCCCATGTAAGAGGTGTTGAGGCAGTGGATGTGCTGGCCGGCGAGGCAGTATTCGCAGTGGCCGCAGGTGATTTGGGGTTCGATAGCGACGGGGTCGCCGGGAGCGAAGCGCGTGACGCCGGGCCCGATGGCCGCGACAGTGCCCGCGGGTTCGTGGCCGAGGACCATGGGATATTGGGCGGGAACGCCGCGGATGCTGCCTTCGCGGTACCAGTGGAGGTCGCTGCCGCAGATGCCGACGGCGCGGAGACGGACGAGGATCTCGTTGGGGCCGGGGTCGGTTGGAGCGGGGATGTCGGTGACGACGATGCGGCGCGGGGCCGCGAGTTGGGCGCAGAGCATGGAGAAACGAACCATTATGGCGTGAAGGGCGGGTCGCGTGGCGCCAGAGCGGAGCGGGCGTTATTCGGCGCGCATGGCGTTCAGCACGTCGATGCGGGCGGCGCGGGCTGCCGGGATGGCGGAGGCGGTGACGGCGGCAAGGAGGAGGACGAGCGCTGAGCCTGCAATGGGGAGCGCGCTGGGCATTTTAAGATCGCCGAGGAATACTCCGGCCACCCGCGCCAGTCCGTAGCCGCAGGCAAGTCCGGCGGCGAGCCCGCCGATAGCCATGGCTGCGCCTTCCGCGATGACACGAAGCAGCAGATGGCGGGGCTGGGCGCCGACGGCGAGACGGATGCCGAACTCGCGCGTGCGGCCGGCGACGGAGAAAGCAAGGACGCCGGCGACTCCGACGACTGCGATGAGCAGAGCGACGCCGCCGAAGACGCCGAACACGGCGACATTCAGCCGGTCCGGTGAGAGCACCTCGGCGCGGACGTCGGCGAGGGTGGCCGCGTGTTCGACGGGCTGGTCGGCGGACATGCCGCGGAGGATGCGTGTGACCGGCGTTACCAGAGCGTAAGGATCCGAGCGCGTGTGAACGAACAGACGTCCACCGCCGATGACGGCCTCCTGCTTGAACGGACGGTAGATGGTCAGGGTGGGGGCGGGGACGATGTGTACGTCGTCGATGTCCGGCGCGACGCCGACGATGCGGAGCGGCGCGGAGCTGATCATGGGGACGGCTTTGAAAATCGGGTCGGTCCACATGACCTCATGCTGCAGCGGATCGCGGTTGGCGAATATGCGTTGGGCGAGGCTTTGGCTGATCACCGCGACCGGGCCGCTGTTGTCGCTGTCGGTATCGGTGAAATCGCGGCCTTCGAGGATGGGGAGGCCGAGCGTGGCGAAGAATCCGGGTGAGACGATGCGGAGGCGCGCGCGGGGCTGTTCCTCGGAACGCGCGGGTACGTAGCCGTCGATGGAGAACTGGAAGTCGTAGGCCGCCTGATCGCGCCAGGGCGTAACCATGCCGATGGCTACGTTCTGGACGCCGGGCAGTTCGCGGACCCGGCGCGCGGCTTCGCTGTAAAAGCCGACGGCCTGGCCGGGAGTTCTTCCCAGGTGCATGACGGGTACGTCGAGCGACAGCACGTTGCGGGTGTCGAAGCCCGCTTGGGCGGCTTCGAGCGAAAGCAGGGTCTTGACGGCGCCGCCGGCAACGGCGACGAGCACGAACGAGGCGGCGATCTGAATGACGGCGAAGACTCTCAGCTTGCGCCGGGCGCCTCCGGTGACGCGGGCGCTTCCGGAGGCCAGGTTGAATCCCTGAGGGCCTCCGGAGGTAGGCAGGCGGGGAATGAAGGCGAGCAGAACCGAGGCGGCGATGGCGAGTCCGGCGCCGATCCACAGCATGCTCGAATCGAGGCTGAGGTCGAGGGCGCGGATGGAATAGCGGGACATGTAACGGGCGAGGACGGCGACCAGCGGGCCGGCGATGAGGAGGCCGAGCGCGGCCCCGGCGAGGCAGAGCAGCAGGCTTTCGGCCAACAGGGTCCGGCGGAGAGCGGCTGTACCGGCGCCGAGGGCGGCGCGGATGCCAAGTTCGTTCTCGCGGCGGATGGAGCGCGCCAGAAAGAGGTTGGCGGCGTTGGAGCAGGCGATGATGAAGACGAAAATGGACGCGGCCATGAGTACCAGCAGGATGGTGCGGGCGCCGGAAGTGAGTTCGTCGCGCAGCGGAACCGCGCTGATTTGGAAATGGGCCTTGGGCGAATAGTCTTCGGGATGATCGTGCTTAATAGCGCTGTAGACGGAGTTCAACTCGGCGCGCGCTTGCTTGAGATCGGCGCCGGGCGCCAGGCGGCCGAAGAGTTCCGTCATGCGGTGGATCCGGCTGGTGACCATGGTGGCCGAAAGATGATGGGCGCTGGTGACGACGTTGGCGATGATTTCGGTGTCCTGGGGGTAGGGAACGCAGGGTTCGAGCACGCCGACGATGGTGGCGCGGCGGGAATCGAACGAATCCAGGCGGACGGTTTTGCCGATGACGGTGGGGTCGCTTTTCAGGGTCGTGGTCCAGAAACGGTAGGTGAGTACGACGGCGCCGGCGGCGTTCGGGCCGTCGTCGGCGGCATCGAGCAGGCGGCCGAGCACCGGATGGAGACCCATCACCTGAAAGTAGGAACCGTTGACGACGCCAGCGGTTACTTCGCGGGGCTGCCCGAGGCCGACGATGGTGAACCCGACGGTGGAGAACTCGCCGAGCGGAGCGAGAGTTTTCAAACGGGCGCGGAGGTCGGCGACTTCGGGCACGGAGAAGGCGGCGTTCGCGTCGCCGGCGCCGGGAGCGCTCTGGCGGATGTAGATGAGGCGGCTTTCGTCGCGGTTGACCAGCGGGCGGAGGAGGACGCCGGGCACCAGGCTGAAGATGGCGGCATTGGCGCCGATGCCGAGGGCGAGCGTGAGCACGACGGTGGCGCAAAGCCCTTTGGCGTGGGCGAGGGAACGCGCCGCGGCTTTCAGATCGCCTAGGAAGATCAGGATGGGCTCGATCACGAGTCTGCCTCCGCTTATTACCGGAATGACGCCGGCTTATGCAATTCTGACGCCGCGAGCGCGGGAACGCAAACGGGCGTTGGGCGGGCTGGGCAGGCTGGCGTTACCATGGCGGGAGCATGGCAAAGAACATATCGGATTTGACGGGACGCGTGGCGGTCGTGGCCGGGGGGACTTCGGGGCTGGGCCGCGCGATTGCGATCGGACTGGCGCAGGCGGGCGCGGACGTCGTTGCAAGCGGGCGGCGCGCCGAGCAGGTGGACGATGTGGCGAACGCGATCGAGGCCGAGGGGCGGCGGACACTGCGGATGCCGTTCGACATTCTGGACCGTGCGTCGGTGGATGCATTGCGGGATAAAGTACTGGCGGAGTTCGGCGGGGTGGACATATTAGTGAACGCGGCGGGGACGACGTTCAAGAAGCCGACGGTCGAAATCGCCGAGGCGGAGTGGGACCGGTTGATGAATACGAACCTGACGGGGATGCTGCGGACCTGCCAGTCGTTCTACGAGCCGCTGAAGGCGAAGCAGCGCGGGCGGATCGTCAACATCGCGAGTTTGAGCTCGTTTGTGAGTTTGTATCAGGTGACGGCGTATTCGGCTTCGAAGGCGGCGGTGCTGTCGCTGACGCGGAGCCTGGCGGTAGAGTGGTCGCGCGAGGGAATTAACGTGAACGCGATCGCGCCGGGCGTATTCCGCACGGACTTGAACGCGAAGTTACTCGACGGGACCGAGCGCGGGCGGGAGTTTCTGACGCGCACGCCGATGAAGCGTTTCGGGAAGGCGGAGGAGTTAGTGGGTACGGCGGTGCTGCTGGCCTCCGACGGGGCGAGTTACATCACGGGCCAGTGCATTGGGGTGGATGGTGGGTTTTTGGCTTCGGGCGTGAATTCGTAGATGGTATGCAGTTTTCGCGGCGATCTCATGCTTGATAAGATTAAGAACAGTCGCCGATCAAGCGCTGGCTTGTCGGGGGGCCGGAACCGCGTCGGGCGTCTGTTCGGAATGTGCGGACGACTCGTTGCGCCTGTCGTGGCTACCACCGCAGGACCTTGCTGACATCGGATACCGGCTCATGGAGTGCTGCCTGCCGTTCTTCCTAGATCCGGGGGAATCCGGCGGCGCCTAGCCGGGATGCGTAAACACGCATCGCCCTGAACCGCTATTTTCAGGGGACCATTGCGGCGAGAGCGGTACAGCCCAGCTTCAAGGTGGGCGATGAAGGACAAACAACCGTCCGAATGTCCGTCCCGCGCTAGAGACGTCGTGCTAAATTGACGAAATATGGACAACCGATCGCGAGCGCCGAAGAACCGAACGATAACCTTGACGCTCAACGAGGTGCACCAATATCGCCAGCGCCTTGTCGCGCTTAGCGGGCAGGTCAATGTCCTGGCGTTGGAGAATCGTACCATCCGACAAGATTTCCTGGAAGCCTTGCAGTTTTTGCCGCGTGGGTTCGTCGACTTGGTCTTCGTTGATCCACCTTACAACCTCAGCAAGTCATTCAATGGTCTCGATTTTACGGAGCGCAGCTTGGAAGAGTACGCATCGTGGCTAGAGTCTTGGTTTCCGCAGGTGGTTGCACTGCTCAAAGAAAGTGGTTCGCTGTACATCTGCGGCGACTGGCGATCATCCGCCGCCATTCATAGCGTCGCCCAGAAATACCTTCAAGTTCGTAATAGAATCACCTGGGAGCGCGAGAAGGGCCGGGGCGCGGCCCGCAATTGGAAAAACTGCTCAGAAGACATTTGGTTCTGCACGAAGTCAGAGGGGACATACACATTCAATCTTGAGGCCGTGAAGGTTAAACGACGCGTAATCGCGCCCTACACTGTGGGAGGGATACCGAAAGACTGGCATTTGACGGAATGCGGCAATTTCCGCCTTACGCATCCTTCAAACCTCTGGACAGACCTGACGGTTCCATTCTGGTCAATGCCCGAAAACACCGATCACCCGACGCAAAAACCGGAAAAGCTTCTTGCGAAGATCATTCTGGCGAGCACCAACCCTGGCGACCTCGTTCTTGATCCTTTTCTGGGCTCGGGTACAACCTCAGTCGTCGCAAAGAAGCTCGGTAGGCGCTTCGTCGGCCTTGAGGTTGACGAAGAGTATTGCTGCCTGGCAGAGAAACGACTGGCGTTAGCGGATTCCGATCATACCATCCAGGGATATGCTGACGGCGTCTTTTGGGAACGTAATACACTCCCCGACCAAAGGCGAACTTCCAAGGGTAGAAATGCAGACTTGGTGGCCGCGCCACTGTTCGGCGAGGAAGGGCAGTGAAGCGCAGCCGGATTTTCTACACCAAGATGTATGAGGGGCTCGAAGCTGCGATTGCTAGCCTCCTGAATTCCCAGCCCGACTACATGACGGCGCACACCGCTGAGAGCCCGCGTGCGGCAGGCGATGCCATTCAAGACGTCGTCTGCAACGGTTTCAAGGAAATTCTGGAAGACCTCGACCTGTGTGCTGAATACTCGGCAAGGTTCGCGCGGCGCGCGATGGCGGACCTCGCGTTCAACGATCGCGACGGTTTCTACTACGTCGTCGACGTAAAGACGCACCGTTTGGGGGCTGCGTTCAGCATGCCGAATTTGACCTCGGTCGAACGTATCGCCCGGTTCTACGAGGACGACTCGAATTACTTCGTTGTGCTCCTAATTCAATATGACGTTCAGGGCGTCAAGATCGAGGTGAAGGATGTGCATTTTGTCCCAATCGAGTTCTTGGCTTGGGAGTGCCTTACAGTCGGCGCGTTAGGCTGGGGTCAGATTCAAATCGCAAACGCCAATCGCGTGTCCATTAAAATAGGCTCTTCGCGCAGGAAATGGATGCTTCAGCTGTGCGATGTAATGCTGGACTTCTATCCGAGAGAAATCGCGAAGATCGGGGAGCGAATAGGCTATTTCGAGCGGCTCAAGACTAGTTGGCAAAGGCGACCCGATTGACAGGATAAGAACCGAAGCCTTCCAGGGCCGAGGACTGCCTAACTTGTTCCTAATTGTTTCCATAGCCGGCGCGTCGTCGAACGGGATGGATATGAGGTCCCTGGCTTGTGCACGCTGAAAGGGCTGGTGGGAGAACAACAATGAAGTCGAAAGACGAAATCGTTGAGGAGGTGCGGGCGGTCAGGGAGGCTTACGCCGCTCAATTCAATTTCGATCTTAAGCGAATCTTCGCGGATTTGGAGGAGATGGACGTGGAAGATTCTACGCCTCACGCAGATCTCAAGCCGATGAAACCGCGCCGGGAGGCTCGCTGAACGACGTGACGGGGGCCTGTACGGTGCTTCTCGAAGTCCGGCGCCTGGATAAAACAAACGGTACTTGGATGGGCTGAAGGTCGATCCAGGCGCGGCGAATCTTCCGCAGTTACGAGAACAGGCCGGAAGGCGGATAATGAAGTCGGAGCTTCGAAATGTCTCTTGAACAGGATATTCTGAAGGAGCTTCAGGCGCTACCGCCCGAGAAGCAGCGGGAGATCTACGAACACGCCAAGCGCCTTCGCGGGGAAACCGTTAAGAAAGCGCCGTTCAAGAGCATCGAAGGCCTATGGGCCGACCTGGGCATCTTACTTTCGGCTGAGGAAATTGATGAGAACCAGCGCGGGATGTGGAAGAACTTCCCCAGGGAAGACATTTAATGCCCGGGGCCGTAGCGGATACCCATTCGCCGGCTCCGCTCGAGCGCGCGGTGGCCGCCCAGCGTGTCCAACGCGACTTCCTTCTTGGCTGGGTTCGCGGCTGGCGGCACGAATGAGGCTGAGGGCTGACGGCTGAGCGCGGATCGCTAATTCAGATAGTACGTCCGGTACAGCGTGTCGCGCTGCTTCGGGATGAAGCCGGCGTCGCGGATGAGCCGGCGGAGTTCTTCCTCGCTGGCGCGGTTGTGGGTGCCGGCGGCGGAGACCACGTTTTCTTCGATCATGATGGAGCCGACATCGTTGCCTCCGAAGCGGAGGCCGAGTTGGCAGGTCTTCAGGCCCGGCGTCACCCAGGAAGACTGGATGTTGACGATGTTGTCGAGGAAGAGGCGGGAAACAGCGAGGGTCTTCAGGTACTCGACGGCGGTGGCTTCCTGTTTGACGAAGCGGCCGAGGCTGGTGTTTTCGCGCTGGAAAGCCCAGGGGATGAAGGCGGTGAAGCCGCCGGTTTCTTCCTGAATCCGGCGGACGATTTCGAAGTGATTGACGCGCTGCTCGATGGTTTCCCCGCAACCGAACATCATGGTGGCGGTGGTCCGGAGACCGAGCGAGTGGGCGGTGCGGTGGACTTCGATCCAGTCCTTCGAAGAAGACTTGAGGCGGCTGATGCGGTGGCGGACGTCGTCGTCGAGAATTTCGGCGCCGCCGCCGGGAATAGACTGCAGGCCGGCGTCGCGGAGGCGGGCGATGGTGTCGCCGAGGGTGAGGCCGCTGACTTCGGCGATGTTGACGATTTCAGGCGCGGAGAAACAGTGGTTCCAGATGCGGTCGCCGAAGCGCTGTTTGATGGAGCGGAGGAGGTCCTCGTACCACTCGATTTTAAGCTCGGGGTGCAGGCCGCCCTGCATGAGGATGCCGGTGCCGCCGAGGTCGATGGTTTCCTGGATTTTCTGGAAGATGACTTCGCGCGGGTGGATGTAGCCTTCGTTATGGCCGAGGGGGCGATAGAAGGCGCAGAAGCTGCAGTACTCGGTGCAGAAATTGGTGTAGTTGATGTTGCGATCGATGATGTAAGTCGCGACGCCGTCGGGGTGGTGTTTGCGGCGGACGGCGTCGGCGGCCATGCCGAGGCCAATCAAGTCGTCGCTCTGGAAAAGGTCGATGGCTTCCTGACGGCTGATCATACCGGGATTGCTCCTGCGAGTGCGGATTGGGCGAGCGGCGAGGCGGGCAGAGCGGAGACGAGTTCGAGGAGGCGCTTCATGCCGGCCTGCTCGCGCGCGCCGAGTTCGAAAACGACGTTTTGCGTGAGGTAGTGGAGGGCGAGTTCGCGGGTAATGCCGCGGGAGGCGGATTCGTTGGCGGCGATTTCCGGGATGCGGAGTGCGCCCTGGAGATAGGAGTCGAGGAAATCGGACCGGCGGAAGCGGGTGAGGGGCGCCGGGCCGGCCCACACGGCGAAGACCATGGGGAGACGGGTGAGGTCCCACCATTCTGCGCCGAGGTCGAGCGTGCGGTAGGGGAGTCTGGCGGGGTCGATTTTGAGGGCCGGGTCGCCGATGATGAGCGCGGCGTCGGCGGTGGCGAGCATGGAATCGAGGTCGGGAGCGTGTGGCTCGAGGGTGGGGTTAGCTCCGTAGGTTTTGGCGAGGATGACTCGGGCGAGTTGGACGGAAGTGCGGGAACTCGAGTCGGCGGAGAGGGTCTCGATCTGCTCGAAGGGTTTCTTGGAAATGAGGAGGATGCTGCGGACGGCTCCGTGGCAGGCGATGCAGGTGCCGGGCAGGATGGCCAGGTTCTGGCTGGCGGCTTCGACCACCGGGACGATGCCTAAGTCGGCATCGCCGTTCGCGAGGCGGTCGGCGCAGACCGATGGCAGGCAGAAGGAGAGCTCGAAGAGGCCCTGCTGGCGGCCGTGAACCATGCCCCACACGAGCGGGGTGGTGTTGAGATAGCTGACCGCGCAGACGCGGGGAAGATTTTCCGGGGTCAACCCTACAGTTTATCAAACGAGCCTCGGGCCGGGACGTTTCTGCTAGACTCAAGGCTGAACGCGATGGCTATCAGCAAGGAACTTCTGGACATTTTGGTCTGTCCGGCGTGTAAGGAACCGGTGCATCTGACGCCGGGCGGAGATGGGTTGAAGTGCGAGGCGTGCAAGCGCGTGTACCCGATCCGCGACGACATTCCGGTGATGCTGGTGGACGAAGCGAAAATCGAAGACTGAGAGCGGTCGAGATTCGAGCGATGCCCGAAGTAGTCGATCGGCTGGCGCGGGGTGCGCGGGTGGCGGTGGTGCGCCTGCGTTCGCTGGGGGACTGCGTGTTGTCTACACCGGCGCTGCGGCTGCTGAAGGCGCACAGGCCGGATCTGCGCGTGGCGGTCGTCGTCGAGCCGGCGTGGCGGGCGGTGTATGAAGGCAACCCGGATGTGGACGAGATTCTCGATCCCGGCCTGAGCGCGCTGTGGAAGTTTGCCCCGGACCTCGTTCTGAACCTGCACGGAGGGGCGCGCAGCGCCAGGCTGGTGGCGGCGTCGCGGGCGCGGTGGCGCGCCGGATTCGCTCATTACCGGAACGCGTGGCTGTATAACGTGCCCATTCCGCGGGCACAGGAGATTCTCGGCGAAGAACGGGTGGTGCACACGGCGGAACACGCGGCGAGCGCGATGTTTTATCTGGGCGTGCCGGTGACCGAGATTCCGCGGGCGCGCCTGTTTGTCTCGCGGAAGGTGGAACGGCCGCGGCCGTATGCGGTGATTCATCCGTTGGCGTCGGCGCCGGAAAAGGCCTGGGCGGCGGAGCGGTTTGCCGATTGTGCGCGCTGGATTGAGCGGGAACTGGGCCTCGAAGCGGTGGTCATCGGCGCGGCGGGGGACGATTTGAGCGCGTTCGAAGGGTTCAGTCGGGTGAAGGGAGCGCCCCTCGAAGAAGTGAAGGGGCTCCTTGCGGGGGCGGAGATTTTTCTGGGCAACGACAGTGGGCCGGCCCACATGTCGGCGGCGCTGGGCGTTCCGGTGGTAGTCTTATTTGGGCCGATGGATCCGGCCATCTGGGGTCCATGGCGCGTGGACAGTGAAGTAAGGCGGCCGGAAAAAGGTCTGCGGGAGTTGCCTGTGGAACAAGTGACGGAAGCGTTGGCGATGCTGAGGGCGCGAACGGCGGCACAGGCCGGGAGACACTCGGCGTGAAGGAACTGGGGCGCCTGCTGCGGTTCGCCAGGCCCTATTGGGCGGCGCTGGTGAGCTCGAGCCTGCTCATGGCGGGCGTTGGCGCGGGGCAGGCGCTGGTCGTGCTGCTCGTACGGACGGTGTTCGACCGCGTGCTGCGGCCGGATTCGCCCGATTCCACGGCGACGCTGTTCGTGGTTCCGCTGCTGCACCGGACAATCCTTCTGAACGACATCGTTCCCCCGTTTCTGCACAACGTGTGGACCATGGTGGCGGCGGCCATCGTCGAGGTCTACCTGTTCAAGGGGCTGTGCGATTACTTCGGCAACTTCCTGATTAACTATGCCGGCTTCTCCGCGGTGACGGACCTGCGGCAGAAGGTGTTCGACGGCGTGCTTCGGCAGGACTCGCACTTCTTCGCGACGAACTCCACCGGCCACCTGATGTCGTCGATTCTGAACGACATCGATAAGATCCAGGTGGCGATTTCGCACATGCTGGCGGACTGGTTCCGGCAGGCGTTCACGCTGTTCGCGCTGCTGGTGGTCGTGATTCAGACGGACTGGAAGCTGGCGCTGGTGAGTTTGACGGTGCTGCCGTTTGTGCTGACGCCGACGGCGCGGCTGGGCAAGCGGATTCGCCGGACGAGCCGGCGGGCGCAGGACGATACGGCGGATCTGAACCAGATCCTGCAGGAGACCATCAGCGGGCACCAGGTGGTGAAGACGTTCGGGACCGAGGAGTTCGAGTCGAACCGGTTCCGGGCGGCGGCGCAGAAGCTGAAGGGGACGAGTCTCAAGTACGTGGCGCAGCAGGCGATCTCTTCACCGCTGATCGAGTTTTTCGGGGCTCTGACGATTGTTGGACTCCTTACCTACGCGCGGCTGCAGATCAAGGCGAACGAGATGACGACGGGCGAGTTCACCAGCTTCGTGATCGCGCTGCTGATGCTGTACGAGCCGGTGAAGCGCCTGACCGGAATTCACAACATTTTCGAGCAGGCGCTGGGGGCGTCGCAGAAAGTGTTCGAGTATCTGGACCGTGAGCAGGGGATCCGGGACAAGGCCGGCGCCGTTCGCCTCGGGCGGTTCCACAAGGCGATCGAGTTCGACCACGTGAGCTTCGGTTATACGTCGTCGCCAGAGGGCTTTCATCTCGACAACGTAAAGCTGGAAGTGAAGGCGGGCGAAGTCGTGGCGTTGGTGGGGCCGAGCGGAGCCGGCAAGACGACGCTGGCGA
The DNA here is from genome assembly GCA_021778335.1 of Acidobacteriota bacterium. Taxonomy (GTDB): domain Bacteria; phylum Acidobacteriota; class Terriglobia; order Bryobacterales; family Bryobacteraceae; genus JAJYKC01. Next base: position 19,356 of record JAJYCN010000007.1, on the reverse strand, counting down.
ACCTCCTGCCGCGGTTTTACGACGTCACGGGCGGAGCGATCCGGATCGACGGGCGGGACATACGGGATTTTCAGTTGGCGAGCCTGCGGTCGAAAATCGGAATTGTGGCGCAGGACACGTTTTTGTTCAACGACACGGTGGCCAACAATATCCGGTACGGACGCGCGGGAGCGACGGAAGAGCAGGTGCGGGCGGCGGCGAGGAGCGCTCTGGCGGAAGAATTTATTCTGGCTATGCCGGACGGATATGAGACGCCGATCGGGGAACGGGGGACGAAGCTGAGCGGCGGCCAGAGACAGCGGATCGCGATTGCCCGGGCGCTTCTGAAGAACGCTCCGATTCTGATCCTGGACGAAGCAACCTCGCACCTGGACACGGAGAGCGAAATGCTCGTCCAAAGGGCGCTGCAGCACCTGATGGCGGAGCGGACCGTGATTGTGATCGCGCACCGGCTTTCGACGATCCGGCGGGCCGACAAGATCGCGGTGATCGACGGCGGGCGGATTGTCGAGATGGGGACTCACGAAGACCTGGTGAGCCAGGGAGGGATTTACCAGAAGCTGCATGGGATGCAGTTTCTGGAGGATCCCGTGGGGAACGTACCGGCCACATGAGCGCACCCAAGAAGCGGCAGCCGGTGCGGAGCATGACCGGGTATGCGAGGTCGCGCCGGGTCTGCGCGGCGGGCGAGATCAACGTCACGCTGAAGAGCGTGAACCACCGGGCGCTCGATTTGCATATTCAGTTGCCGGAGGAGTTGGCGGCGGCGGAGCCGGCGGTGCGGGCGGCGCTGCGGGAGCGGCTGAAGCGGGGGCACATCGAGGCGCGGGTGGGTTTTGCGCGAGCCGACGGAGGCGCCCGGGCGGCGTTGAACCGGCCGCTGTTCGAGGCCTGCATTCAGGCGCTCAAGGAAGCGGCGGAGGCGTTGGACATGGCGGAGCCGGCGGTGGATCTGAACGGGTTGCTGCGCGTGCCGGGAATGGTTACGCCGCAGGCGGCCGAGGAGGCGGCTCCGGCGTTGGAGGGGGAGACGCTGGCGGCGCTGAATGAGGCGCTGGACGGGCTCGAGGCGTTTCGCGTGCGGGAGGGAGAAGAGATCCGCGCGGAGATGGGGGAACAGAACCGGCGGCTGGAGATATTGGCGGGCGAAATTGAAAAGAGCCGGCACAAGGCGATGCCGGCGCTGCAGGCGCGGCTGAACGAAAGGCTGAAGGAGTTGTTGCGCGGGTCGGCGGCGGATCCGCAGAGGCTGGCGCAGGAGGCGGCGATGCTGGCCGAGCGGGGCGACATCGCGGAGGAGATTGCGCGGCTGAAGATTCACGCGGCGCAGGCGGCGGCGCTGCTCGATGAAGGCGGGGAGGTGGGCAAGCGCCTGGACTTCCTGCTGCAGGAGATGAACCGGGAGTCGAACACGATTCTTTCGAAAACGGGAGGGGCGGGAGAAATCGGGCTGCGGATAACCGAACTCGCGCTCGAGGCGAAGTCGGCCATCGAGAAGATGCGCGAGCAGGCGCTGAACCTGGAATGAGCATTGTGTTTATCGTGTCGGCTCCATCGGGCTCGGGGAAGTCGACGCTGGTGAGCGGGCTGATGCGGAACGTGCCGCGGCTGCGGTTTTCTGTGTCCTACACGACGCGCGCGCCGCGGGGAGCGGAAAAGAACGGGGACCAGTATTATTTCGTCGGGCGCGAAGAGTTCGAGCGGCGGATTGCGGCGGGGGAGTTCCTCGAGTACGCGGAGGTGTTCGGGAACTACTATGGGACGCACCGGAGCGAGCTGGACCGGGCGGAGGCGGACGGCGTGGACCTGGTGCTCGACATCGACGTGCAGGGTGCGCGACAATTAAAAGGGAATCTTCCGGAAGACAAGGCAGTTAGCATTTTTATCCTTGCGCCGTCGCGGGCGGAATTGGAGCGGCGGCTGCGGGAGCGAAGCGAGGATTCCGAACCGGTGATTGAGCGTAGGCTGCGGGACGCGGCCACCGAGATCCGGAACTACGGCCGGTACGATTATGTGCTGGTGAACAAGGATGTGGAGGAATCGGTGGAGACGTTGTGCTCGATTGTGCGCGCCGAGCGGATCAAGCGGGCGCGGGTCGAGGCGATGATCCGGCCGATTCTTGCGAGTTTCGAGAAGTAAGGGAGCAGGAACAGACCATGAGCGAAAAATTCCGCAGCAACGGGGCGTTTTCGATTCCGGACGATCCGGACGCGAGCACGTACCGGTTCATTATTGTGGCGGCGAAGCGGGCGCGGCAGTTGCAGACCGGCGCGCGGTCGTTCCTGCCGACGACGTCGAAGAAGCCGACGGTAGCGGCCATGGAGGAAGTGCGGCGCGGTCTGGTGCAGTACACGGACCTGTCGCAGACGCCGGCGCCCGAGCCCGAAGAACAGCCGGCCGAGTAGGGCGATGCGAGCCGTCCTGGGGGTGGGCGGAGGGATAGCTGCCTACAAGGCGGCCGAGTTGGCCCGCGCGCTGATGGAGCGCGGGTTTGCGGTTCAGACCGTCATGACGGCCGCGGCGCAAGAGTTCATTACGCCGCTGACGTTTACTTCACTTACCGGCCAGAAGACGATTACGAGTCTGTTTGCGCGCGAGAGCGCGGAGGGCACGCTGGCGAGCGCCGTGGAGCACATCGGCGTGGCGCAGGGGGCGGACCTGCTGGTGGTAGCCCCGGCTACCGCGGATCTGCTGGCGAAATTCGCGCACGGGCTGGCCGGCGATTTCCTTTCGACAATGTATCTGGCGTTCACCGGGCCGGTGGTGCTGGCTCCGGCGATGAACACCGCGATGTGGGAGCACGCGGCGACGCGGGCGAACCTGGAGACGCTGCGGCGGCGCGGGCACGTAATTGTGGATCCCCAAGACGGGCTGCTGGCGTGCGGAACCGTGGGGCCGGGGCGGCTGGCGGGGATCGATGCGATCGCGGGCGCGGCGGTGGAGGCTGTCGGGCTGCGGCGGGATCTCGAAGGCGAGACAGTTCTGATTACGGCCGGGCCGACGCGCGAGCCGCTGGACCCGGTGCGCTTCGTGTCGAACCGGAGTTCGGGGAAAATGGGCTACGCGCTGGCGGAGGTGGCGGCGCGGCGCGGGGCGCGCGTGCTGCTGGTGTCGGGTCCGGTGGCGCTGGAGGCGCCGGCCGGCGTGGACGTGGTTCGCGTCGAGACGGCGGGCGAGATGCACGACGCGGTGATGGAGCGGATCGAGGAAGCGACGATCATCGTAAAAGCGGCCGCGGTGGCCGATTATCACTTGTCGCACGTTCCCACGCACAAAATGAAGAAGACGGCAATGCGGCTGTCGCTGGAACTCGACCCGACGCCGGATATCCTGGCGGAGGTGGGGCAGAAGAAGGGGGACCGTCTGCTGATCGGGTTTGCGGCGGAGACCGACAACCTGGTGGAAGAGGCGCGGCGGAAGCTGCGCACGAAGAAGTGCGACATGGTGGTGGCGAACCTGGTGGGCGGCGAGCACACCGCGTTTGAGAGCGACGAGAACGAGGTGGTGCTGGTGATGAGCACGGGCGAGACGGCGCCATTGAAGCGGGCGGCGAAGCGGGAGATCGCGGGCGAGATCTTCGACCATGCGCTGAAGCTGCGGCTGGCGCTGCATGCGGCGCAGTGAGGACGCTTTGAGATGGAGCGTGACGAACTGCGGCGGCGGCTGGAATTTTACCGAGACCTGGGACTGACAACCTTGTACCGGAAACAGAAACCTGTGGCAGTGCTCGAAGAGGCCGCTGCGCCCGCGCCGATTGTGCTTCCTGCCATTGAGCCGGAGGGCGACACGCTCATTCAGATTCGCGAGGACATCGGCGATTGCAAGCGGTGCCGTCTGCACGAGGGCAGGCATAAGATTGTTTTCGGCTCCGGGAACGAGCACGCGAAGCTGGTGTTCGTGGGGGAGGGCCCGGGCGCGGATGAAGACGAGCAGGGGCTGCCGTTCGTGGGGCGGGCCGGGCAGTTACTCACGCAGATGATCGAGGGCACGGCGAAGAAGGAAGGAATTCCCCTGCTGCGTCCGGATGTGTATATCTGCAACGTAGTGAAGTGCCGGCCGCCCGAGAACCGGACGCCGCTGCCGGACGAGATGGAGATCTGTGGGCAGTTTCTGTACCGGCAGTTGCAGGGGATCAAACCGAAGGCGATCTGCGCGCTGGGCTCGACGGCGGCCAAGGCGCTGCTGAGCACAAAGGATGGAGTTACTAAGTTGCGTGGGCGCTGGCATCGGTGGCGGGATATCCCGCTGATGGTGACGTATCATCCGTCTTACTTACTCCGGCCCTATAATCAGAACGCGAAACGGGAGGCATGGGAGGACCTGAAAACGGTTCTGCACTTTGTCTACGATTAGGCATGGCGAGTAAGTCAGGCGGCGTGTTTGTCACGTTCGAGGGCGGCGAAGGTGCCGGGAAGAGCACGCAGATCCGGATCCTGGCCGAGCGGCTGCGCACCATGGGGCGCGAGGTGGTGGAGACGGTTGAGCCGGGAGGAACGGCGATCGGGCGGCAGATCCGGCGGGTGTTTCTGGACGCCGGGAACGGGGAACTGACGCCGGAGGCGGAACTGCTGCTGGTGTTCGCGGCGCGGAGCCAGAACCTGAAGCAGGTCATAAAACCTGCGCTCGAGGCGGGGCGGATGGTGCTGTGCGACCGGTTCACGGATTCGACGCGGGTGTATCAGGGCGTGGCGCGGAAGCTGGGACTCGAAGTGGTGGAGACGGTGAACCGGATTGCGTGCGGGGGAATGGCGCCGGATTTGACGCTGCTGCTGGATATTCCGGTGGAGGCGGGGATGGCGCGGGCGAGCGCGCGGAATGCGCGGGGCGACGCGGCCCAGGAAACGCGGTTGGACGAAGAAGCGCCCGAGTTCCACTTGGTCGTACGCGAGGCGTATCTCGATTTGGCGCGGAACGAGCCGGGCCGGATCCGGGTGATTGCCGCGCAGGGGAGCGTGGAGGAAGTGGCGGCGCGGGTTTGGGAGACTGTGGCCGGGAGCGCGGTATTGGGTTAGCGGGGAGCGAGCGGCAAGCGAGACTGGGCGAGGGGCGCCTTTAGACCCAGGCCGCGGGCGGCGGTGTCGAGATGACGCTGTTTGCAGAGCGCGAGCAGGGCCTGCAGATCCTCTTCGTTTGCGAGCACGCGGAACTCTTCTGACGGCGCGACGTAGACGAGAGTGCGTTTGCCGGCGCGGACCAGGTTCAGGATGTTTTGCAGAGTACCCTTGCTTTTTGCGTCCCACGGCATGACGCCGTAATTGGCCTCGTTGAACATGGCGAGATCCTTGGCCGCATAGTAGGCGAAGTCCCTGCGCCTGCCGGGCGGCTCGATGTGGCGCAACGGCCAGTTCCCGGCGTTGTTCCGGCATTCTTCCATGCAAAAGACGACAACATTCGAGTAGCCGCGGGCGGCGAAGTGTTGTTGTACGGCCTTGTCCGCGCCGTTTGCGTCGCCGATGAGGATCGTGCAGTTGCGGCGAATGAGGTCGTCGAGCCGGTCGCGGATAGCGGGGTTGAGTTTTATCGTACTCAACAATGTCTTTCAATTGTGGCGTCCGCTTCACTTTCCTGATGCAGGGTGCGCAGAGCGAGATATTGAGCCGCGCGGAGAGCGCGGCGGCGACCAAAAGTACAGGTTGGTCCTTGCGGCTAAGCGACGGAGGCACGGGAACGATTGCGTCGATAGGCGGCTTCCAGGACGTGCCCAGGAATGTGACAATTGCGTCGGTCGGCGGCGTTACGGCAGCGAGGTCGTTGCGGTACTTCAGCCGATAGAGCAGTTCGCCCACCGGCGAGCGCATTGTGTCGAATCGCGGATGCCCGAATGGATCGTAGCCAAGAAACGTGCTGCTGCGCGTATGAACGTCGAGAGCGAAGCCCTCGCGCCACGGACCTCGAAGGCGTCTGGGGTTTATTTCGATGCTCACGGACAATGCCCCTTGCGGCGTAGTGTCTCACGGGGTGAAAAATGTTTTCGGGTTTCGTCAAGCCGCCCGTTCTGCGCACTGAGGAAGTCGATGCTAAGACAGGATCTGAATCTTGCACTGAGATCGAGGCTGATCCTGCCTCGAGTCCGAATTCATGCCCCGGCCACGCAGCGGCGCCTGTCCTGGCCCGTGGGCCGCATGGCCAACAAGACGTGGGCCGTGGCAGCGAAATACGAACCGCCCGCCCGCCGCGAGTCTCCAAGTCTCGACCAAATCGATTCAGGCTACGCCAAGCTGCCGGCGGACTAAGTTGCCTTGGGGCAACGAGGCTGCCAGTGCGCTAAGACGTGTTGCAACCGCTTCTACGCCGGGCGCCGACTTCACGGACTTGGCGTCCGTTTCGAGACCGCTTACGTCGATACCTGTTGCGATCCGGACCTGCTCGAGAATCGACAGTGTCCGCGCTTCAAAACGGGAGTGATAGAGCGACACCGTCTCGGCGTACCACCTCAGGGCGCTGGCGGCCTCTTGGGCAGAAAGCCCCTGTCCGGGTTTGAATCGGTCATTGTAATGCTCACGGGCCTGGTAAAAGTCGAGCAATTCCTTCGAAAGGTCCGCCGTCTCTTTTCGCAGGGCGCTCACGGTCCGAAGGTCCTTCAACTGCTTTCTGAGTTCACTCCTCTCCCGTGCGTCATCGCGTTGTAGTTTCCAAGCAGAGACGGCCGTGAGACCGCATAGAAACGCAACGGCGATCTTGATCTTGAACCCGAAGGTCTTGCCAGCTTCCGGCGCTGGCGCAAAGAACACTATGGCCGCGATGAGAACGGGGAAGAATATAACGGCAAACTCAGCCACAAACCATTGTGTTTGGGAGTGTTCGCGAACTGCAAGCAAGTAATTCGGTCGTTGCGTTCTGGGTTAGCGCGTTAGGATGAGCGTGCCTTCAGCGTCGAGGCGATAGCGCCACGCGGGAGGCACGAGGGTGGTGGCGCCGTAGTCGGCGATGACGGCGGGGCCGGGTTTGGGACGGGACGAGACGGCGGCGCGGGAGAGGGCAGGGGTTTGGCGCCACTGGCCTGAAACAAAAACGCGGCGCGATGTTTGAAACATCTCTCCGGATTCAGCGCGGAGGGCGCCTTTGGGTTTAGGAGCTGTCAGGCGGGCGCGAACGCGGACCGCGACGATTTCGGCGGCTCGGGCGGGGTCGGAATAGCCGTAAAGCGCGTGGTGGGCGCGATGGAACGGGGCGGCGGGATCGGCCGGATTCCAGGGGACGGTGATTTCGTAGCTTTGGCCGCGGTAGCGCAGGTCGGCGGTGCGGGCGAGCGCGGCGCCGGGCAGGGCTTTGCGGGCTTGTTTTTCCAGCGTCCGGAAGAGCGGCTCGACGTTCGCGCGGCCAAGCGAGCCGGCGGCGAAGTCGCGGACCGGGTCTGCCAGCAACATGCCAAGGGCGGAAAGGACGCCGGCGAGAGCGGGCACGAGGACGGTTTCGATGCCCAATTCCGCGGCAATTTCGCAGGCGTGAAGGCCGCCGCAGCCTCCGAAGGCGAGGAGCGCAAAGCGGCGTGGATCGTGGCCGCGCTCGACGCTGACGACGCGGATGGCGCGTTCCATGCCGGCGTTGGCGGCGCGGAGGATGCCCGCGGCGGCGGCGGTGCGCGAGAGCTTCAGAGATCTCGCGATGCGGTCGACAGCGCGCTCGGCGCGGGCCGGGTCGAGGGTGAGCTCGCCGGATACGAGTTGGTCCACTGCAATGCGGCCGAGGACAACGTGGGCGTCGGTGACAGTGGCTTCTTCGCCTTTGCCGTAGCAGGCCGGGCCGGGGTCGGCGCCGGCGCTCTCGGGGCCCACGTGGAGGAGTCCGCCTTCATCAACGCGTGCGAGGGAGCCGCCGCCCGCGCCGACGGTGTGGATATCGAGCATAGGGACGCGGACCGGAAAGCCGTCGATGGAGCCTTCAGAAGCTTCGACGGCCTCACCGTCGCAGAGGCTGACGTCGGTAGAGGTGCCTCCCATGTCGAAGCCGAGGATGCGGGCGTAGCCGGAGCGTTGGGCGAGGCGCGAGGCTCCGGCCACGCCTCCCGCGGGTCCGGAAAGAATGGTGCGGACGGCGTGGCGGCCGGCATCGCGGGCCTCGATCGAGCCCCCGTTCGATTGCAGGATCGAGATGCTGCAGTTGGCCTTGCGCTCGAGATCGCTCAAGTAGCGCTCCATCAGCGGGCCGACGTACGCGTTAATCAGCGTGGTGGAGGTTCGCTCATATTCGCGGAATTCGGGGCACACGTCGTGGGAGGCGGAGACGTAGCCGAGCCCGTCAAGAGCCGCGGCGGTGGCCTGTTCGTTTTCGGGCGTCTGATAGGCATGGAGGAAGCAGATGGCGATGGATTCGACGCCTTCGCGTTTCAGACGCGCGCGAAGGCGGCGGAGTTCCGCGGCGGTGGGGCGGAGTTCGATGGAGCCGTCGGCATGGGCGCGTTCGTGGACCCCAAAGCAAAGTTCGCGCGGAAGGAGATGGCGGCGGGGCGAGGGGGTGAGGTTGTAGAGTTCGGCGCGGCACTGCCGGCCGATGAAAACGACGTCTTCAAAGCCCGCCGTGGCGACCAGCGCCGTGCGGGCGCCTTTGCGTTCGAGCAGGGCGTTGGTGGCCACCGTTGAGCCGTGGATGAGGGCCGCGTGGGCGGGCGCGGCGGCGCGGCGGAGACCGGCGAGGATGACGGACGCGGGGTCGCCTGGATTGGAGCGAAGCTTGAAGACTTCGAGTTTTCCGTTGTCGTGGAGGACCACGAAATCGGTGAACGTACCGCCGGAGTCGACGCCGATGCGCATGCGGGGTGGTTAGTGGTCTCCGTATCTGAGTTCGCCGGCTTCAACGGCGATGGGCAGGCGGCTGGAGGGAGTGGGCAGCGGGCAGGTGGCGTAGGGGGTGAAGGCGCAGGGAGGGTTGTAGGCTTCGTTGAAGTCGAGGACCACGGTGTCGCCGGTGGGAAGGGGAGCTTTCAGGAAACGGCCGGCGCCGTAGGTGGTTTTGCCGGCGGTGCGGTCATGGAAGACGAAGAAGAGCGAACCTTCGTCGATGGTCGCGTCGAGGCGGAAGGTTTGGCCCTGGAGGCGGAACTCGGCGTAGCCGGGGCTCGGTTCGTCGACGCTCGTCCCGAGGACGGTGGGGATGCGCAGGGTTTTCGGCGGGTTGTGGCGATGGTATGTGCCTTCGACGCGGTATTCGGGGCGGACGGGATACCAGCGGAGACCGTGGAAGTTGCGCCGGGCTTCGGCGTTGGGATCTTTGACGCGGATGCCGATGCGATCGCCGCGTTCGATGACGAGCATGAGCACCTGGCCGGCCTTGACGGCGTCGGGGGCTTGATCGCCCAAATCGGACTTGAGGACGGCGGTTGCGGCGGGCTTGCCGTTGATGAGGACCGGGGCGCCGGGGGCGGCCTGGAAGGTGACGCGGCGGTTGTGGAGGGTGAAGACGCCGGCATGGGCGGGAGCGTCGCCGGAGGGGAGAGCGACATCGGAGTTGGGCGCGGTTCCGGCGGAGTTGGTGCCCTCTTTCAACCAGATGAGGCCGGCGAGCGAGAGCCAGCCGTCCGGCTTGCGGAGTTCCTGCTCGCGATGGGCGCGCCACTCCTCGACCGACGCCTGGTAGGACGGCGCGCCGGCGGCGAACAGAAGGGCGAGCAGCAGCGGAGCCATGATCCAAGGTACAACGGCGGATTCCGGATTCGGTGCTACCATCCGGACGATATGGACCGGGCCTTGGCGGAGAAAATCATCAGCGACGCGGGCGGCGTGCTGGATGAGTGGTCGTATGAATCGAATTTCGCGGATCTTTTCTGGAGCTATCGCTTACTTCTGCAGCGGGAGCCGGAGTTTTGGGACAATGCCACGTACAAGAGGCGATGCGAGGCCGGCCTGCGCACCTTCGTGCAAGGCTTCATCGGCTCCCCGGAATTCCGGGATCTTTGGAGGATCGGCGAGGATGCCAGAATTCCGCTGCCGGACGTGGCCGTCCTGACGGAGCGCAACGGATTCCGCTACTGGTTCAACATGCGCGACCGGGCGATTGGACACATCATCGCCAAGGGGTGTTACGAGGCCAAGGAGACCGAGTTAGTGTCGAAATTCGTCAAGCCGGGGATGATCTGTCTTGATGTGGGCGCTAACCTTGGCTACTTCTCCCTGCTGATGGGGAGGCTTGCCGGCAGGGAAGGCCGGGTATACGCCATGGAGCCGTTCCCCGCTAACTACGATCTGCTTGTAAGAAACATTGAAGAAAACGGGCTGCGCGGGGTGGTGACGCCGTATAAGCTGGCGGCTTTCGATAAGAACGGTTCGGGGGACATATATTTCCGCGCCGATGAGATGAACGACAACTTCGGCTCGATGTTCTTGTCCGAAGCGCCCCAGCAGAGTGATCTTTCATGCACTCGGGTGACGCGGGCGCGCTTGGACGACGTGCTTCCTCCTGCCGCGGTGGTGGACATCGCGAAAATCGACGTCGAGGGAGCCGAAGTGCATTGCCTGCGGGGAATGTCCCGGATTCTTGAGGCTTCGCACCCGGCCCTGGTGGTGGAGCTGAACGAGGTAGCCCTTGCAAGGAACGGCAGCACGGCGGAAGATCTGATCGGTTTGCTTGAGGGGGCCGGTTACATCGTGATGGAGGCAGCCACGCAGTCTAAGTTCGTTCTGCCCGCGCGTAAGTCGCGCGATCCGTACGCATTTACGAATCTGTTTTGCCGCTACGGCGGATAGTCATGGCGGCGGCACGCCCACTTGCGCCAACGGCGCAACCGTAGAATAGGGGAGTGAGATTACGGTTCGCGGTCTGGCTGTGGGCCGCCGCTCTGTTTGGCCAGGAGTTTTCAGGCATTCAGCTCGAAAAGTTCGCGTGGGGGTTCAACTACACCGAGGGGCCGGTGTGGACGCCGCGGGACGGGCTGATTTTCGCCGACGTGCCGATGAACCTCGTGTATCGCGTGAAAGCCGGCGGGACACCCGCGGTGTTGCGGCGGGACTCGGGCGGCACGATGGGCGAGGCTCTGGACGCCAAGGGGCGGCTGTATATGTGCGAGACCACGGGCCGGCGCGTTGTGCGAATGGACGAGGGCGGGAGGATCGAGGTGCTGGCCGAGCGGTGGGAGGGGAAGCGGCTGAACGCGCCCAACGATATCGTGGTGCGGCGGGACGGGAGTGCATGGTTTACGGATCCGGCCTTCGGAAGCGCGCAGGACACGCGCGAACTGGACTTTTACGGGGTGTTCCACATCGCGCCTTCGGGGAAGCTGGATGTGCTCGCCAAACCGAAGGGGCGGCCGAACGGCGTCGCGCTTTCCCCCGATGGGAAGACCCTATACGTGACGAACTCGGATGAGCGCAACGTGCGGGCATACCGGTTGGACCGCAAGGGCGATGCGGAGGGGGAGACCGTGGTGGTGTCGTTTGTCGAGGGCGTGCCCGACGGGATTTGCACGGACGAGCAGGGGAACCTGTACGTGGCGGCGCGGAAGCTGTTCATCTATTCGCCGAAGGGGCAGTTGCTGTGGGCGTTACCGCTCGAGGAGACGCCGACGAACTGCGCGTTTGGGGATGCGGATATGAAGTCGCTGTTCGTAACGACGCGAACGACGGTGTTCCGGCTGAGGATGCCGGTGAAGGGCTGGGGCGTTGACGAGCGGCAATGATTCGCGGCGGTATCCGGAGCATCCGTTCATCGGGGTAGGCGGGCTGATATTTGACGGAGGGCGCGTGCTGCTGGTGGAGCGCGGGAAGGATCCGCTGAAGGGCTGGTGGTCGCTGCCGGGGGGAATTCTGGAGACGGGCGAGCGGCTGACGGAGGGCGTGAAGCGGGAGGTGGCGGAGGAGACGGGGCTCGAAGTGGAGCCGTACGAGATGTTCGAGATCTTCGAGCGGATTTTGCCCGATGACCAGGGGCGGGCGGAGTATCACTACGTGCTGATCGATTATTTGTGCCGGGTGACGGGGGGAGAGGCGCGGGCGGCGGACGATGCGGCGGGTCTGGCGTGGGCCGGGCGCGAGGAGTTGCGGAGCTACAAGATCACGGCGGGGACGCTCGAAGTGGTGGAGCGGGCGTTTGAGAAGTTGCGCGAGCGCGGGGAGTTGGAATGAGGGAGACAAGCGGGGAGGCGCTGCAGTTCGAGGATCTGCGGGCGCTGGTGGGACGGTACGTGAATGGTCCGCTGGGGCGGCGGGCGCTGGAGGACGTGGCGCCGCTGAGCGAGAGGACGGCGATCGAAGGCGCGCTGAAGTTGGCGGACGAGGCGCTGAAGTATCTGGAAGAAGCGGCGGGAACGACGGCGGGACGAGGGCCGGTGACGCCGGTATCGTTTGGGTCGATCGACGATCCGGGCGAGGCGCTGGCGCTGCTGCGGATCGAAGGGGCGGCGCTCGAAGGGACGCAGTTCCGCCTGATTCAGAGGCTGCTCGAACAGGCCGCCGCGGTGCGCGATGCGATCGGGGATGCAAGCACGCGGTATCCGGCGCTGTGGGGAATTGCGAGCGGGATGGTGGAACTGCGGGAGGTGGCGCGGGAGATCGCGGAGACGATTCTGCCGGATGGGTCGCTGGCCGACGATGCGAGTCCGGCGCTCAAGAGGCTGCGGCGGGAGATCGGGCGCCAGAAGGGCGTGGTGCAATCGGCGCTGGAGCGGTTTCTGCGCGATCATCACGGCGACGGAACGCTGCGCGACGAGTTGATCACGATTCGCAACGACCGGTTCGTGGTGCCGGTTGTGGCGGGCCAGCAGCGCAAGGCCGAGGGAGTGGTTCACGGGGCGAGCGGAACGGGGCAGACGCTGTTCGTGGAGCCGCTGGAGACGATCGGGCTGAACAACGAACTGGTGCGGCTGCGGGACGAGGAACGGGCGGAGCAGCAGAGGATTCTGCGGGAGTTGACGGCGAGCCTGCGGCCGCATGCGGAGGCGATGCGGCGGACGGCGGGGGCCTTGGGGCGGCTGGATTTCCTGTTTGCCGCGGGCCGGTTCGGGCGGGAGTTCGACTGCACCATTCCGCGGTTGAGCGCGGAGGGCGAGATCGACCTGGATCAGGCGCGGCATCCGCTGCTCGAAGATGTGCTGAAGGCGGCGCGGCGAAAGGTGGTTCCGGTATCGCTGCGGCTGGATGCGCGGAACCGGACGTTGTTGATTAGCGGACCGAACACGGGCGGGAAGACCGTGGCGATGAAGACGGCGGGCCTGCTGGCGCTGATGGCGCACGCGGGGCTGCCGGTGCCGGCGCGGCGGGCGGTGTTTCCTTGCTTCGACGCCGTGCTGGCGGATGTGGGGGATCATCAGTCGATCGAGGAGAGCCTGAGTTCGTTTTCCTCGCATATCGCGCACGTGGGGCGGATGCTCGATGAGGCGTCGGGCGAGACGCTGGTGCTGCTGGATGAACTGGGGCGGGCGACGGATCCTGAGGAGGCGGGGGCGTTGGGAGTGGCGATTCTCGATGCGTTCCGGGCGCGCGGGGCGTTTACGATCGCGTCGACGCATCTGCTGGCGCTGAAGGTGTACGGGGCGAACACACCGGGCGTGGTGAACGCGTCGATGGGGTTCGACGATGAAACATTACAGCCCACTTATGTTTTAAGGCTGGGCGTGCCGGGGCGGTCGGCCGCGCTGGCGATCGCGTCTCGGCTGGGGCTGCCGGAGGCGCTGCTCGAAAAGGCGCGGGCGACGATGTCGCATCAGGAGCGCGACATCGCGCAGTTTCTCGATGAGCTGCAGCGGCGCGCGGAGGAGTTGCGAGCGGCGGAGGCGCGGCTCGCCGAGCGGATGCGCGAGATCGAGCGGGAGAGCAAGGCACAGGCCGCGGAGGCGGCTCGGGCCGAGAAGGCAAAGTTGAAGGAGATCGACGAGCGGGCGGCGGGGGCGATCGAAAAGTTCGAAGCGGAGGCGCGGGAGGCGATCGCGAAGATCGGCGCGATGGCCGAGGCGAAGAAGGCCGTGGCGCAGGCCGAGCGCGTCACGGCGAAGGTGAAGCGGGAGTTTCAGGAGGCGGCGAAGCCGGTGGCCGCGGCGGTGGCGAATCCGGCGCTGGTGGAAGGGGCGCGGGTGCGTCTGCGCGGCGTGCGGGAGCCGGCGCGGGTGCTGCGGGTGATGGGCGGCGGGAAGATCGAAGTGCAGGCGGGCTGGATGAAGATGCAGGTGGACGCGGGGGACGTGGAGGAAGTGCTGGGGCGCGGCGCGGCGGGGCCGGCGGTGAAGAATGTTTCGTTCCGGCCGGAGGGTCCGAGTTGGGACGTGTCGTACCGCGAGATCAACGTCATCGGGCAGACGGCGGAGGAGGCGGTGGCGGCGGTCGACAAGTTTCTCGACAGCGCGGCGCTGGCGGGGATCGACCGCGTGCGTATCGTGCACGGGCACGGGATGGGGATCTTGAAGCGCGCGGTGGCGGAGTTGCTGGGTGGGAATCCGCACGTGGCGCGCTTCTACGCGGCGTCACCGGCCGAGGGCGGCACGGGAGCTACGGTGGCGGAGTTGAAGTAGGGGTTCAGAGTGAACCGGGAGGTATAGACTGAAGGAAGGCGAGGCCATGTCGAAGGAATTCGTAGAGCGGCGCGACGGGAGCTTCTATCTGATTGGGAGCCGTGTACCGCTGTCGGTCGTCGTCCATGATTTTCGGAATGGCGAAACACCGGAGGCGATCCAGTCGAATTTCCCGACTCTGAGCCTGGAGCAAGTTTACGGCGCGATTACGTTCTATCTTGGCAACCGGGAAGATGTCGAGCGAGATCTTGCTGAGCGGCAGCGTGTGGAGGAGGCGTTCCTCCAGACGCACCCCGCACCCGCTGACCTCAAGCAAAAGCTCGATCGCGCGCGTGAAGAACTGTTGTCGCGGCAAAGCTGAGGGATGATCCGCTTCGTGGCCGATGCCAGCCTTCGCGGCGCAATTGTGCGAGGGTGCCGGCGACGCGAGCCTTCGATGGATTTTCTTTCGGCGAGCGACGCCAGGCTGGAGGGGGTTCCCGATCCGGAAGTGCTGGCGATTGCTGCGGGTCTCGATCGCATCCTTGTCTCTCACGACTTTCGGACCATGCCCTGGCATCTCGCCGAATTTCTTGCGGCCGGAAGGTCCAGTCCGGGTGTCATTCTCGTTCCCCAAAAGTTGCCGGTTGTCATGGCGATCGCTGAACTTGTCCTGACTTGGAGCGCCAGCGAGGCCGAGGAATGGCGCAACCGCATCGTAAGGATTCCCTTGGCGTGACTCCAATCCGCGTCTAGAATTCACAAGATCGAAATGCGGCGTGGTTGACGCGTTGGCGCGGTGGGGAGGAGACTGGACACGATGCGGAAAATCGTGTTGGGTGCGCTGACGGCGCTGATCGCCCTGGCCGCGGTGGCCGTGGGCGCGCGCGAGGCGGGGGTATTTCCTGTCCTTTCGAGCAAGGCGATCGGAGGGAAGCAGAGCGCGGGGTTTTATCTGCTGCCGACGAGCCAGCTTCTGCGGCCGTGGGGCGGGGAGACGCCACTGAAAGGGCGGCCGGTGGATCTGGCGCTCGATGCGGCGCACCGCCGGTTGGCGGTGCTGAACTCGAAGGAAATCGATCTGCTCGACGACGGGTCGGGCGCGGTGCTCGAAGTGATTCCGACGAACACGACTTCGTATGCTGGGATCGCGTTCCGGCCGGGCGGAGGCGAGTTGTGGGCGAGCGAGACCGGGAAGGCCGATGCGCTTTTCATCGAGTCGTTCGCCAATGACGGAACGCCGGCGGGAGCGATCCGAATCCCGCTGGGCGGGCATCCCGTGCCGTGCGGCATCGTGTTTTCGCCCGACGGGAAGTGGGCGTACGTGGCGCTGAGCCGGGCGAACGCGCTGGTCGTGGTGGATGCGGACAAGAAGCAGGTGGCGCGGCGGATTGACGTGGGCATGGCGCCGAGCGGCGTCGCTTATGACACCGCGAGCGGGAAAGTGTACGTGACCAACCGCGGCGGGCGCAGGCCGGTCGCCGGCGACGCGCTGGCCCCGAGTTCGGGTTCCCAGGTAACGACGGACCCGGTGACCGGAGCGACGTCGACGGGCACGATCAGCGTGATCGATACCGAGACGTGGAAGGCGCAGGAGTTCAAGACGGGTCTCGCGCCGTCGAACGTCACGATCCGCGCGGACCTGCACATGGCGGCGGTGGTGAACGACAACTCCGATTCGGTGTCGGTGTTCAACACGCGGACGATGCAGCGGGAGGACGTGGCGGTTCCAACGTGGGCGAATAATACGCTGGGGAGCGAGCCGGATGCCGTGGAGTTTTCGCCCGACGGCAAGCGGATGTACGTGGCGTGCGGCGGAACGAACTCCGTGGACGTGCTCGAAAAGGACGGCGGGAAGTGGAAGGTGGCCGGCGCGATTCCGGTGGGGTATTTCCCGACGGCGCTGAAGGTGGATCAAAACGGGGCGTTGCGCGTGTTGAACCTGAAGGGCGACGGGAACACGGCGCGGCCGGGGGGATACTTCAACTCGCGGCAGTTCGTGGGATCGCTGCTGACGATTCCAGCGCCGGGTCTTGAGCAGGTGCAGGCGGGCGAGAAGGAAGTGGAAGCGGCGAACCGGCCGCGGTTCAGCGCCTCGGGCGGGATTGAGAATCCGCCGAGCCTGGGGATCGAGCACGTGTTTTTCATCGTGAAGGAGAACCGGACCTACGACCAGGTATTCGGCGACATCAAGGAGGGCAATGGCGATCCGGACCTCGTGATGTACGGCCGGAACATCACGCCGAACCATCACGCTCTGGCGGAACAGTTCGTCCTGCTGGACAACTTCAATACGAGCAGCGCCATCAGCTTCGACGGGCACCAGTGGCTGATGATGGGCTTCGTCAGCGACTACACGGAGCGGGCGTTTGCGGCCTCGCCCCGCGGCTACGCCTGGAACATGGCGGATGCGCTGACGGTGTCGCCGGCGGGTTTCTTCTGGCAGTTCGCGCCGAAGCCGCTGAGTGTGCGGATCTACGGGGAGTTCTGCACGCCCGCCGTCTGGGATCCGGAGAAGAAGTCGGTGATCGACATCAACGAGGGCGAGGACCGGAGCTGGAGCGAGTATTATCAGCTCTACAAAGATGGCAAGTGGGAGACGGCGGTGGGGAGCAAGACGGGCGTGCCGGCACTGGCGAAGTATTTCGACCAGCGGTATCCGAACGACTCGACGTCGATCCCGGACCAGGTGCGGGCGGATGAGTTTCTGCGCGAGTTCCACGAGTTCGAGCAGAACGGCCGGCTGCCGCGGTTGACCGTGATGACGCTGAATGACGACCACACGTCTGGGACGAGGCCGGGAGCGCCGACGCCGCGGGCGATGGTCGCCGATGACGACCTGGCGCTGGGCCGGATTGTGGAGGCGATTTCGCACAGCCGGTACTGGGCGTCGAGCCTGATCCTGGTGGTCGAAGACGACCCGCAGGACGGGATCGACCACGTGGACGGACACCGGACCGTGGCGCTCGCGATCGGCCCGCACATTCGGCGGCACGCGGTGGATTCGAATTACTACACGCAGCTCAGCATGGTGCGTACGATGCAGGATTTGTTCGGCATCGCGCCGCGGACGCGTTTCCTCGCCGAGGCGCGGGCGATGAATTCGATTTTCACGGCGCAGGCCGATACGGCGGCGTATCAACACCTGGTTCCGGGCGTGGCGCTCGATGAGATGAATCCACCGCTGCGAGCGCTGAGCGGGGCGAGGCTGCAGGCGGCGAAGGAGTCGCTCAGGATGGATTTCTCCGAGCCGGACCGCAATTCCCCGGAGGCCCTGGACCGGATTCTGTGGGCGGATGCGAAGGGCTACAACACACCGTATCCGGTGAAGCATGGACGGAAGGAAAAATGAGACGCACGGCAATTGTGTTTTTTGTTCTGGCGAGTGTGACCCTGGCTGCCGATAACTGGCGCGACGAGGGAGTGATCTACCTTGCGCATACGCCGAATGCGGCGATGAATCCGGTGCCGGTGCATGCGGTGGAGATCGGCCAGGGGTTCTGGTACGGGCGGCGGGCGGCGAATGTGGAACGGAGCATTCCGACGATGTTCACGCTGCTCGACGAGCATGGGATCGTCGAAAACTTCCGCAACACGGCGGCGCATAACGGGAAGCCGCACAACGGTCCGCTTTACACGGATTCGGATTTGTACAAGTGGATGGAGGCGGCGGCGTGGAGCTTGCAGTCGCATGACGATCCGGCGCTGCGGAAGCAGTTGGATTCGCTGACCGCGACGATCGCGAGCGCGCAGGAGCCGAGCGGATATGTCAACACGTACTGGAGCGGGGAGCGGGCCTCGCAGCGGTTCACGCAGATGTACCGGTCCCACGAGTTGTATTGCTTGGGACACCTGCTGCAGGCGGGCATTGCGTATTACCGGTCGACCGGGAACAGCGCGCTGCTCGACATCGGGCGGAAGTTCGCGGATTATCTCGTTGCCGATTTCGGGCCGGCGAAGCGGCCGCTGCTGACGGGGCATCCGGAACTCGAGATGGCGCTGGTGGAGTTGTACCGGACGACGGGCGAGAAGAAGTATCTGGGGTTGGCGGGGTATCTGCTGAGCGGCGTCGAGACGGAAAGGCTGCAGTTGAAGCCGTCGCAGATCACATACCTTTTCAGCGGCGTGCCGTTCACTTCGCGGACGGCCCTGGTGGGTCACGCGGTGCGCGCAATGTACGCTTCGAGCGGCGCGACGGATTATTACTCGGAGACCGGCGACGCGGCGTACCGAAAGACGCTCGACACGCTGTGGGCGGACCTGACGATGCGGAAAATGTACATCACGGGCGGCGTCGGAGCGCGGGCGGAAGGCGAGTCGTTCGGGGCGCCCTACGAGTTGCCCAACGACCAGGC
Organism: Acidobacteriota bacterium; assembly: GCA_021778335.1. Classification (GTDB taxonomy): domain Bacteria; phylum Acidobacteriota; class Terriglobia; order Bryobacterales; family Bryobacteraceae; genus JAJYKC01. The sequence goes on along the minus strand of JAJYCN010000007.1, from coordinate 591 downwards.
GTATGGAGAGAGCTGCGCGGCGATCGGAAACATGATGTGGAATTTCCGTCTGCTGCAGGTGACGGGCGAAGAGAAGTACGCCGGCGTGATGGAGCGGGCCTTGTACAACGGCGTGAACTCGGGGATGTCGCTCGATGGGACGTTGTACTGCTACCGGAATCCGCTGGCTTCGATGGGCGAGAAGATTCGCAACCCGTGGTATGAGACGACGTGCTGCCCGCCGAACCTCGAGCGGGTGCTCGCGTCGCTGCCGGGGTATTTTTACAGCACGTCGAAGGACGGCGTTTGGGTGCACCTGTATCACAACAGCAAGCTCGACTGGCATCTTGAGGACGGGACGGGGCTGAAGATCGAGCAGCGGACCGAGTATCCGTGGAAAGGCGACACCACGCTCGAGGTGACGCCGGAAAAGGCGGAGCGGTTCACGCTGCGGCTGCGTATTCCCTCGTGGGCGAAGAATGCGTCGGTCGAAGTGAACGGAGAGAAAGAGACCGCGCCGCGGGCGGGGACCTATGCGGCGATCACGCGCGCGTGGAAGGCAGGGGACAAGGTGACCCTGCATCTTCCGATGTCGAGCAGCGCGCTGTTCCC
>JAJYCN010000006.1 GCA_021778335.1 Acidobacteriota bacterium | reverse complement strand
CTCCGGAAGAACCAGAACGCCGATGCCGGAAGCCTGCCCGGGCTCGTGATAAATGCGCTCGGCGGCCTTCTGAAAATCGGCCGCGGTAGCGTGAGGAATGTCGATGAATTTTTGGGGATTTTTGTCGACCAGGGGATACCAGGTGCTCTCAACCTGAACCATGATGCGGTGACCGGCGCGGAAGCAGTGGTTCACGGGCGGCATCTCAAAGTCGACGTCGCTCAATTTACCCGGAGTGAACGGCTCGGGCTTCTCGAAACTGTGGCGGAACTTCCCGCGCATGGGTTCACCGCGCACTAATTGCTGGTAGCCGCCCATTCGGATGCGGGAAGGATTCGGCTTCGGGTCGGGGAAGTCGTCGGGATAGACGTCGATGAGTTTGACGATAAAGTCGGAGTCTGTTCCCGAGGTGGAGACGCGGAGCTTCACGGCCAACGGGCCGGCGATGGTCACATCGCGGCCGAGCTCGGGGGTCTGATAGACGAGCACGTCCGGACGGCGGGAGGCGAAGCGCTGGTCTCCCGTCATGTATTCGCGGGGAAAATCGAGAGCGAAGTAATCGAGGAACGGAACAGGCTTCGAGGGGTCGCTCACGTATTCGTCGAATACCGGCTCTCCGGCTTGTGGCGGATCGAAAGCGAGGCGCCCGCCGGAACGGAGATACAACATTTTTGATGCGGTTTGTTTCGGAGGCCAGGCGTCGTAGCGGCGCCAGACGTTCGTGCCGGTTTCAAAGACGTAGGCTTCGGGCAGGTTCGCGTCGCCTTTCCCTTTCAGATATTGCTCAAAGAAAGGAAATTGAATATTGTCGCGGAAAAAGTCGGCGGTTTTTGCGTTGAATTGAACCGGGCCGAGGTGGTCCCCGTCGGAGATGGCCCATCCGCCGTGAAACCACGGTCCGGCCACGAGGACGTTCGCGATGCCGGGGTTCTTCTCCTCGATGGAGCGGTAGGTTTTGAACGGACCGGCGAGGTCTTCGGCGTCGTACCATCCGCCTACGGTCATCACGGCGCAGTGGATGTTGTGCATGTGCGGCGCGAGGTTGCGGACCTTCCAATAATCGTCATAAGTATCGTGAGCGACCTGGTCGTTCCAGAGAAAGTTGCCGCCTTTGAAGTACCGCATGGCGTTGGCGAGGGGACCCATGCGTTCAAAGAACTCGTAGCCGTCGGGGGTCTTGTAGTCGAACGGGATGAAGTCTCGCGGCGGGCGGGTGGGCTCGTCGAAGGGTTTGAAGAAAACGTAGAACCCAAAATTCGCCGCAAGTTGGAAGGCGCCTCCGTGGTAGGCATCGTCGCCCATAAACAGATCCGTCATCGGCGCCTGCGGAGAGGCTGCCTTCAGTGCAGGGTGCGAGTCAATGATGCTCGAAGAAGTGTAAAAGCCAGGATAGGAGATGCCCCAGATACCGGCTTTACCGTTGTTGCCCGGCACGTGCTTGAGCAGCCATTCGATCGTGTCGTAGGTGTCGGAACTGTTGTCGGTGTCCTGTGGGCCGCGCTTGTGGTCGATGTGCGGCGTCATCTCGACGAATTTGCCTTCCGACAGGTAGCGGCCGCGAACATCCTGGAACACGAAAATGTAGCCGGCCTCGTCGAATTTCTCCGACGGCCCCAGTCGCTCACGGTAATTGTCCACGCCGTAAGGCGCAATACTATACGGAGTCCGGTTCAGAAGGATCGGATAAGTGTGGGAGGCATCCTTCGGCTCATACACGGCGGTGAACAGGTGCGCGCCGTCGCGCATGGGAATTTTGTACTCGTACTTGGTGTAGTGCGCCTTCACATCGAAAGCGGGCGGCTTGGCGCCAGTCTGCGCGAGCAGTGCGCAACCGGCGGCGAGCGCGATGCAAAACGCGTTCACAAAATTCTTCATTTTACTTACTCCCCTCCTATGAATCACTTAGAGTAACTCTAAACCTGCCGCAAGAACGTGCCGAATTAGCGTGAGGGTAGCGCGGAACAGCGCTGGAAGCAATTTCCAAAGAAAGGACCCTTACGCAAATGCCGACACCGATCATCATTTTCTGGTAAAGCAAGGGCATCGCCGCGATTTTGAGCGCAAGCGATGCGGGCAGGAACCGGCTTGGCCAACCGGGTCCGCCTGAATGTTCTCTCGCTTACAGGCGTTTCGGATGGGCGACCCGTTCCAAGCGCGAGAGTATTTCATGATTTCAGAGGGGATTAGTACCTAAAGGAAAAAATTCCTCTTGCAATCAGGTCAAGATCTGATATAGTCCTAATTTGGAGTACTGGTACTAGTACGATCGGTGATACTAGAACACGAAAGAGGCTGGATCTGAGTCAGGCGTCGCTCACCGCCGTCGCGATTGCAGTTCTGATAATGCCCAGTTGTCACCGGCGGAGCGCAAGTGCTCCGGTGGAGGACGCCGCGGAACTGCGCCCGCTCCACGAGCGTGCGTCCGCCGCGATTCGGCATGGAGATTTTGCTGCGGCAGAGGTTTTGTACCGCCAGGCATACGACGTGGCGGTGCGGGAAGGCCGGCGCGCGCTGGCGGCCCGATACCTGGGCAACGCCGGCAGTTGCCGGTTTGCGGTTTGGGACCTGCGGGGAGCGCTCAGCACCCTATTGCAGGCGCATGACATGGCGGCTGGTTCGGGGGACATGGAGGGAGCAGGACGGCTGAGCGCCAACCTTGCCTCGCTTTATATCCAACTGGGTAACTTCGACTGGGCCCGGCAGAGCGCTGAGCGTGGGTTGCGGGAGTTGCGCCCGGACGATGCCACGGGGACGCGTTCGTCGCTGCTGACGCTGAGCGGCCAGGTGAATTCGCGCCTTGGCGACCATGCACAGGCCGAGCAGGCTTTCCGGGCTGCGATTGCGGAGGCGGATCGGCTGAACAATCGCTCGTTGCTGGCTCAGGCCTGGGACAACCTCGGTGTTGTCGAATTGGAGGCGGGGCATCTACGGAACGCCGCAAGGGCGCTGATCGAGTCCTACCGGCTTACGGTGCTCTTCCCAAAACTGGCCGGATCGCCCAACTATCCGCATTTGAGCGAACTTGCCGAGCGCGAGGGCGATTTCCGGACCGCCTGGGTGCTGCTAGGCCGGGCCTTTGAGAATCCTGCCGCGGCAGGCGCCCCCGACTGGTACCTGCATTTTCAGGCGGGACGCATTCAAGCCCATTTGCAGCATCGCGCCGCCGCCCTGGCCGAATACCGGAAGGCCATCGCGCGAGCCCGCGCATGGCGCGAGGGCACGGCGCCAACCGATGCGTTGCGAGCCGGCTCTTCCCATTGGCTGGATGCGCTCTACGCGCAGTACATCGACACGCTGCTGGACGCGCCGGATTTCGAACGCCCCGGCTCGATGTCTGCCCGGGAAGCGTTCCTGGCATCGGAGGAGAGCCGTTCGGCGGCGTTGCGGCAGACCCTGCTCGAGCGGGGACGGCAGAGTGTATCGCTTCCGCAGTCCTACTGGGCGTTGCTGGCGCAGTTGAGAGCCGGGCAGTCCCGCCTTCTCACCGGCAATTCCGAAGCGCTTCGTGCGTCATTGGGCCAGATGGAGGAGCGTCTTCAGGAGATCGAAGTAAAGGCCCTAGCGCTTCCTGGTACTACCCTGTATAGACCGGACGAGAGATTCTCCGTGGGGGAGACACTCAGTAGTATCGAGGCTAAGCTATCGCCCCGGGAAGTAATACTGAGTTTTCATCTAGGGTTGCGTTCCTCCTGCGTCTGGGCCGTCAGGCGCCATGGCTTTGAAGCGCATCGTCTTCGGGCGGCTTCCGAAATTCGGGACGACGCGGAGAAATTCTTGGCGGCCATCCAGCAAAATCGACCATCGGCGGAAAGTGCAGGCGAGCGGTTGTACACGTCGCTGCTCAAGCCGCTGGGCGCCGAGGTCCAGCGGCAACCGGAATGGGTGCTGACGAGCGACGATACGCTGCTAAGAACACCTCTGGCCGCACTTCCGGCGGGCATGGCCGGAGGCGGGTTTCTGATCGAGCGGCACACGCTGCGTTTTGTGCCGAGCGCGTTTTCCCTACGTGCGTCCCTGCCGCTGCGCGCCGACGGGCCGTTCCTGGGAATTGGAGACGGGGTCTACAATCGGGCCGATCCAAGATGGAGGTCCGTGCGGAGTTGGGGCGGGCCCGCCCTGAAGTTGCCGAGCGTGTTTAGCGCACAGGCCTCCATCGAGTTGCCGCGCCTTGTAGGTAGCGGGCAGGAGCTAATGGCGTGCGCGAGGGTTTTTGGAATGAAGGAAGGGGCGTTGTTGACGGGGCTCCGTGCGACGCGGGAAGGTGTCGAAGAGGCCATACAACGGAACCCGGCGGTGGTTCATATCGCGGCGCATGTGCTGCAGCCGGACGGGCGGCCCGAAGGAGCACTGATCGCGCTCGGACTGAACCGCTCGGGCGGCCCCGAAGTGCTGACGCACTACGATATCGTCCGCTGGAATCTGCACGGAGGAGCCGTTGTGATGAGCGGCTGCAGCTCCGCTTCGGCGCCTGCTCCGGATCCGATCGGCGTGCTCGGGCTGGCGCGGGCGTGGCTCATCGCCGGGGCCGACGCGGTGGTGGGGACGCGCTGGGCGGACCCGGATGACAGCGGTTCTTTCTTTGTGAAGTTCTACCAGAATCTGCGGCATGGGTCGGGCTCGGGTACGCGCGCCATTTCCGAAGCCCTGCAGGCTGCGCAACTTGACATGATCCGATCGGGCTCCTGGCGGGCCAAACCCAGCTACTGGGCGTCGTTTTACGAGATGGGAAAGGAGTGAGGCATGTTCGCGGCTCGAAGGGCACCGGATCCGACTGCGGAACCAACGAATCAGCAGGCCCCGGAACAGGGGAGAACCGGTCCCCAGGAAATACCCGGCCATGGCGCATCTGCCGCCGCGCCCGCCGGCGGCGCCGACTGGCCTGAGATGGTGGCGCGCATTCAAACCGGGGACGAATCCGGCCTGGAAGACCTTTATCGCGTATTTTCGAAGGGGATCAGGTTCTACCTCTGCCGCCAGCTCGGTCCGCAGGAACTCGACGATCGCGTGCACGACGCGTTCCTGATTGTGGTTCAGGCCATCCAGCGAGGCGAGCTTCGCGAGCCGGAGCGTCTGATGGGTTTCGTCAGGACGGTGGTGCGCCGCCAGGTGGCCGCCCATATCGACCAGGCGGTTCACAGCCGCAAAGAGGAGGTCGACCTCGAGATCGGTTCCCGCGTGGCAGACATCCGGCATAACCCGGAGCGTTCGGCGAGCGACCGCCAGCGGGCCGAACTCATGGCCGGCGTGCTGCGTTCCCTGTCCGAGAAGGACCGTGAGATCCTTACCCGCTTTTATCTCCATGAGCAGTCACAGGAACAAATCTGCCAGGAGATGTCGCTGAGCGAGACCCAGTTCCGCCTGCTCAAGAGCCGGGCCAAGGCCCGTTTCGGGGAGCTAGGCCGAAAGAGGCTGCAAGGCGGGTCCCTGCGGAAATTTATTCTGAGAACATCGACGTCTGTCCCGCACTAGTTGAGTAAGAGGAAATTCGTTGTTGGCGCGTGAAGGAAGTGCGCCGGCCGGGAGGCGTCATGGTAGCGCAGTCCGACTTTGCCCATCATCCATCGGAGGAAATTCTAGAGAGGTATGCACTCAGCCGTGTCGGCGCGTCCGACCTCGAACCGATCGAGGAACACCTCCTCGTGTGCCCACAGTGCCAGGAACGTCTGAGTGAGGCGGACCATTATGTTGTGGCGATGCGGGATGCCGCTCGCTTGTTGCTGAACGAGCAACCGAAAGCCGCTCCGGTAGCCTCATCGTCTCTTTGGGGGAAAAGAAAGCCGTCCCTCCATTGGGGAATGAGGTGGCTCTGGCCGGCAGGAGCGTTCGCGGTTGCCGCGCTCGCGCTTTCCCTTGCCGTTCCCAAGCAGTTGTCCCAGGGGGGCACGCCGGAAGACGTGGCGTTGGCTGTCTCTCGCGGAGCCGCGCAAGATTTGTTGACGACGGTTGCCGCCGGGCGCCCGCTCCGGCTGGATATTGATTTAACCGAAATTCCCGCGGCTTCTTCCTACCGGCTTGACCTGGTCAATGACGAGGGACAGCTCGTGTGGTCGGGAGCGGGTGTTGGGGTCAGGAACCAACTCCACTTCGCGCCATCGCGGCTGCTTCTTTCCGGCAAATACTGGGCGCGGCTCTACGCCGTGTCCGGTTCGCCCGTGCTGGTCCGGGAGTACGGCATGGAAGCCCGCTAGGGCCGCATTCTCCGGACCGACAGATTTTTCTTGCCGTTTCCCCTTTTGTTCGCCAATAATAGGGACAGGTATGGCTCTTACACGGCGGCAAAAGGAAGTTCTCGACTATCTGGCGGATTTCATCCTCGACCACGGTTATAGTCCGAGCTACGAGGAGATGGCGCATGGTTTGGCGCTTTCCTCGCTCGCCAGCGTGCACAAGCACGTGGAGGCGCTGGAGGGCCGCAAGTATCTTCGCCGCGGCTTCAACCAGAGCCGGTCGCTCGAAGTCGAGCCAGTCTACCTCGAAGCCCGCCGCGCCGCACGAGCCAGTGGCGCCAGGGCCGAGGTGGGCGGCGTTCCGTTACTCGGCCGGATCGCCGCGGGCGTGCCGGTGGAGACCTACCCCACCGCGGAACAACTGCAATTCGCCGACTTCTCCGGCTCGCCGGGCACATATGCGTTGGAGGTGCAGGGTGAGTCGATGATCGAGGATCACATCTGCCCGGGCGACTACGTGTTGATCGAGAAGACCTCCGAACCGAAGGAGGGAGACATCGTAGTGGCGCTCGTGGATGGCGCTGAAACGACGTTGAAGCGCTTCTACCGCGAGGCGGACGGCCGGATTCGTCTGCAGCCGGCAAACGCGGCGATGGGTCCTATCTATGTGGATCCCGCGCGTATCGAGGTCCAGGGACGACTCCTCGCGGTGCTGCGCAAGTACCGCTAACCGGCTCAACCCGTAATCAGAAATTGTTCGTACTTGCCGTCCGGCGTCGTATAGGTGACGATCGTGACGGCACGCTTCTTAAAACGCGCGCGGAAGATGCGCATGGTCATCCCGCCTCGATGGCGCTCCACTTCGCCGGTGACGTCCTGCAAGCGGCCGAATGGGTGGAGCGAATGCCGAATGTCGCCGAGAGATTCGGCTGTAAAGTAGGAACTCAAGTCCTCGGTGATGCGCGTGCGATCCACTTTCCCCGCAAGCAGCCCCTCGAGGAACGCGCGGGCGCGTTGCGAGTCGGCCGTCTGGACCTGTTCCGTTGGCGGCACGAACACGGAAGTCGCGAGTTGGCGGGCGAGCGAACTGACCAGGTCGCTTGCGTCCTGGTTCGAGAGCACCACGACGGCGCCGCCGCGATTGGGCAGGATCCAGTTGGAGGCAAGAAAACCCGAAACCTCGCCGCCATGCGTGAGGGTGGGAATACCCGATAGCGTACCGATCTGAAGGCCGAGGGCGTAATTGGTGTGATCCCCGTTGTTCAGCCGCACCTCCTGCGTGAACTCCTCGTAGGAATGCGGATTGAGGATGCGGTGATTGAGGAACGCGATATCCCAGCGAGCCAGATCCGACGGGGTCATGCAAAGCTCGCCGGCGGCAAAATACCACCCGGTAGCTTCACGTAACGCGGGACGCGGCGCGCCCAGGCCATACCGCGTGTACGCGGTTGCGTCGCCGGGGCGGCGTTCACCGCAGTCGCCGGCTGAAGCCATTCCCAGCGGATCGAAGATGTTTTCGCGCAACAGGCTCAATAGACTCCGGCCGGAGACTTTCTCGATGATCCGGCCCGCCAGGACATAGTTGGTATTGCTGTACTCCCAGCGCGTGCCGGGCGGAAAGTCGAGAGGTTTCTTGGCCCATCGGTCGAGGATGTAGGAGGGAGTGACCGGTTTCAGCCAGGCCGGGATCATGTAGTCCTGCGGCGCGTAATCCTGATAGCCGGAGGTGTGCGAGAGCAGTTGGCGGATCGTGACGCGGCCCGCATCGGTGAGATCCGGGAAATAGCGCGAGACGGGATCGTCAAGCGACAGTTTGCCCTGCTCGGCAAGCAGCAGCAGGATCGCTGTGGTGAACTGCTTGCTGACGCTGCCGGCGGCATAGCGAGTTTCAACCGAGGCGGCGCGGCTCGCGGCGAGGTCGGCCATGCCGAAAGCTTGCGCGAAAGCAAGACGCCCGTCGCGCACGACGGCGATCGAGACGCCTGGAACGCCGCTGGCACGCAGGGCGCCGGTGATCTCGGGCGTCAGACCGGATGCGATGTCGGACGGCGCGGTGGAAGGGCTTTGCGCGAGGAGGACCCCTGCGCCCGCGGCAAGGCATAGGCCGGCATGGAGGCATCGAAACATGGCGCTGCAATTATAAACAACATGCCATCCCTCTACGCATCCGGGAACCCATGTGACACACCACTTTTATGTGGTGTTTGATAGTATTGTTTTGGTAGAGGAGGATGCGCGTGACGCGTACCGAATCGGTTTCCGCCGGGCTCACCACATCGGAGGCGCCATTTATCGAGGAGGCGCGCGGGCACGGGGAGCTCTACATTCATCAGCCCTACGATCTGTACTCGGAGGCCAATCACGAGGCGTGGCGGAACCTGTATGGACGGATGGTTCCGCGCTGGGAGCGGTACGCAAATCCGCAGTTTTTGCGCGGGATCGGGTCTCTATGTCTCGACCCGTATCGCGTGCCGAGGCTCGACGACGTCAATCGTTTCCTGAACCCCTTGACAGGTTTCCGCGCCAAAGCGGTAAGCGGGTACGTACCGGCGTTCTTGTTCTTCGACTGTTTACGCAATCGCGAGTTTCCCACAACGATTACGATTCGCCGCGCGGACCGTCTCGACTATCTGCCCGAGCCCGACATCTTTCACGACATCGCCGGGCACGTGCCGATGCACACGGACCGCAACTTCGCCGAGACGCTGGTGCGATTCGGCGAATGCGCGCACACGGCGGCGGACCTTGTGGCGGGCATTCGGGGCCACGACACAAAGATACACACGCTGACGAGCATAATCCGGGCGATGGCGCGCTTTTTCTGGTTCACCGTCGAGTTCGGCCTGATGCGATCCGGCGATGGATTGAAGGTCTACGGCAGCGGACTGCTGAGTTCGTATGGCGAGATCGCTCACGCCATCGACGCACCCCAGGTGCGGCGGTATCCGATTCAACTTGAGTGGGCCATCAACCAGGCGTTCGAGATCGATCACTTTCAGCCCTTGCTTTTTGTTGTCGATTCTTTCGACCACCTCTTTGACCTGGTGGGCGAGTTAGAGCGTTGGATGAAGGCGGGTAAGCTGAGCAATGTGGCGCCGGGAGAACCCGCGGTGAACGAGCACGACCTGGAGAGCTTTCTCGCGAAGACGTTATAAGGGCGCGCCCGGCCTGAAGATTCCGCTTGCAATCGCTCAGGGAATCAGCCTATACTTCGATTTGATGCGGATCGTGTCGTTCAACTCGTTTCGATTTTGGTTCTGGTACGGGACCTGACTCGTCACGAGTGGCGCTGCAAGTTTGAGGAAAGTAAGTAACGGCCCACTCGAAAGAGTGGGTTTTTTATTTTAGGGGCACCTAGAGAATGATTATTTCCATGAAGCGGCATTCAACGAAGGAAGAGATTGACCAGGTTTGCGAGCGGATTCGCGACTTCGGCTACAAGGTCCACTCGATTGAAGGCGAGGAGCGGGTAGTGATCGGCGTGGTGGGCATGGGAGATGTGACCGCCTGCCTGGAGTCGGTGGAAGCGATGCCTCAGGTGGAGCGTGCGGTGCGCATTTCAGCGCCTTATAAGTTCGTGAGCCGCGAATTCAGGCCGGCGAAAACCCAGGTGGTCGCCAATGGCGTCGAGATCGGCGGCGATGAGTTCATCGTCATGGCCGGCCCGTGCTCGGTGGAGAATGAGAAACAGATCCTCGAGGCGGCCGAGGGCGTGGCCGCGTGTGGGGCGAAGTTCCTGCGCGGCGGCGCGTTCAAGCCGCGGACGTCGCCTTACGATTTTCAGGGGCTCGAAGAAGAAGGCCTGAAGCTCTTGCACAAGGCGAAGCAGGCCACCGGGCTCGGCATCATCACCGAAGTGATGAGCGACCGTGATGTGGAGCTAGTCGCATCCTACGCCGACATTCTGCAGATCGGCGCGCGGAACATGCAGAACTTCTCGCTGCTGAAGACGCTGGGCCGCTGCGGCCGTCCCGTGCTTTTGAAGCGCGGCATGAGCTCGACGATCAAGGAACTTCTGATGTCGGCCGAGTATGTGGTGGCGCACGGCAATTCGGACGTCATTTTGTGCGAGCGCGGCATCCGCACGTTTGAGACGGCGACGCGAAACACCTGCGACATCACCGCCGTTGCGCTTTTGAACGAACTGACGCATCTGCCGGTGATCCTCGATCCGAGTCACGCGACGGGGAAACGGAGTCTGGTGCCGGCCCTGTCGCGCGCGGGTGTGGCGATCGGCGCCGATGGACTGATTGTCGAGGTGCATCCGCATCCGGACAAAGCGGTGAGCGACGGGGCGCAGTCGCTGGACTTGCCTCAGTTCGCGAAGATGATGCGGGACCTGGAGCCTTACGTGAAGCTGTGGAAGTCCTCCCGCGAGGCGGTAGCGGCGGTAGCGGTTTAAGCGGCTTCGCTTGTGCGCTTCCATCTGCACCCGTTCCAGCTTGCAACCGCGCTGCTCGTCCTGTGCGGGGCGATTCTGGGCGGCGTGTATTGGATGCGGCGCGGCAAAGCGATGTCGTCCGCGGAGCTGGTGGCGATGCTGCCCGGACGGGCGGGCACCATCGTTTATCTGGATTTCGCCTCCGCGAGGCGCGCGGGACTGCTTGGCCTTCTCAACGGTTCGGAGTCGGAACAGGACGCCGACTACCGCCAGTTTGTCGCGCGGACACGGTTCGACTACCAGCGCGATCTGGACGCCGCCGCGATACTGTTCGCCGGCGGGGAGGAGTTCTTTGTGCTGCGTGGACGCTTCGACTGGAAATCGCTCGAGGCGTATGCGGAACAGCAGGGAGGAAACTGCCAGGGGGGCGTCTGCCGGATGAGCGGGAGCCGTCCGGAGCGGAGGATCTCGTTCTATCTCGATCAGGATGACGTGCTCGACCTGGCTGTGAGCACGGAGGGCGAAGCGGTGCGGCAGATCCACGCGCGCGACGCACGGCCCGGTGATACTCCTACCGGCGCGGTTTGGGTAAAGACGAGCGCGCAGGCGATTACGGCATCGGGGTTGTTGCCGGAACCGGCCAGGCCGCTGCTGGCTTCCGTGGCCGGAACGCGGCCCATTGTGTTTACGCTTTCGGCGCGCGGAGCCGGACTTGTCCTGGAGGCACAACTCGACTGTCAGGATCCGCCGGCCGCGACGCAACTCGAAGCTCAACTCGAAACCAGCACGGCCACACTTCGGACCGAGTTGGCGCAGCAGAATGGCGCAGCCGCGAATACGCCGAGCGTGGGCGGATTGCTCGCCTCGGGAACATTCCATTGCGAGCGCAACCGGGTGACCGGCGAATGGCCGTTGCCGGCCCAGTTCCTGGCCACGCTGGGAGAAGGCGGCGCGAACTGAGCCGATGACCCAGACGCCCGGGGTTCTCTGCTGCGGCAATATCGTGTTCGACACGCTGGTCCGGCCGGCGCCAAACGAGACGCACTGGCACACCAGCCTGTGGGTCGATTCGATTGAACAACAGATTGGCGGCAACGGCGCCAATACCGCGATTGCGATCGCCCGGCTCGGCGTGCCGGCGCGGTTGGCCGGGCGCGTCGGCAAAGACGCCAACGGCGAAAGAGTTCTCGCTATTCTGCGCGAGTCCGGCGTCGAGATTTCATTCGTGGACCGGGGGGAAGCGCCGACCTCCGCTTCCGTAGCGCTGGTGCGGGCCGACGGAGCACGCGCGCTGCTGCATTGTCCGGGTGTGAGCCGATCCGTCTTCAACCCGCCGCCGCCGCTTGAAGGAGCGCTGAGCGCGGGCTGTGGGTTTCTCCATATCGGGAATCCCTTCGGCGTGCCGGGACTTCGGACGAACGGGCCGGCGATGCTGAAGGAAGCGCACGCATTGGGCCTGCGGACCTCGATCGACGGCGGCTGGGATTCGAGCGGCGAATGGCTGCGGTCGCTGGCTCCGAGTCTTGCCGAGACCGACGTGCTTTTTGCCAATCATGACGAGGCGCGGGAGTTGACCGGCCATACCGAGCCGTCCCGGCAGGCGGAGATCCTTCAGGAAGCCGGCGCCAGGGCCGTTGTGATCAAGTTGGGCGCCGAGGGTTGCGCCGTTTTCGAGAGAAACCGCCAGTTTCATTCGCCGGGATTCAAGGTGACGGTACGGGATACGACGGGAGCGGGCGATTGTTTCGCGGGCGGCTTCCTTGCCGGGTTGGCGCGCGGAATGGACTTCCCCGAGGCGGCGCGGCTCGCCAATGCCGTCGGGGCGCGGAGCGTGACGGCGGTGGGCAGCATCACGGGACTGCTGGGTTTTGAAGAGACCATCGCGTGGGCGCGCACCGTGGAGGCTTAGCCGCGCGGGTGACCTATCATGGTCACTGATGAAGCCCGTTGTTCCGTTGGCGAATATTGCGTTTGCGATCTGCGTCCTGGTCCATGGCCAACCGGCCTCGGTGAAAGATCCCGGATACAAGTATGCCCGGCTCGGCAAGGCCTCGGATGCGTCGCCGCGCCCCTCAGCGGGTTATCTTCTCGCCGCTGGCGGAGGCGACATGGACCGCGGCATCGCCTGGTTATGCGCGAAGGCAAACGGCGGCGATCTGCTGGTACTCCGCGATTCCTCCGATGACTCGTATAACGGCTACATCCATCGCGTCTGCCCGTCGCTGAATTCCGTGGCGACGCTGACCGTGACAGGCCGCGAGGGAGCGAGAACGGATTTCGTGGTCCAGGCCGTACGCCATGCGGAGGCGATATTCATCGCCGGCGGCGATCAGGCCAAGTATGTCGATTCCTGGCAAGCGTCGCCGCTGCAGGATGAGATCAACGCGGCCGTCGCGCGGGGCGTGCCAATGGGAGGCGCGGCCGCGGGGCTCAATATGCTCTCCGAATTTGTCGACACGGCGGCCGGCGGAGCGGTTACTTCCGCCCAGGCGCTGGCCGATCCTTTCGATGATCGGATCGCCCTCGCGCGGCACTTTCTGAAGATTCCCCTGCTGGGCGGGACCTTAACGGACGCCCACTTCGCCCAACATGACGCGATGGGGCGCGATCTGGCCCTCCTTGCACGGCTCGTAGCCCAGGGATGGACGCCGGAACCGCACGGAATTTTCATCGACGACAAAACGGCGGCCCTGATCGAACCCGACGGAAAGGCGTCGGTGCTTGGCTCCGGCGCGGCGTATTTCGTCCGCTTGACGAAAAAGGCCGACGACTGCAACCCAGGCGACCCGCTGACGCTGCACGGGGCTGAAGTCTACCGCGCCTCCGAAGGCGGCAGTTTCGATCTGCTGCGTTGGAGTGGGGCCGGCGGAGTGCGCTTCTCCGTCGCGGTCGAGAACGGCGTGGTGAAATCGGCGCAGGAAGGCGGGGCGATCTACTGAATTCGCCCGGTTTGCATCACTCGGGAAGGTCCAGGACGGCCGAGGCAGACCGCGGGCCGCGGGGAGCGGTTGGCCGACGGGCCACGGCATAAGCGTAGGGGTCTTCCGGTTTGCGGCGCAACAGACGAGACGCGGCGCGCGCCACGGCGGAGAGGGTCCGGCGGCAAATTGCCGGAAGGCTTTTCCGCGTTCGGCTTTGAACGGCTCTTCGCGTCGCCGTGGCGTCCATAGAGCGATTGTAGCGCCGGGGTCTGTGGCCCGGCGGACTCACCGGGCGAGCGTTTTCCAGATCAGCCAGGCCAGGCCCGCAAGATAACCGAGCAGCGCCTGGTATTCCTGATTTTTCTTGTACACGGCCCAGCGGAATCGCCCTGGGGCGGGTTGAACGGGCCGGCGCGGGAGAAGCTTGGGAACTTGCGCGGCGTAGTCGGCATATTCGGGAAACAGGCGCCGGAGGTGCTGTTCTTCGAGTTCGATCACCGGAAGATAGATGAGCAGGAAAACGGCGCCGAAGAGGATGGCGAGTTCCCAGCGCCGGGCGGAGACGACGAGGCCCGCCGCGACGAGCAGGGTGCCGATATACAAGGGATTTCGCACCCACGAATACGGCCCGCTGCGCGCCAGTTGCCGATTCTTTTCCAGGTGGCCCGCCGCCCATCCGCGAAGCAACAGGCCGCAGGCCGACACGGCCACGCCGGTGGCAAGCGCGATGGGTTCGGGACGGGCGAGCCAGGCAAACTCCGCGACGAGCAGAAATCCGCTTGGCACGCGGAGACGCGCCACGAGGTCGGCGTAAGGCTTGGGGAACAGCGAACCGCTCACGGACGTTCTCCCGCGCGAGACTGCGCAAGCTTTTCCCGAAGCGCCTGAAAAACCATCTCCGGGGAGATGGAGCGCATGTCGGCGCCGGTCTCCCGCAGGCGGCGGTACGTAGTGACCGCGCCGGGTGCGCGCAGAACGGCGATGGTGTTGCCGTAAGGGCCGTTGCGAGCCGGATCGGTAGGGCCGTAGATCCCGACACCCGGCTTACCGAGCGCCGCGGCCAGATGAAGCGGTCCGCTATCCAGGCCGACCACCGCCGCGGCGCGCCGCGTCGCATATATCAGGCCCGGGATGCCGGAGACGTGCGGCACGATGTCCGGAAGGGAGATCTTCTTCGGGGCGTTGAGGACGAGGGTGAGTCCCAAATCGCTTTTGAGCATGGCGCCGAGAGCCGTGTAATGTTCGAGCGGCCATTGCTTGGCGCCCCAGCCCGCCAGCGGGTTGGCGAGGACAAAGGGGCCCTCCGGGAGACTCCCTTCAAGCCGGCCTTCGGGCAAAGGGAACTGGCGCAGCGGGTTCGAGACGCCGGCGGCGGCCACAAGTTCCAGGTTCTGATCCACCACGTGAGCGGTCTGCGGGCGGACACGGCGGGAGTAAAACCATGCGGCGGGCCGTTCCCGCGTCCGGTCGAAACCGAAGATGCGCTCGGGACGGGCAATGGCGGCGATGAGCGCGGATTTGATCAGGCCCTGGAAGTCGACGGCAAGGTCGTAGGGGGCGGAGCGGAGGTCCGACCAGGCGCGCCGAATGCCGCGAAAAGTCTTGCGGTCGATGGGGACGGCGCGGTCGATGTAGGGGTTGCCCTCGAGCAAAGGCAGCCAGCGCTCCTCGATCGCCCAGTCGACCATCGAGCCCGGCAAGCTGTGCTTGAGGCTGGCAGCCGCCGGCAGAGCATGAATCACGTCGCCCATCGCGCCCAGGCGGACAACGAGGATGCGAAGCGGAGTGGGCGTCAATCCGCGGCCCCGCTGCGCGCGCGAACGCGGGCGATGAACGCTTGGCGAGCCTCGGCGTCGTCCAGCATCTCCGCGGAGACGTCCGCGGGTGTTCCGTCGAGGGCGACGTAATCGACGGCGCGAAGCGAGGCGGCCAGTTCCCGGCGGGCCCGTACGTCCATGAGAGGCGCTTCGCCTTGCTCGACGACGATCACCAGTGTCGTGCCAGGCAGTTTCCGCTTCTCGATGAAGCGGGCATGATGGGCGAGCAAAGGATCGAAGCGGCCGCGCAGCCAGAGCGTTTCCCGGCCGGCGGTGCGGCGGACGATCTCATCGGAGGATAGAATTTTGTTTCGCGAATCCAACGTGGTTCTCTAAAGTGAAGGGAGAATCCCAAACCCTCTATTGGAACAATTCGCCGGGCTTCGCGCCACCTCCCGCGTCTTTGGGGCGGGGCGGCTTCGGGCGACGTGGGCAAGTCGCATACGATGAGAGAGATGCGGTTTCACCCAGCATGAGTTCCGGCGCGCTGCGGTCGTTCGCGCACCGGCGATTCGCCATTGTCTGGACTGGCCTCGCCTGCTCGGCGGTCGGCACGTGGGTGCAGATTGTGGCGCAGAGCCTGGTGACGCTCAAGATCACCCATGGCTCGGCGTTCGCCCTCGGTGCGGTGCTCTTGTCGCAGGCCGCGGCGTTCCTGCTGTTCGCTCTCGCCGGCGGCGGAATCGCTGATGCATTCGACCGTCGGAAACTGCTGCTCGTGTCGCAGACTGTGCTGGGCGTCCTGGCGGCCCTGCTGGGCTATCTGACTGCGTCCGGACGCATCGAACTATGGATGCTGCTCGTTCTGGCTTTCTCGAGCGGCTGCGTGCTCAGCGCCGATCAACCCGCGCGGGCGGCGCTGCTGCCGTCGCTCGTGCCGGATTCCGAACGCACGAACGCGATCGCGCTGCAGTCGATGATTTTTCAAGGCGCCTCGATCGCCGGACCTACGCTCGCGGGTCTGGCCGCGGCGAGCATCGGCTACGCAGGCTGCTTCTATCTCAATGCCGTTTCCTACCTCGCGGTTCTTATCGCGCTGCTCCTGGCCGGCGGAGAGGGCAATGGCGCGCGCCAGAGCAGGCAGAGGTTGATTCACGCCGTAGCCGAGTTGTTTGATGCGCTCAAGGCCGATCCGGTGTTGCGAGCCGTCCTGAGCGGCTACGCCGCGGTGCTTTTTCTGACGCCCTCATCGGCGCTGTTGTTGCCGGTGCTCGCCGGCTCGGTCTGGCACATTTCGGATGCAAAACTCGGGGCGTTGTTCGCCTGCTCCGGCATCGGGGCCGTGGCAGGTGCGTTGCTCGTGGCTCATCGCGGCGATCGCGGCTCCAAGAGTGTGCCGTACCTCACGGGACTGTTCGCCTCGGCCGTCGCGCTGGGTACGTTTCCGAGCATGCGTCCACTGTGGGCCGTCGCCGCGCTGCTGATGATGGCTGGAGTGGGCCAAGCCGCGACGTCGGTCATTACGGCAGCGTTGTTACAGGGCCGCGTACCGGCGGGACTTCGCGGGCGGGTGATGAGCCTGAATACACTGCTGGTGATGGGAATACGCCCGCTCGGCGATTTTCCCGAAGGCTGGCTGATCCACGTCGCGGGACCCCAGCGGGCCGCCCTGCTCTGCGCGGCATTAATCGTCGTTGCAGGACTCTTGCTCCTGCCCCGTCGCAGCCCGTTCCATTCGGTGTGAGAGAGCGCCTGACGGCGTGATTATCGCTCGCCAGCGCATCGTCAAGTTGGTGACGATGCGTCCGCCGCGGACACGCAATGTGTAATCGGAGCCTTCGACCACCGAGGGCATCGAGATCGCAGCGCCGTCGGGCAACAAAGCCTTGAAGTTTCCCGCGATCATGTTGACGATCTCTCCCAGGCTGTCGCGAACGTCATCCCGGTTAAGTTTAATGCTGCCGCAATACCTCCTGAACCTAACGGGCCTCGACACCGATAGAGAGTTCACCGAGGAAGGACGTCGCACGCTTGCGGCGGTGGCTTCTTCCGAGGGGCTCCGCATCCCAGGCGCCCGGAGCCGATCAACGTGCCGCCAAGCCGAACCGGCGCAATGACATCGTCGTAGCCGCCCGATGTGGGCACGACGCGTTGAACCGTCCCGGACTCTATCGGCAGTTCGAGCATCACCGAAAAAACGCCCTCCGTCGCTTCGCGGATCAGCCGCGCCAATTCGCTATCGTCCAACGCTTATCTCCCATTCGGGCTCGGAGCCGTGTCAGATGATCCCCGCCAGCTTTTCTTTGATCTGTTCCGCCGTGAACGGCTTGCGGATGTAGCCTGTGGCGCCTAACTGAATCGCCTGCATCACCTTTTCCTGCCCGCCTTCGGTGGTAACCATAATCACTGGTAGCTTGCTCCAGCTTTCGTTAGACTTCATCCGGGCCAGAAACTCGAGGCCATCCATGTTCGGCATATTGATGTCGGAGAACACCAGCCCGACGTCGGAATGCGCCAGTTTCGCCAGCGCCTCTTTCCCGTCACCGGCCTCATGTACATCGCCGAGAGGAAAATCGGCGTGACGCAGCACCCGCTCCAGGATCTTCCGAATCGCCGCCGAATGATCCACAATCAACACGTTCACGGCCATGTATGTCCCCGCTGTGCATATCGGCGCGGGACCGCCGCGGGTTTAGGGTGACCACGTTGGAATGTAAGGTTTTTCTTATTCCTGTGCCCGGATCGGGAAGAACCGGAAGTCGCGCCCCCGGTTGCCGCAGCTCAGCTCAGGGCCGGATTCCGGATGCCTCACCAGCCAGGAGCGGCCGCTCTCTGTCGCACGCAACCTGTCATATGCGGTCGCCTCGAGCCAGAGCGGCACGCCGTGGGAGCGGGCATATGCAACGTAGCGGTCAAGCTCAGCCGGATCGCCGCTGCCCCACCCAATCCACGCGGCCTGCGGGTTGAAATAACTGATCGTCCACAAATCCGGATGGAATCGCTCGAACACGATCGGCGTTCCGGCAGGCCACTGCGGCTCGAAGCGCAGGGCGCAAGCGAGCGGGGGATTATGGTCGATTCGGGATCCGGGGTAAATCATCAGAGCCAGATTCGCGCTGAACAACACGACCAGGACCGCGCCCGCGATTTCCCGGCCACGCGCGGGCCAGGACAGCTCGGCCGCCAGCAGGATCAGCGGCGGAAGATAGAACAGCCGGTAGAAAGTGTTCTGCGGCATCCAGACGAACAGAAAGCAGACGTAAACCGCGGCCCACACCAGCAGCGCCCGCGAGGGCGTGCCAAACTGAAGCCTGCCGGCCCGCCGCAATAGCATCGCGAGAGCAATTAACGCGGCAATCGCGACGAGCACAAGCGTGGCAGTGAGCACGTCCGGAACCGCGGCCGCGGGCTTCCCGCCGAAAAACAGGCGCAGAGTGCCCAGCAGGCTCAGCCCTGCGTCCCTCAGAGGCGCGAACGAAAACTTCGAATCCGGCGAGTGCGCGGTCGGCCAGCGCGGAAATCCCGCCATGGCCCAGTCGCCGTGGACCACGCGATACGCCCACAGATAGACGGCCCCCACCGGCGCCAGGGCCAGCACCGCCAGGCGAAACCGGTGCTTTGCGGGCACAGTCAGCAGAGCCGCGGGCAGAATCAGAATCGACAACTCGTGAAACAGCATCGCCGCGGCCAGGGCGAACGCCGCCGGCAGCCACCGCCCGGATTCGAGAAAGAACCACGCCACAAGCACGAAAAAAATCCCCGGAATGTAGGCGTCGCAGTCGGTCGAATACTTCCACCACGTCGCCGAGAATGCCATGGCCAGCGCGCCGGCAACCGCCGTTCCGCGTTCAACCCCCTTCATCCGAAGCAGGCGATAAACGAGCATGACGCTCGCGAAGGCAAACACGCTATTGACACCCTGCAGCAGGAACAACGCCCTCGTCGAAAGCCCGGCCCCCTGCGCCGCCACCCACAGCATCCGCCCGAAAGGCATGTAGAGCAGATGATTGGGATGCAGCAGGCCGCGCAGCGGATAGCCGTGCTCAATGGCGATCGCAAACGCGAGCCCGTCCCAGTAGTAAGCGCGCGTCGGCAGCGCCAGATACACCAATAGCGGCAGGAGCAGCAGAAGGTGAACCGGTCGAATCCGCGGCAAGACTCAGTGTAACCGCCGCGTGAGGCCGGCTACGGCTGGAAGCGCCAGCTCAGTTGCATATAAATCTGCCGCGGATCGGCATAGTGAAGTCCGCCGAAGGTCAGGCTGTTGTCGAGGAGGAAGCGCCGGTTGGTCACATTCAATGCCGTCAAACCCAGCGTGAAATTTTCGCCGAACGGACGCGACAGAGTCAGGTCCGCTGTCGTGTGCGGCTGAAGGTGCGCAGGCACGGGGCTGTCTCCGTTGGTAAACCCTGAACCGAAGTAGACGTCGCCGGAGAGAACCGTCTTCTCCGGCAGATCCCATAGGAAGCCGGTGTGAAGCGTGTGGCGCTGGTCGTGGTCGAGCAGGAAGAATCCGCTTTCCGGCGGCGAGAAATCCGTGAGGCCACCCGTCACCGCGCCTTCGCCGAGCGCGTGCTGATAGGAGTAGGCGATGTGGACCTCGCCGCGGTGGAACAGGCGCGGCGAACGAAGCGTGAACTCCCATCCGTACAGCCGCGCCCCGGCGATGGTGAGCGGGAAGAACACGTTCGAGTTGCCGATGGCGTTGTGGTCGAAATAATTCCGCGCGTTGATCCGGAAATTGTTCACGTCGAACAGCCAGCCGCGCATCGGGATGGTCACGCCCACCTGGTGCTCTTCGTCGCGTTCCCCGTAGAGCGGCAGAAAGCCGAGGCCCTGCGTGACCGCATAGTCGAGCAGCGGCCCTCCCACCGTCACCAAAGGCGGCGCCTGGTAGTACCGCCCGTAGAAGCCGTGCAGAATCCAGTTCACGCGCGGTATGCGAATCGCCGCACCCAAGCGCGGGTCGGCCGCGTTCTCATTGAGTGCCCCCGTAAAGTGGGTCAAACGGACGCCGGCGGTAAGCGTCAGCCAGTTCGTCGCCTTAAACTGGTCGCTCAGGAAGACGGCTTCAAGGTGCCCCGTGGCAAGGTCCCGCTGGCGCAGCGCCGCGCCGGAGCCGTCGTTGGCCATAAGCGAGATAAATTCGTCTTCCCGCTCGGCGAAGCCATAGACACCGATCTCGGCGTTGTGGCGTGCGCTGACCGCATTCACTGACGACTGTGCCCCGGCGTAGGTTGAGCCGGACTGCTGCGTCGTACTCACCGGAACGTCCAGCGCGCCGCCGTCATAGTTGGAGCGATTGTAGTGATAGAACGGCGAGAGCGTGAAGGTCACGCCGGGCGACAGCGTATGGATCCAGGTGAAGTCAATCGAAGCGTCGCGCTCCAGTTCCTGGTCGCTCATGCCGGACGCCTGCTGCAGCGGATCGTTGGGGATCTGGTAATCGTCGCCGCGCAGGCTCGCCACCATCCGGAATTGATTCGCCGGATTCAGGTTGAATAGCAGCGAAGCGAACGCTCCCACGCCGTTCGCCGCGTCGTGCAGGATCTCCGGACCGGGCGCCGAGAGGCCGTAGTTGCTCGTATTGCCGTTCAACGCCGTGTACCAGGCGAAACGTTCGGTGTGGTCGCCGTAGCTGATCTCGTCGTTGCTCTGGTTGAAACTGCCGTAGGTCGATGTCAGCTCGAATTCCCCGTTGCGTTCAAAGCCCGTGCGTGGCACAACGTTGAACACGCCGTAGGTCCGGTCGCCGTAGTCCGCCTCATAGCCGCCGCGCTGCACCTCCAGATAGTCGATGTCTTTCGGGTCGATCTGCGGGCCCACATTGCTGGCGATATTCGTGTTCGGGATCGGCACGCCGTCAAGCGCCCAGGTGACCTGGTGGCCCCCACGAACATGAAGCTGATCGTGAACCATGTACGCACCCGGAACGAAATCCGTGATCATGTTCATGCTGTTGGTCAGGCTCGCCCCGGGAGTCTGCTCAATCTGGCTGCGGGTGATCGTCGTGGTCGGCGTCGCGGAATTCGGGTCCACCAGGTCCGGGCTCTCGTGCACCTCGACGGATTCGCTTTGCGCGGCGAGTTCCAGTTGAAAGTGAACCACGTGGGCGCTGCCGGAGTTCACCCGGATGGTCTGGTCCGGGGCCTCAAATCCGGTGTAAGACACCGACACCACGTAATCCCCCGCCGGCACGGCATCGAAGGCGAAGGAGCCGTCGGCTGCGGTTGTCGCCGTACGTACGTAATCGCTTGCGGCGGCGTGCAGCAGCACGTTCACTCCCTGCACCGGGCGGTGGGAGGGATCGTGCACAATGCCGCGCACATCCCCCAGCACACCCGCGCGCACAAGGCCACAGATGAGAAGAGACACGATTGCAATGAAATGTTTCGAACGGATGAGACACCTCTCCTAAAGCGACCGGCGCCGGCTGGACGTGTTGAGACGCTTCAGACGAGAGGAGGAGGACGCTGGTGGAGATGAAAGAAATGCCCGCTCGCGGCCGGCGGATACGGGGCGAGGTCGATCGTGACAATCCCGCGAGGAACAACATCGAAACTACGGCCGCCGGGAATGAAGACGAAGGAGGCGCCGGAGTTGCCGCGCGCGAGCGCGCCGCACGGGCAGTGGCCCGCGCACTGCGGTGATGCGTTCCAACCGTCGCGCGAGGCGTGTTGCCGCCTGCAACAGGCCCCGTGCATTCCCTTGCAACAGGGCATCGCCGGGCACGAACCCGCATCGGCCACCGAAGCAAGCGCGGCAAACCCCGAGGCGGGGCTGAGGGCCAGTATCGCGAGCCAAATAATTGCGGCTCGCAGGATGTGTTGCACCTTCACGCGCGCGCGCCCGCTCCATTCGGCTCGTCGCCTAGTTTGCGTCCGGGCACGAGGTAGTTCCTGACGTAGTCGTCTACCGAGTCTTCAAGCGTCGTCAGCGGCTGGGCGTAGCCGGTCGCGCGGAAGCGGTCCATTTCGGCGCGCGTGAAGTACTGGTATTTCGGACGCAGCGTTTCCGGCATCTCTACAAACTCGATCCGGGGTTCGCGGCCT
Organism: Acidobacteriota bacterium; assembly: GCA_021778335.1. Classification (GTDB taxonomy): domain Bacteria; phylum Acidobacteriota; class Terriglobia; order Bryobacterales; family Bryobacteraceae; genus JAJYKC01. The sequence goes on along the minus strand of JAJYCN010000006.1, from coordinate 20,559 downwards.
AGCGCCCGAAACAAGGCATGCGCCAGATCGAGCCAGGGCCTCGCCTCTCCGCTGCCGATGTTATAAAGGCCGCCCGCGTCGTCGAGCGAGGCCAGGTGGAGCGTCATCTTCACCGCATCCTTGACGTAGAGAAAGTCCCGCTTCTGGCAGCCGTCGGCGAACTCCGGACGATAGCTCTTGAAAAGCTGCATCGATCCCGTGCGCGTAATCTGCTGGAAGGCTTTGTTCACCACGCTGCGCATGTCGCCTTTGTGGTCCTCATTCGGCCCGAACACGTTGAAGTACTTCAGGCCCACGATGCGATCCAGAATGCCCGCCGCGCGCGCGTAGCAGTCGAACCGGTGTTTCGAGTAGCCGTACATGTTCAACGGCCGCAGCGTATCGAGTTCCAGGCTCTCGCTCAAATTCGTCTCGAGCGCGCCGTAAGTGGCCGCCGAGGAGGCGTACACAAACCGCGCTCCCTTGGCGAGCGCCCATTCCGCCATGCGCTTGGTGTACTCGTAATTATTCCGGACCAGGTAAGTGGCGTCCGTCTCCGTCGTCGCCGAGCACGCGCCAAGATGAAACACCGTGCGGATGCCGGCCGGAAGCCCGCGTCCGCCGTCCGCCAGCCGCCTCTCCCACTCCTCGGCCTCCATATAGTCGAGGAAGCGGAGCGGAACCAGATTCCTCCACTTCTCGGAACGGCCCAAACGGTCCGTGACAAAAATGTTTCGGAGGCTTCGCCGGTTCAACTCCCAGATCATCGCGCTGCCAATCAGGCCCGCGCCCCCGGTCACCAGGACCCTGCCCTCGGAAAGATCGCGCACTTAGAACCGTTCCTCGGACTGCGCTCCCAGCGTCACTTTGACCGGAACTTTCCGCCCGCCGCGGTACACCGTCAACGTCATCACATCGCCGGCGCGCTTGCGCGCCATCGCCCGCGACAGGTCGTCCTGCCGCGTCACCGGCTGTCCGTCGATGGCGACAATCAGATCTCCACCGATGCTGACCTCGTAGTTGCCCAGAACCACGCTTCGCTGCCCGCCGCGGATTCCGGCCGCCGCTGCCGCCGATCCCGGCCGTACGTCCTGCACCAGCAACCCCCCGTCACTCGGCAGATTGAGCGCCTCGGAATAAGACCCGGCGATATAGACCGTCGTCACACCAAGAAACGGCGGGCGATACGTCCGGCCCGCCCGGAAATCGGTGAGCATCACTTTGGCGCGGTTAATCGGCATCGCGAATCCGATGCCGATGTTGCCACTCGGCCCGTAGATCGCGGTGTTGATCGCGATCACGTTGCCCCGCGAATCGAGCAGCGGTCCGCCACTGTTGCCAGGGTTGATCGCCGCGTCCGTCTGGATCAGTCCTTCCAGCCGGCGCCCGCTTTCGGTTTGCAGGTCGCGCCCCAGAGAACTGATAATCCCCGTGGTCAGCGTGCCATCGAGCCCGAATGGATTCCCGATGGCAAGCACCTTCTGGCCAACCTGGACCGAGTCGGAGTCGCCAAGCCGCAGGAACGGTTCGGCGCGCCGCGGTTCGATCTTCAGCAGCGCCAGGTCGTTCACCGGATCGCGATCGAGCAACTGGGCCCGGTAGTGGGTCTGGTCCGGCAATGTCACCTCGATGCGGCTCGCGTCGGCGATCACATGATTGTTCGTCAGAATACGCCCGCCGTTGTCGATGAAAAAACCGGATCCGGTGTCCTTCGACGGATACACCTCGAAGAAGAAGTCCCTCTGGTAGACCGTGCTGGTGATATTCACCGTGGCCAGATGCGCGGTCTTGTAGATGTCGATGTTATTCACCTCATCCGGGCTGAGTCCCGCCAGGTGCGCTGTGTCGGGTTCAGACCAGGCCACGCTCGTCGAGCGGATTTCGCGAAACAGCCGCCGCTGGCCCCAGTCCGTGCGCAAGGTAAGCGCCACGAACGCGGTCACAATCAGGGTCGAAAATATCAGAATCCGTTTCATCTGCTCACACTCCGCAGCACCTCGTACACAGAGCGCACCTGCTCGGCGGTGTGGGCCTTCGATTGGGAAGTATCAATCACGAAATCCGCAAACTTCATTTTCTCTTCGTCCGGCAACTGCCGGTCCAGGCGGCCTTCCACCTCCGCCCGGCATAGGCCGCTCCGCTTCATCGCCCGTTCAATTTGCTGCTCGCGGCCGCAGACAACCACAATGAGTTTGTCGAAGCGGCCGTAACTTCCAGTTTCTACCAGGATGGCGGCTTCCACAACCACGATGGCATCCGGTTCCCGGGCCGCAATATCCGCCGCAATCTCCCGCTCTCGCCGGCGCACGGCCGGATGCACGATGGCGTTCAGCCGCTGCAGGCGTTCCGGGTGTGCAAACACGAGCGCGCCGAGCTTCCTGCGGTCGATCTGCCCACCCTCGGCGAGTACGTCCTTGCCGAACTCGGCCACCGCCGCCTCGTACGCTTCGCCGCCACGGAGAAGCGCCTGATGGCCCAACTCGTCGGCCTGGATAAAGTGACAGCCCAGTTTTTGAAGTTCCTGGCCGACGAAGGACTTGCCCGTAGCCAGCCCGCCGGTCAGCCCTACGAGGAGCACGGCGCCGCCTCGCGAGCCTCCAATCGCCGCTCCGCCGCCCGGACGGTGTTCGACATCAGCATCGCAATCGTCAGCGGCCCGACGCCGCCAGGCACCGGCGTAATGGCGCCCGCCATCTCCGGTCCCTCGATCGGATGCACGTCGCCAAGCAGGATGCTCCCTTTCTCCGCAAGCTGCCGCAGTTTCTCCGGCTGCCGCGTGTAGATCCGCTCCGCTTCCTCGCGCCTCGTAAGCCGGTTCATCCCCACGTCGATCACCGCCGCGCCCGGCTTGATGAACTCTCCCGTAACCAAAGCAGCCCGTCCGATCGCCGCCACAAGGATGTCCGCCCGCCGGCACTCTGCCGCCAGGTCGGGTGTCTTGGAATGGCAAATCGTCACCGTCGCGTTCTCATGCAGCAGCAGCAGAGCCATCGGCTTGCCCACGATGTCGCTGCGCCCGATCACCACCGCCCTCCGCCCCGCAATCGGAACCCGATACCGCTTCAATAGCTCGATGATCCCGGCCGGCGTACACGCGCGGGGCGCCGGCGAGTTCGCCACCAGGCAGCCCACGTTGTAGGGATGGAATCCGTCCACGTCCTTTTCCGGCGAGATCGCCAGTAAAATCCGGCGCGCGTCCACCTGCGCGGGCAAAGGCATTTGCACGAGAATTCCGTCGATCTCCGGCCGTCGGTTCAGGTCCTCCACAATCGCCAGCATCTCCTCGGTGGTTATCGAATCAGGCGGCGTCAGCCGTTCGCTAAAAATTCCGAGTTCCCCGCAGGCTTTCACTTTCGAGCGGACATAGATCTCCGAGGCCGGATTATCCCCGACGAGCACAACGGCGAGCCCCGGCCGTCGATGCTTCGCAGCAAGCGCCTCCACTCGCGGTTTCAACTCCGCGAGGATCGAATCGCGTACACTTTTCCCGTCCAGGATCTGGGCGCTCATACACCCGTGAGGATAACAAGGAAGGTTCGCCTGACGCGGGGAAACCGGCCGTTCTAGGCCACGGACGAAGCGCGGCGGCGGAAATGATACGCCAAGGCCCCGGTGGCGATGGTGGCCACGGCGGAAAGCGACACGCGCGGCTCCAGCGTCAGCCCGACGATCGTCATCCAAACGCCGATCACGATGAAAAACACCGGGATCGCCGGAAACGCGGCGTCGAGCACGCGCAACTTCTGCCAGCCGGGCCGCCGGCGAAACACGAACAGGGATGCAACCGAAAGCACGGCGAAAAAGTTCAACGTGAATCCGATATACGTGAGCAGATCGCGGAACGGCGTCAGAGTCATCAGGACCGTGCAGACGCCTTGGCTGACCAGGGCGACCACGGGCGTGTGCCAGCGCGGATGCACGCGAGCCGCCGCGGGGAAAAAGGCGCTGTTCCGCGCCATCGCGTAATACACCCGCGGGCCGATCGTCACCATCGCGTTCACGGTGGCCAGAAGGGACACCGCCATAGCCGCGCTGAACGCCCCCGCCACACCGGGTCCGAACAGCCGCGACGCCGCCAGAGCGCCGATCGCCACAACACCCTTGGTCTGCTCGAGCGGCGTGCTGTAGATGAACACGATATTCAGCGCCACATACAGCGCCGCAACAAGAGCGGTTCCGGTGGCGAGCGCGATCGGCAGCGTCTTCGAGGGTTGCTTCAACTCCTCGGCGACGTAAGTGGCCGCGTTCCAGCCGCTGTAGCTGACATAGATGAAGAACAAGCTGATCGCGTATTGCGCTGCCAGCGGCGTCGAACCGGTTCGTGCGGCCGGTTCTGCGAAATGGTGCCAGTTCCCGTTGCCCGCGACGAGCGCCGCCACAATGAACGCGACGATCACAAACACCTTGCCGCCGGTCAGCAGGTTCTGTATCCGCGCCGTCCGGCGCAGACCGAAGCAGTTCAAAGCGGTGAAAATCGCCACCAGCACACAGGCGAGCCCCTGCGCCCAGCCAAACCGAATCTGCCAGGCTCCGGTTCCGATGACATACGCCGGGCCGTTCTGTTTCAGCGCAGGAAAGAAATAGCCTGCATAGTCGGCGCAGGCGAGCGCGGCCGCCGCAATCGGCGCCGAAAAGCCCGCAAAGAAAGACACCCAGCCGGTCATGAATCCCCAGGTCGGGCCGAACGCCTCGGTCAGGTACACATACTCGCCGCCGGAACTTGGGAAGTTGATGCCTAACTCCGAGTAACACAGCGCGCCGGCAAGTGCGCAGACCGCGCCCACAATCCAGATAGAGAGAACTAACGACGGGGAACCAAGCGGACCGGCCAGGAATCCGGTCGCGGTAAAAATGCCGGTGCCGATCATATTCGAAATGACCAGCGCCGTAGCGCTTACCGTGCCAAGCTGCCGGAGTAGGCGGATCGAGGAAGAATCCAGCACAAGTTACCGCGCCACCGCGGAGGGAAACATAGCGCCGCCAAGGCTCCCGGAACGCACTAATGAGCTGCCTCCGTCGCAGGCAAAGACGCCGCCCGTGATATAACTCGCGGCGTCTGAGCTAAGATACAGCGCCATATCGGCGAGTTCCTCCTTAGTCCCCAAACGCCGGAGCGGCACGGAACGCTCCACGGCATCGCGAATCTCCGCGGTCGGCGCCAGGCGCCGCATGCCTTCGGTGTCGCCGGTCGGGCCGGGCGTCAGACAGTTCAGCCGCACGCCCGACGGTCCCCACTCTAGCGCGAGTGTTTTCATGAGCATTTCAATGCCGGCTTTCGCGGCGCACACATGAGACTGTAACGCGATCGGCTGCGTGGCATGCGCCGCCGAGATGCTCAGCACGGAAGCGCCCGGCTTGCGCAAGTGCTCGTAGGCTGCGCGGCAGGTGTTAAAAGTGCCGAGTAAGTCGATGTCGATGACGCTCTTGAATCCGTTGGCCGACATGCCGGTAGCGGGAGCGGGAAAATTACCCGCGGCCGCGCACACGACAATGTCGATCGGCCCATACTCTTCGCTGGTGTGCTGCACCGCCTCGGCCACCGCCGTGTAATCGCGAACGTCAATCGCGGCGGTAGCCACCGTTCCGCCTTTCTCGCGCATCGCTTGCGCGGCCGCATCGAGCCGTTCCTGCTTTCGCCCGGCGATCGTCACCCGCGCGCCATGCTCGGCGAAGCGCTCCGCGATCGCCTGCCCGATGCCGCTGCCTCCCCCCGTGACAAATGCTACTTTCCCGGTTAACAGACCTTCGCGGAAGATACTTGCCATCGAGGGCAGAATATCACGCGCGGCGGCGCTTATACTGCAAGTTGCACTAAGATTTACATCGCCCATGAACCTCTCCCGCCGCTCACTCCTCATTTCCGCAGCCGCCGCGCCGTGGGTATACGCCGCCTCCGCCGCCCCGCCCGCGCCCTTCGGCGCCTGTCCGTCTTCTCGCCAGCTTGCCTGGCACAAGCGTGAGTTCTACGCCTTTCTCCACTTCACCGTGAACACGTTCACGAACAAGGAATGGGGCTACGGCGACGAGGACCCCTCCGTTTTCAACCCCACCGATTTCGACGCCGACGCCATCGTCGAACCCCTCCGCGATGCCGGCATGAAGGGCGTGATCCTCACCTGCAAGCATCACGACGGCTTCTGCCTCTGGCCCACCGCAACCACCGATCACTCGGTCCGCTCGAGCCGATGGCGCAACGGCAAGGGCGACGTCGTGCGCGACATCTCGCAGGCCGCCCGGCGCCACGGCCTCGACTTCGGCGTGTATCTCTCCCCGTGGGACCGCAACAACGCCGCGTACGGCGCCCCCGCCTACGTGCCCCTCTATCGCCGCCAGTTGACCGAGTTGCTCACAAATTACGGGCCCATCTTCGAGGTCTGGCACGACGGCGCCAACGGCGGCGACGGCTACTACGGCGGCGCCCGCGAGCGCCGCACCATCGACAAGACGACTTATTACGGCTGGCCCACAACCTGGGATCTCATCCGCCGCCTCCAGCCCGGCGCGGTGATTTTTAGCGATGTCGGTCCCGACATCCGCTGGGTCGGCAATGAAAAAGGCATCGCCGGCGACCCTTGCTGGGCCACCTACGACCCCGTCGGAGAGCATGGCGGACCCGCCGCTCCCGGCGATGTGCGCGCCGCCGATTCCCCCACCGGCACGCGCCACGGTTCCCACTGGCTCCCCGCCGAGTGCGACGTCTCGATTCGCCCCGGCTGGTTTTGGCATGAAGCCGAAGACGCCCGCGTGAAGACGCCGGAGGCGCTGCGGAAGCTGTACTTCGAGTCCGTCGGCCGCGGCGCCAGCTTCCTTCTGAACGTCCCACCGGATCGCCGCGGCCTTCTGGCCGATCCCGACATCGCCTCGCTGCGGCAGTTCGGCAAGGACACTCGCGCCATGTTTGCCCACAACATCGCAGAATCCGGCCGCATCGAAGCCACGAACGTCCGCGCCCACAGCGCGCGTTTCGCGCCCGAGCATCTTTTATCGCTCGCCGCCGGCTACTGGGCCACCGGCGACGGCGTTTCCCAAGCCGATGTGACGCTCACGCTTCCCCGCCCCGAGCGAGTCGGGGTGATCCGGCTTCGCGAAGAAGTCGCGTATGGCCAGCGCATCGACTCCTTTTCAGTGGAGGCCGAAACCAACGGCGCCTGGAGCGAGATCGCACGCGCGGAAAGCCTCGGCGCCTGCCGCCTGTTCCTGCTCGACAGTCCCGTTGAAGCGGCCCGCTTCCGGCTCAGGATCCTGCACGCCGCAGCCGGCCCCGCACTCCGCGAGTTCTCTCTCTATCCGCCGCCGGCCGTCGCCTGACCAGCGCCATGAGCCTCGACTCGGATTCGATCGCCCGCGTCCCCGTTCACCGCGTCAGCCCAAGCCAGGACGCGGCATCCGAGCCGGTCGACGATTCGCTCGCCGTCGAGGAACCGCTCGAGATCCGCCTCGGCCACACCGGCCCCACCGGTTTCACCACCAGGAGCCTCGCCGTCACCATGCGCACCCCCGGCGCCGATTTCGACCTCGCCGCCGGATTCCTGTTCACCGAAGGAATCGTCCGCTCCCGCGATGACATAGCCCGCATCGCCCACGCCGGCCCGTCACGCGGACGGAACCACACCCGCAACATCGTTCGCGTCGACCTTCAACCCGGCGTTGCCATCGATCTGGAGCGTCTCCGGCGTAATTTCACGGTGTCGTCAAGCTGCGGCGTCTGCGGCAAGGCGTCCATCGAAGCACTCGCTGTCCGGGGCTGCGCCGCGCTCCCCGCGGGCTCACCCCGCATCCGACCCGAAGTCCTCGCCGCACTGCCGGAACGCCTTCGCGCCGCGCAACCCGTCTTTCATCAGACCGGCGGACTCCACGCGGCCGGCCTGTTTTCCTCTACCGGCGTGCTATTGGCCGTGCGAGAGGACGTGGGTCGCCACAACGCGCTCGATAAACTCATCGGTGCGAAACTGCTCGATGGCGAACTGCCCCTTCCGGACTCGGTCCTCGTATTGAGCGGACGCATCGGCTTCGAACTTGTGCAGAAGGCCCTTATCGCCCGCATTCCGATCGTAGCTGCGGTCGGCGCGCCAACCAGCCTCGCCGTCGAACTCGCCCGGGAGTTCGATATCACGCTCGCCGGCTTCATTCGCCCTGGCGGCTTCAACCTTTACTCCGCGCCGCGGCGCATAATGAACCCATGAACGGCTCCCCGTCGGCGGAACCTCCGCTCGAAGGCGAAGGCCTTCGGATCAAGCAGCCCCCAAAAGTTGCCGCGGGCATTCCCGCGGTCCTCCACGCAATGCAGCACGCGGTCGGCAAAATGGGCCCTCTGCGCGCCGCGCACACGCTGATCGCACTGAACCAGACCGGCGGCTTCGATTGCCCCGGCTGCGCCTGGCCTGACCCGGAACACCGCGCCACGGCAGAGTTCTGCGAAAACGGCGCGAAAGCCGTCGCCGAAGAAGCCACTAACAAGCGCATCCTGCCCGAGTTCTTCGCGCAACACTCGCTCGCCGAACTGAGCCGCGAATCCGACCATTGGCTGGGCCAGCTGGGCCGTCTCACGCATCCCATGGTGCTGCTCGAAGGCTCGGATCACTACGAGCCGATCTCCTGGGACGGAGCCTTCAGCCTCCTCGCCGATGAATTGAACCGCCTGGCCTCGCCGGATGAGGCCATCTTCTACACCTCCGGACGCACCAGCAACGAAGCCGCGTTTCTCTATCAGCTCTTCGTGCGCCAGTTCGGCACCAACAATCTGCCGGACTGCTCAAATATGTGCCACGAATCAAGCGGCGCCGCGCTGGGCGAAGTGCTGGGCGTGGGCAAGGGAACGGTATCGCTCGAAGATTTCGACCACGCGGACGCGATCTTCATTCTCGGTCAGAATCCCGGCACCAATCACCCGCGGATGCTCTCGACGCTCGAGGCCGCCGCCCGCCGCGGCGCAAGAATCGTCAGCATCAATCCGCTCGAAGAAGTGGCGCTCGTGCGCTTCCGCCATCCCCAGCACCCGCTCGATCTCCTCGGCTCAGGCACGCCCATCGCGACGCTCCACCTGCCGGTGCGAATCAACGGAGACGTCGCCGCGATGCAGGGCATCATGAAGGCCATGCTCGATGAAGAGGAACGCCGCCCCGGCCATGTCTTCGACCACGAGTTCCTTCGCGAGCACACCTCCGGCCTCGATGAATTCCTCGCCCATCTTCGCGCCACCAGTTGGCCGGCCATCACCGCCGCGAGCGGCCTCACGCAAGAAGAGATGGAACGCGCGGCTTCCATCGCCGTTGCAAGCCGGCGGATCATCGCCTGCTGGGCGATGGGGCTCACGCAGCACGAGAACGCCGTAGCCAACATCCAGCAGGTGACGAACTTCCTCCTGCTCGGCGGCCACATCGGCCGCCCCGGGGCCGGCGTCTGCCCGGTTCGCGGCCATAGCAACGTGCAGGGCGACTGCACCATGGGCATCTTCGAAAAAATGCCCGATTCCTTTCTCGATAAATTGGGCGAGGAGTTCCACTTTTCCCCGCCCCGCCAACACGGCTACGACACGGTGAACGCGATCCGCGCCATGCACGAAGGCCGCGCTGAGGTCTTCCTCGGAATGGGCGGAAATTTTCTTTCCGCCACGCCCGACACGCAGTACACCGCCGAGGCCCTCCGCCGCTGCCGGCTCACCGCGCACGTCTCCACCAAGCTCAACCGCTCCCACCTGATCACCGGCCGCCAGGCGCTCATCCTCCCCTGCCTCGGCCGCACGGAAATCGACCGCCAGGCCGGCGGTCCGCAGTTCGTCACGGTCGAGGATTCGATGAGCATGGTGCACGCTTCCCAGGGAAATCTCGCGCCCGCCTCTGAGCATCTGCGCAGCGAGTGCGCCATCGTGGCCGGCGTCGCCCGCGCCACGCTCGGCACGCGAAGCACTGTCGATTGGGAAGCTCTCATCGCCGGCTATGGCCGCATCCGAGATGCAATCTCGCGCGTCGTGGACGGCTGCGAGAATTACAACACCCGTCTCGGTGCTCCCGGCGGCTTCCGCCTCCCGAACGCCGCCCGCGAACGCCGCTTCCTCACCTCCACCGGCAAGGCTCGCTTCACCGTTCATCCGATGCCGCCCTTCGCTCTCGCCCCCGGCCAGCTTCTCATGATGACCATCCGCTCTCACGACCAGTTCAATACCACCATCTACGGTCTCGACGACCGCTATCGCGGCATCCACAACGGCCGCCGCGTCATCTTTCTCAACACCGAAGATTTGCAGCAATTAGGCATCGAGGCCGGCCAGCTCGTCGACATCACCAGCCATTTCCGCGGCGAACAGCGCACCGCCCGCCAGTTCACCGCCGTGCCCTACAAGATTCCGCGCCGCTGCGCCGCCACCTATTTTCCCGAAGCGAACGTCCTGGTGCCGATCTCGGCCGTCGCGGAGAAAAGCAACACCCCGGCGTCGAAATCGGTTGTCATCTCCCTGGCGTTGTCGAAGCCTTCCGCAACCGCGTGATAGACTGCGGGCGAGAATGGACGAAATCGGAAGACGAACGTTCCTTGCCCTGGCCGCGGCGCCGATTCACGCCGCCGGACCCTTGGTCACATTCACTCCGGCGGAGGCAAAGCTCGTCGCGTCGATCTGCGATTGCGTGATCCCAGGCGGCGACGGACCGGGAGCCACCGACGCCGGCGTGATCTACTATATCGACCGCCAGCTATCCGGCCCGCTCCAGCGCTTCCAGCAGGCCTATCGGACCGCCATCCCGCGCTTGGAATCCGTCTGCCGCGCGCGGCACGGCCGTTCCTTTACCGAACTCGATGCCGCCGCGCGCACTTCATTTCTTCAAACCATCGAATCCGGCGACGATGCGGACCTCCGCGGCTTTTTCGCGATGCTGGTCGATCACACCATGCAGGGCTTCTATGGCGCGCCTTCCCACGGAGGCAACCGGGACGAGGTGAGCTGGAAGATGCTCGGCATCGCGGACGTCATGGAGGGACACAAGCATTGAAGCTCTCCCCGGTCGACGTCGTCGTCGTCGGCGCGGGCGCGGCGGGCGGCATTGTCGCCGAGCAACTTTCCCTCGCCGGCCTGCACGTGGCGCTGCTCGAGCGCGGGCCTCGCCTCGGCTTCGCTCAAACCCGCCACGACGAACTGTACAGCCAACGCACCACCGTGCTCGGCAATGCCTTCGGCCCCGACGACACGCACTACGTCCGCCTCGCCGAAGGCCTCGACGGCAAAACGCGCCGCGTGCTGCCGAGTGAGGGCGCCTACAACAACATCGCGGCCTGCGTCGGCGGAGGCACCACCAGCTACGGCGCGATGGCCTGGCGATTCATGGAACGCGACTTCCGCATGAAGAGCACCTACGGAACACCGCCGGGAAGCACTCTCGAAGACTGGCCTATCGCCTACTCCGGCCTCGAACCCTTCTACACAAAGGCGGAATGGGAGATCGGCGTCAGCGGCAAGGGAGGCGCGAATCCGTTCGAAGCTCCGCGGTCAAAGGACTATCCGATGCCGGCTCTGCCCTACAACACCGAAGCCGGCGTACTCGACAAAGCCGCCCAACGGCTCGGATGGCACGCATTTCCGATCCCGATGGCTATCAACTCCATCACGTACCAGAAACGTCCCGCCTGCATCGCCTGCCCGCATTGCGTCGGCTACGCTTGCGAAGTAAACGCGAAAAATTCTACGGCCGTCACCGTCATCCCTCGCGCCGTCGCCACAGGCAACTGCGACCTGCGCATCGGCTGCCAGGCCAAACGCATCGTCATGGCGAACGGAAGCCGCGCCGCATCGGTCGAATACTTTCAAGGCCAGACACTCGTCGAACAGCCCTGCCGCGCCGTCGTCGTCTCCTGCTCGGCCACGGAAACACCGCGCCTTCTTTTCCAATCCGCGACGCAGTTCCACCCGCATGGACTCGGCAACCGCAACGACTGGGTGGGGCGCAACCTCCAGGGACACGCCTACTGCGGCGCCGACGGCCTGTTTGAAAACGAGCTGTTCGATGGCCTCGGGCCGGCCGCGCGAATCGCCTCCTGCCGGTTCAGCCACCGCCTGCCCGGCGGCCTGAAGGGTGGCGCGCTGATGGGCAACGAATTCATCCGCGAGCCCTACCTGTTCGCGCGCTCGGCGATCCCGCCCGGCGCGCCGCGTTGGGGCGCCGAACACAAGCGCTACGTCCAGCGCTACTACAAGCGCAGCGTCAGCCTGCGCGGCCCCGTGCAGGAAATGCCCGTCTTTGAAAGCCGAGTCCGGCTTGCGCCCGAACTAACTGACTTCTGGGGCATGCCGACGGTAAAAATCAGCGGCCACCGCCATCCGCTCGACCGCGATGTGGCGCGCTTCCTTGTCGCGCGAATGCAAGAATGGCTGACCGAAGCCGGCGCCAGCCGCACCTGGACCTCGCTGCCGGGCGAGGGCGTCAGCGGCGGCCAGCACCAGGCCGGCACCTGCCGCATGGGCAACGATCCGAAAACCTCGGTGGTGGACGCGAACTGCCGTATCCACGACCTCGATAATGTCTGGGTGGTGGACGGCAGCGTTCACGTCAACAACGGAGGGTTCAATCCGTCGCTGACGATCCAGGCGATCGCCTACCTCGCCTCGACACGCATTGCCTCGGCCCTACGAGTGCCCTAGCACACGGTGCGGCGCATAGGGATCTTCGAGAGCTTGAATCTCCTCCGGCTGAAGCTGAACGTCCACCGCGGCCACCGCTTCTTCCAGGTGCTCCATCTTCGTCGCGCCCACGATCGGCGCCGTCACGGCCGGTTTGGACAGCAGCCAGGCCAGCGCCACGCGCGCCATCGGCAGTCCCCGGCGCCCGGCCACTTCCTTCAGCCGCTCGGTCGCGGCGAAGTCCGAACTCTGATAGTACAGACCCTTCGCGTAATCGTCCGTTTTCGCGCGCACCGTGTCGCCGTAGTCCTCTTTGCGGCGCGTGCCGGCGAGAAACCCGCGCGCCAGCGGGCTCCAAGGCAGAACGCCGATCCCCTGATCGACGCACAGCGGGATCATCTCGCGCTCTTCTTCGCGATAAATCAGGTTGTAGTGGTTCTGCATCGTGACGAACCGCGCCCTGCCGCTGTACGACGCCATGTCGAGCATCCGCGCGAACTGCCAGGCGAACATCGACGAAGCGCCCACGTACAGCGCCTTCCCGCTCCGCACCACATCGTCGAGTGCGTCGATCGTCTCCTCCATCGATGTATCCGGATCGAGCCGGTGGATCTGATACAGGTCCACATAATCCGTCCCCAGCCGCCGCAGGCTCGCATCAATCGCATGGCGGATATGCTTGCGCGACAAACCGCGCTGGTTCGGATCGTCGCCCATCGGATTGAACACCTTCGTCGCGATCACCACCCGGTCGCGCCCCGGCCCGAAGTCCCGCAGCGCGCGGCCCAGGATCTCCTCGCTCACTCCGTTCGAATACATGTCGGCGGTGTCGAAGAAGTTAATGCCCAATTCGAGCGCGCGCTTCAAAAACGGCCGGCTGTCCTCTTCTTCGAGCACCCACCGCCGCCACGCCTTCGCGCCGTACGACATCGCGCCAAGGCAGATCCGGGAAACTTTCAGACCGGTATTTCCAAGACGTACGTATTGCATTGTTCCTCCTCCGACGCCACACCCACCTGCTAAACCAGCATGCCGGCGATGCAGGCGGTCATGAAATTCGCCATCGTCCCCGCGGCCACCGCGCGCAACCCAAGCCGCGCCAGGTCCGCCTTCCGCGACGGCGCCAGCGCGCCGATCCCGCCAATCTGAATCGCAATCGAGCTGAAATTGGCAAAGCCGCACAGCGCATAGGTCGCAATCAGAAACGAACGCGGATCGAGCGCGGCCTTCAGAGGACCGAGCGCCTGAAACGCCACGAATTCGTTCAACACCAGCCGCGTGCCAAGTAGATTGCCCACCGTCGCGCAGTCGTGGAATGGCACGCCCAGCAGCCACGCCGCCGGCGAAAAAACGAAGCCAAATATCCTTTCGAGCGACAGATGAAAATTGCCGAGAATGCCGTTCGCCAGCGCAATCAGCGAGATGAAGGCGATCAACATGCCCCCCACATTCAGCGCCAGGTGCAGTCCATCGCCCGCGCCCCGCGCCGCCGCGTCGATGAGGTTCACTCCGGGCTTTTCGACCGCGATGTGTACGCCACCGGCCGTCGCCGGCTTCCCTGTTTCCGGAATCAGCACCTTCGCCAGCAAAATCGTCGCCGGAGCCGTCATGATCACGGCGGTGAGCAGGTGCTTGGCATCCACGTGCGCCATCAGCACATAAGCTCCCATCACCGCCCCCGACACGTGCGCCATGCCGCTTACCATGATCGTGAACAACTCGCTCTCCGTCATCCCGTCGAGGAACGGCTTGATCGTCAGCGGCGCCTCGGTCTGGCCCATGAAGATGCTCGCCGCGACGTTCGTTGCCTCCGCTCCGCTCGCGCCCATCACGCGCTGCATCACCACCGCCATGCCGCGCACCAGCAGAGGCATCAGCCCGATGTAGTAGAGAATCGAAAAGAAGCTGGCGATGAAAATGATGATCGGAAGAACTTGGAAAGCGAAGATCACGCCGAACTCCGGCGTGCCCGCCCCCAGCTTGTCGCCGAACACGAAACGGCTTCCCGCCTCGGAATAATGCAGCAGCGCGTTCACACCGGCGCTGGCGGCGTCGAACACGCGCCCAAAGGCCGTTTTCAGCACCAGGAAGGCAAACAGGAACTGCAGCCCAAGACCCCAGAGCACCGTGCCGGGCCGGATCGCGCGGCGGTGCTTGGAGAACGCCACGGAGACAGCCAGGATCGCCGCAATCCCGAGCAGTCCCGTGAAGCGGCCCATCGCCCGAGCCGCGCTTAGCTCACCACTTCAAGAATCAGGTCCCGTTCCTCGGGCGCATTCGCCGAGATCCGGAACGCGTCCTCGATCAGCTCCGCGGCCTCGTCGATATTGGCCTCATTCGTGTAATAGAGACGGCACAGCACGCCGCCCGCGTCCACGCGATGGCCGGACTTCACTTCGAGGATCACGCCGACCGCCGGGTCGATCGTGTCGTCCTTCGCCGCCCGTCCGCCGCCGATCATCGCCGCCGCCTGGCCGACATAAGCTGCGTCGATCGCGCTCACAAAGCCCGCGCGCGGCGAAAGAATCTCGCGCACGCCGGTCGCGTTCGGAAGCAGTTCGAACCGGTCCAGAACCTGCGCGTTGCCGCCCTGCGCCGTGATCACTTCCTTCAGCTTCATATAGCCCGCGCCTTCAAGAAGCTTGCGCTGCGCGATCTCCCGCGCCTCTTCGAGCGTCGCCGACACCTTGCCCAGGTAGATCATCCGCGCCGCCAACTCAAGCGAAACACGCGTCAGATCCTGCGGACCCGCATTCTGCAGCGTCTGCGAGACTTCCATGACTTCCAGCGCGTTGCCCACCGCATAGCCGAGCGGCTGGTTCATGCTCGTGATCAGGGCCTGCACCCGCTTGTCCGCCCGCCGCCCGATGCCCACCATCATCTGCGCCAGCCGCCGGGCCTCAACCTGCCGCTTCATGAACGCGCCCGAGCCGACTTTCACGTCCAGTACCAGCGCGTCGATTCCCTCGGCCAGCTTCTTCGACATGATCGACGACGCGATCAGCGGTATCGATTCCACCGTCGCCGTCACATCCCGCAGCGCATAAAGCTTGCCGTCGGCGGGCGCCACTTCGGCTGACTGCCCGATGTACGCCAGCCCCAACGACACGAGCTGCCCGCGAAACTCGTCGATGCTCAAGTCCGTCCGGAACCCGGGAATCGATTCCAGCTTGTCCAGCGTGCCGCCGGTGTGCCCGAGCGCCCGGCCTGACATCATCGGCACCACCACGCCGGTCGACGCGGCGATCGGCGCTGCGATCAGGCTCGTCTTGTCCCCTACGCCGCCCGTCGAGTGCTTATCGACTTTCACGCCGGGAATGTCGCTGAGGTCAATCGTCGCGCCCGACGCCAACATCGAACGGGCCAGCGCATCGACCTCGTGGTCGGACATGCCCGAAAAATACACGGCCATCAAGAACGCCGACGCCTGATAGTCGGGGATTTCGCCACCCGTATAATCCTCGACAAAGCGTGCGATCTCTTCCGGGGTCAGCTCCTCGCCGTCCCGCTTACGTTGGATGAGGTCAACGATGCGCATTAAGTTTTCCAGGGTAACATCTTATATGCTTGAAAGTAAAGAATTACCGCGAAGCCGCATGGCCGCCGGCTCCGGCTTTGGCGGACGAGCCGCCCCTAAAACTCACTTTACCGGCCGGCTCGAGGGACGCGCCACGAACCGGAATTTCGCCCAGGGAACTCGCCGCGGGCGGCCCGATCCCACTCGCACAGAACCACCCGGGCGCCTCGGTCAGCCCTTATTGCCCTGCGCCGGACGCCGGCTCGCTTTTATCGTCGGACGCGTCCTGGTTCTGATAGTAGCTGTTGTAGTAGCTGTACTTGCTGTAGAGTTCGCCACGTCGCGCCCCATTCACCACAATGCCAAGAACGTTGTTCTGGCAGAGAGACTGCATCGCGCGAGTGACGGAGTCGACCGTCGTCGCCCCTACGCGCACGACCAGAATCGTGCCATGGCAGAGCGTCGACAAAAGGTTGGCGTCAGCGGCAAAAAGCAGCGGGGGGCTGTCGAGAATCACCCAGTGGAAGCTCGATGGCAGATCGTCCAGCAGCCGCTTCACGTCGGGCAAATTGAGCAACTCGAGCGGATTCAGCACCGCCTCGCCCGCGGGAAGGATGTACAGGTTCGTCCCGGCCACGCGGCGGATCACTTCATGAAGCTGAGCCCTCCCAAGCAGGAAGTCCGTAACGCCCGGCGTCCTTGGCATGCGGAATATCGAGTGCAACACCGGGCGGCGGAGGTCGAAGTCCGCCAACAGCGTCGGATTCCCACTCAGTTGCGCCTGGGCTAACGCAAGATTCACAGCCGAAAACGACTTTCCCTCCGTCGGAGACGCGCTCGTAATCACCACGTTGTGGATCGGCTGCAGGCTCTGCAGATGGTTCAGACGCGTACGAAGGCTCCGGAACTCTTCCGTCGGCGCTTCGTAAGGGTGCTCGGGATCGATGAGAAGCGCTTCCGGCGAGGGATTGAATGGCACCTCGGAGATCCGCGCTAAGAGCCCTTCCTGAGCGCCCGGCGGCTCGGCCGGCGGCCCGGGCACAAATGCTGGCACAGGTGGGGACGGGGCGGCGGCAACCCCGGAACGCGCGGGAACTTGTGCCGCATCCGGATCGCTTCCGGCTCGACGCAGCGCATCATGAACTCGGCTCATAAAGTGGCTCCGGTCTTCCTCTCGCCCCCGGCTAAACCCGGGTCGCGTAGTAATACAAAATCGAACCCGACATAATGAGAATCGACACCAGGCACGCTGTCGACCAGGCTAACCAGCCAAGGCGCCGCCGTCTGCGCACCACCAGGTCGTTCTCCAGCAAAGGCACGCTTCCAAGAATCGGCAATTGCGTGTACGCCCGAACGTCTTTCAAATTCTTCAGCGACGAATCCTTGATCTCGCGAACGCCGGCGACGATGACGCCTACCAGAAGGCCCAAACCCAGACCCGCTCCCACGATGATGTAGCGCTTAGGCTGAGTCGGCGTCTGGGGAAGACTCGCCGGATCGAGCAACTCAAGCGTCTCCCCCTGACGCCGGTTCTCGAGGTTCGTCGCAATCCGGGATGTGGAGTACTTCATGTTCAGGTCGGAGTATTCGCGCCGCGCCAGTTCCACATCCGCCAACAACTGCCCATATTCTTTCTCGCCAACCGGCACCGACTCAATGCGTGACTGATAACTCTTGATGGAGTCGTTGATCCTCGCAAGATCCTTCTGGTACTGCTGCATCTCGAGATCTTTCGCCGCCATCTGAGCCTGCACCCGTTCAATCGACGCGGTTACCGTCTGCGCCTCGCGGAGCGTTTGCGGATTCGTGATCTTGCGCACCGGAGCCGGCGCCGCCGCCTGCTCTTTCAGAATCTGCGCACGGTTCTGGCGAGCGTCGGCCAGCAGTTTCTCCGCCGTCTGCACGTCCGGGTAGGTCTCCTTATACCGCTGGCGCAGGGCCGTGAGGTTCGTTTCGAGCGAAGCGATCTGCCGGTCCAGATCCGCGAGTTTATCGTTCTTTGCGCTGGTGACCTCGCTCTGCGCGGCGCTGTCCTGAATCGACTTGAGCTGGTCCTTGAGAATCTTGATCTGATTCTCCATCAGCAGCTTGTCCTGCGTGACGCGGCTCATCGCGGCGTTCACGCTCGTCAACTCAACCTGCAGCCCGTTCAGCGCCTGCATGTTGGCTTGCATCTGGTCGGGTAGCCGGCCCATGTTCTGAGCGCGAAAGTCGCTCATCCGCTGCTCCGCATCGTCCAGGCGCTTCTTCGCGGCCTGCATCTCACCGTCGAGAAACTGCGTTGTCCCCGCGGATTCGTCGGTCCGGTTTCGCAGGTTCTCCGTAATGAAACGCGACACCAGTTCGTTGGTGACTTTCTGCGCCTGGAATCGGTTGTCGTAGGAGAAGCTGACCTGGAACGCGGTCGCCATGGTCCCTGGATCCACGTCCCGCTGCGGAAGGTCCTGGGGCTGGAAGATCCTGATGTCCTTCGTGCGCATCCGCTCCACGACATCATCCATGGGCATCGACGCCAAATCCTTCTTGTAGAGCCCGAATGTCGTGATGATATTCGTCAGCGTCGCGCGGCTCAGAATCACCTGCTCCATCGAAGCAATCCGCGCCGACATGCTCATAGTTAGATTGCTCTGAACCAGCGACTGCGGCACCTGTGGGGGGATCACACGGATGGTTGCGGTCGAGACGTAAGTGTCCGGCCAGAGATAGGCCACCACCACCGCAATCACCACAGCGGCCAGCGTCGGTCCGAAGATCCAACTCCGGTGCCGCCGCACAATATCGACATAGTCCTCAAAATCCAGGGGACGACGGGTAATCGTTACTGCGTCTTGCGGTTGCATGCTTTCTCTCTCCGTCGCCGGCCGTTCACCGAGGGCCTACCCTCTCACGGAACGATAATGTGGTCTCCGTTCTGAAGATAGACATTCTGACTCATGTTCTTGCCGTGACTGACATCCTTGTAATTAAACTTCAGCGTCTGATCTCCTCGCAGAACCCGGATTTTCTTTGTGTTCGCGAAATCACGAAAACCACCAGCCTCGCTGAGCGCCTCAAGCACCGTCGTCGGAGTCACTAGGCGGTAAAGCCCGGGCCGATATACCTCGCCGTCGATGTAATAGCGTTTGCTGTTTACCGAAAGGACCGAAACGGATACGTCCGGGTTATTGATCAGCTTCGTCAGCCCCTGCCGCACCTTGTCGGCGCATTGCTCCGGCGTCAACCCCGCGGCCTCCACTTCGCCAATCAACGGAATGCTGATCTTGCCGTCCGGCCTCACCACCACCTGGCGCGTAAAATCCGGTTCCCGCCATACCTGCACGTACAGCACATCTTGCGCCCCAATGATGTACTTGTGAATGTCCACCCCGGCTTCGGAGGCAGGGGCGGATACGGCGTCGCGCTTGTCGGCCGACGGCAGCGCGACGGAGGGATTGTTCGGATCCGCGGGTTTCGGATTCGAGGGCGGCGCCGTCACGCTCTGCGTCTGCCCAAAGGCCGTCAGCACCACAAGCGACAGTAGCAGAAGCCTCAGCCAAGCTCCTCCGATTCGGTACCCCGGCCTCGAACCGCTCCCATAACTTTTCGCCATCGGCCCAGTGCTTCTATCGGCGAAATCAGACAAAACTATACCCTCCCGGCCAGCAGCATCCCTCCAATTGTACACTTACACTGATCGTCCGTCATCCGGGCCACGCCCCCGCGCCGGTCCGCAGAAGTGCCTCTTTTTCAAGCAGAAGTGGGAGCTATATTCATCTACCACAGCGGTGGTGAGTCCGCCGTCGCCGGCTGGGCGCAGGTCAAATCGCCGCCCCGCGACGACCCGAACTCGCCCCGCTCGGCTGTCGTGGACCTGGCCTTCGCCGGCCGAATCGCCCCACCTGTGACCCTGAAGGAAATCAAGGACTCCGGCCCGTTCTCCGATTTGGCGCTCGTCCGCCAGGGTCGGCTCTCGACGATGGAAGCACCACCCGAATTTGTCGCCTGGCTCAGGAAACAGCGCAACGTCCGGGGACTTTAGCCGCCCTATTCGGCCAGCGCCGGTTCCGCGGCCTCGGCAGCCGTGAAGTAGGCGCACGCCGGGTGATGGAACACCAGCGCGCTCACGCTCGCCTCCGGCTCCATCATCATTCCCTCCGTCAGCCTCACACCAATCTCCTCCGGCCGCAGCAGTTTCCAAATGCCCTGCTGATCGTCCAGGTTCGGACACGCCGGATAACCGAAGCTGTACCGCTTCCCCCGGTACCGGCTGGTGAACCTCTGCTGCATCGTCGTCTCCGGCGGATCCGGGAAACCCCAGTCCTCCCGAATCCTGCGGTGCAGCCACTCCGCCGCCGCCTCCGCCGTCTCGATCGCCAGCGCCTGCAACGCGTGCGCCCGGAAGAACTCGCCCGCATGCTTGGCTTCTTCGCTCCTCTCCCGCACGCCTTCGCCCGCGGTGACCACGAACAGCACCAGGTGG
>JAJYCN010000221.1 GCA_021778335.1 Acidobacteriota bacterium | reverse complement strand
TGCAGCGTAGCGCTCGATAGAGGAATAGAGCCAGCGGGCCGCACCAGAGGACTGTTCGTGGAAGGCGAAGCCATGGGCGGTGTGAACCACCACCGGGATGTTGGCCACGGTCGCGGCCATCCGGCCTACAAGGCCTGCCTTCGACGTGTGGGTGTGCACGATTGTATAAGGATGTTCGCGGAGGTAGTCAACCAAACGGCGCATCCCTCGAAAATCCGACAGGGGGCGGATCGGCCGGTGGATTACGTCCAGAGGAACGATTCCCACTCCCTCCCCGCTTTCGCGAATCGATTGCTGCCAAATGGGATCGGTTGTCAGGATGTCGACCTTCCAACCTGCCCGGCGGGCCCGGACCGCGAGAGGAAAGATGATTTGTACTCCTCCGCCATAGCGAGAATCCCCGACAACGTGTAACAGGCTGATCTGGTTCATCGCAGAATCTCCGATTTCTGACGCAGCCCCGCTCCAGGCACCCGATCCCCTGTGTCCCAGCCTTTGGCGTCAAGCGCCACCGATTCGTAAAGCTCCTGATACTGGGCGGTAACTTGCGACAACTCGAAGTTATCCTCGATTCTTCTCCGGGCGCGCCGGCCCAGGTTCAAGCGTTGTTCTGCCGGCATCTCGAGTAATTCAACACAGGCTGCGGCCAGAGCCTCCGGGTCCGATCGCGGCACGACTTGGCCGGTCCGGCCAACCTCAAAGGCAGAGTCCCCAACGTCGGTAACGACGCACGGCACCCCGCAACTCATCGCTTCGCCGATTGTCAGCGAGAACCCTTCGCCGAACGACGACGAGCACGCAAGGTCGGAAGCATTCAACAGCTGCGGGACGTCTTGCCTCGGGCCCAGAAGACGAAAACTCTCTCTTAGACCCGCGGCGTCGATCCAACTGGCCAAGGCCTGATTCTCCCATGTCACGCCATGGCCACAAAGCACGAATCGCGCCGCGGGCATGCGCCGGTGGACGAGAGCGGCCGCCGCCACGAAGTTTGGATAATCCTTCTGTGGATGGAAGCGGCCGGCGAGGAAGAGAACCGGCGCGTTTTCCTCGATCTCTAACTGCCGCCGAACCTGAGAGCGGGCGCTCCGGTCCGGCCGGAAGACCGTCAGGTCAAATCCGTTGCGAATCACGACCATCTTCGCCGGGTCGTAACCGAGCAACACGTGTTCGTCCAGAGTGTGTCGGGAGCAACAAATAACCTTGGCTGCCATTCGGTGAGACATCCGGCCACACAGACGCGCGATCAGGTGCGTGCGCCTACGCTCGAAGGCGTCGATGTGTCCGTGGTGCAGGCCCCAGACAACCGGTATGCCACCGGCAAAAGACGCGGCCAGCGAACCGAGAAAGTTCGCGTGGTACATCCAGGTAGCAAGCACATCCGGCGGATCACGGCGGAGCCATGCGACGATTCTGAAAAACGCCGCTGGGTTCGGAAAACTGCGGCTCAAGTCAAGACTCCGAACCGGGAATCCCATTTCGCGAATTCGTTCGCCAGTGGTGCCGATTGTCATCATGGAGATCACGTCGGCGTCAAAACGCGTCCGGTCTGTTGCCGACATGAGACGCATCAGCATATTCTCGGCACCTCCGGAACAGGTGCCTGTGATTAGATGTGTAATTCGGATTGGATAGGACAATTCGGCATCTCCCCAACGCTCTCACTCGTAACGTCCAACAGACTGCAGTAGAGCTGGTCGTAGGCATCGACCATTCGCGATAGGTCAAAGCGATCTTGAGCGCGCTCAGCGGCCCGGCGCCCGCACTCCTGGCGGAGCCGGGGGGTCAGCATCATGACCGACATCGCCTGTGCCAGGCTGGCGACGCCGCCGGGATCTGTCAACAAGCCATGAACACGCGAATCGACGATGTCGGGCACGCCACCCACCCTGGTGCTTACGATGGGAAGCCCCGCCGCCATGGCCTCCATGACGCATAATGGATTCGCTTCCTGCGTAGAAGACAACACAAAGACGTCCGATGCTCCGAGGAGGGTGGCTATATCAGCGCGATTGCCGAGAAAATGCACTCGCGAGACGATGTCGAGTCCCTCAGTCAGCTTCATCAACTTGCCCCGCAGTTCTCCGTCGCCGGCAAGCAGCAGGTGCGCATCGCCGCCCATTTCGCGGAGTGCGCGGAAGGCGCGTAACAGCAGGTCGTGATTCTTTTGAGGACTGAGCCGCGCCACGCAGACGAAAAGAAAGTCACGGTCCGCGAAGCCCTCCCGATGTCGCCAATCTGCGTCCGCAGCGTTTGTCCGGTTAAAACCCGCCACCGGAATGCCGTTTGGAATCAACGGTATGCTCTTGACGTGGAACTCTTTTCGCAACGCCGGCGTGAGCGTGCCGGCAATTGAGACCGGCACAACGCCCCAGTGGAAGCAGGTGCGGTAAAACCAACGCAGTGCCGGCGGAACCAGAAGTTCCGGGAAATTATGTGCCGTATAGACGATGGCGCGCACGCCGCGACAGGCAGAAACAGGCGCGGCATACAGCAGGGCATTGAGGTGAATGTGAACAACAGAGGGGCTCACGTCCCGCATCACACGGTCCAGGCGCGGATAAGCGCGAGCATCGAACCCGGCCTTTTTGCCGAGATAGTGGACCGGAACATCCGCGTCCCGCGCCGCCAGCTCGATATCTGTACCCAGGGGATCCGAAAGACAGGCCACGGACGCCTCGTATCGAGAGCGGTCCAGCCCGGTTGCCAGGTGCAACACCATGCGTTCAGCGCCACCTGAGCAGAGGGAAGGGACTACCTGAAGAACACGGATCTTGCCGTTCATAACACCGAGTTCCTCCACGGGGCGCGACTAAGCAGCGGCC
The DNA here is from genome assembly GCA_021778335.1 of Acidobacteriota bacterium. Lineage (GTDB taxonomy): Bacteria > Acidobacteriota > Terriglobia > Bryobacterales > Bryobacteraceae > JAJYKC01. Next base: position 7,463 of record JAJYCN010000221.1, on the reverse strand, counting down.
GGCATGACGCGGCGAGCAGCGCAAACAGAAGCCAGGTGGGTTTACGATGCGCCCAACTGAGCGACATCGCCCCGACGGACCAGGTCAGCATCGTGATCCACCATAGGCGGCGCTCCGGATATTCCAGGCGCCGAACTTGGCCCGCCAGTAGAACGAGCGCCATACCGAACAACATGGCGCCGAGCAGGCCTGTTTCCACTAGCACAGTGAGGTAAGCGTTGTGCGCGACCACACCATTCCCAAGGTGTTTGTTGACCGCCGACGAGAAAGCGCCCAATCCCACGCCAAAACCAGGACTTTCGCGGAAAAGTTGAAGGCCGGCGGCCCAAATCAGACGGCGGTCTCCGAGCGTTCCCGAACTGAGTTCTTGCGGAATCGTCGCGATGCGCTGCCAGCGCGCTGCCGGGATGCTCCCGGCCAACGCAAATATCGCTAGCAGCACAGAGCAGCCGAGAACCGCCTTCGTCGGACGTGGCAATCTCCGGAACACCAGGGGAATGATCAGTAATGCACCGCAGATGGCGAGGAAGCCTCCCCGCGACGCAGTCAGTAGGCCAGCGGGAATCACCAGCAGCGGATGTAACCGCCAGAGCCATCCGCGGACGCCCGACGTGTCCACGGTCATCAAGTAAAAGCTCATCGGCACGCTGATCGCTAGGATCACGCAAAGATCATTCGGATCGAACCCGGCGGCCACACTTCGCTCCCAGTATGTTTCCGTCGCGTAATAGTAGGAGTACACCGTGCCAGCCGCGGACACCCAAGTTCCGAGCAGGTATGCGCGCAACAGGTTCCGTTGCGTCTCCCATGTCGGCGCGAATTCGTAAATCAACCAGGTCAAAACGAGAAGTTGGAAGTAGGTTTTGAGCGACGCTACCGTCATGTCAATGTCGACGGTCCAGAATGCAGTCAATGCTCCCCAGATGACGAACGCAACCAGAGCGACATGCGATGGCCGCGGAATGCGGATCTTGTCGTCGATCACGACGGCCAACATCCCTACGGCGAATCCCGACGCACCGACGACGCGGCACAGCGTTCCGAGGCCGGGAAATACGAATTGGTCCTCCCAAGGGATCGTAAATACCAGCACCAAAAGAAGAACGTGCGTAAATGCACGCAGCCCTGCCAAGGCCGCTTCCTTTGGTTGCGCTGTGAACACAGAATACTGGACAGTCTGCGTCATAGGAACTCACGCTTTATGGCGAAGCCAATCGCGAAATAGAATGACGGCGCCCCCAACTACCTGGACCGCGAAGCCCACACTCATAGCTGTTACGGCGCCTCGGAGTCCGTCACGCGGGATCAAGACGCTGCAAGCTGCTGTCGTCGCGCCAGCAGCCAGGAGAAACAGGGGGGCTTGTGGCCGAAAGATACGCGCCGCCGTCATGGCGTATCCGAGAAATTGACCCGCGTACAGCAGCGTCGCGGCAACCATCATCCCGGTCAGTAATGAAGCATACGGCGTGTAGCTCGCGTTGTAGACGATACCCACGAGACGTTCACCGGCCAAGGCGACGACCGACATACCAATAAGACCGCACGCACCTGCGATGGCGAGAAGGACAAATAAGATGTTCCAGAAGCCCCGTCGTGGGCCGTTGGCGTATAGCTTGGCAAGCTTGGGCGCGATCGCCTGTCCGCACGCGTTCACCACAAGGTTCCCAGCCACGATCAGATACGAAAGCGCGGCAAACACGCCCAAGTCATGCGCGCCGCGGAACCGCTCAACGAAATACCGGGGCACGTTTAGGTTCAAAGACACCAGCACCATTACGATCGTCAACGGGAACGCGGTCTTCAGCAGCAGCCAGCAACCGGACGGATTCCAGCGGAACCTGCCGACCATCACGCCGACCCGGCTGGGAGAGCCGAATGTGACGCTGCGGCGGTCATAGAAAAGGAAAGTCAGAGCCGAGACCGCCATCAGCGCCACGGCAACTGACACCACGTTGCGCGTCAGGGCCATCGCGATGGCAAGCACCGACACGGACAGAGCTCCTTTGAGCATCATCGACTTCCCCATTCGGGCCATCCGCTCCTGCTGCTGTAGCGCGCCATAGTAAATGTCACTGAAGTTATCGAAGCTGCGGCCAAGCCCGACGAAGATGACTACCGACGCCAGCCCCGCTTCATATCCCAGACCTACCGCCAATCCCACCGTGAGCAGCGCCGCCGCGACGGTGCCGATCGACCGCAGGCCGAGGTACTCGCTGAACGTGAATTCTCCTCGTGCGTCGGTGGCCTGTACGCCGCGAAGATGAAACTGGCTCGCGATAAACAGCGGTCCAGTGATCGCGAGGCCGAGGGCTAATTGGCCAACCTGTTCGGGTCGCCCCATTTTTGCAAGAGTTACTAGCAGTAGCCACTGGCTCGCCGCATAGACAACGTTCCCTGCAAGCGTCCATGATACGTTCAGGTACAGCGACGAGCCTCGCAACGGCGGGTAGAAACCACCGTCCAGACACGCCCCGGCGGGCTCTATTGCGGCGGACATACACTTATATACTTATGCCTGGTACTTGTATCCGTACTTATCCATGGCACGATGATCACAGTCGTTAAGAATCGTGCCCAGGACCGGAATGCCGACCATCCGGAATCGCGCCGCGGCTTCGCGCACATTTTCAGGCGCCGTGCGGTTAGCGCGGGCTACCAGAACCACTGCATCGGCGGCATGGCCGAGGATTCGCGCGTCGGAGAACCGCAGGACCGGCGGCGCGTCGAGCACAACGTAGTCGAAGTCCTCCCGAACTCTGTTCATCAGGTCCTGCATTCGTGAAGAATAGAGCAGCGTCGTGATCTCCTCCGTAGCCGGGCCGCTGGGCAGGACATACAATCCCGGTATGTTCGTTTTCCGTGCCAGCTCTGTCACGGGGAGATCGCTCACGCTCGGCTTATCGCCAAGCACATCACTTAAGCCCCAGGTGTTGGGTTGGCTAAAAATCTGATGTAGTCTTGGTTTGCGCAGATCACCGTCGATCAGAAGCACCCGCTTGCCGATTCCCGCCAGTGTAATTGCCAGGTTACTGACGACCATGGTCTTTCCTTCCATCGGCGCCGCACTACTGACCAACAGGGACTTCACTGCGCCTGAGTAGACCAGCGACGCAAGGACTTCGCGGAACGACTCTGAAACTGCAGAGTGCTTCTCTTCCCAGGTGGCCAGTTCGAGGTGGACCTCCGGTTTGGTATCGAGTAACAGTCTCTTCGGCGAAGAATATAGGGACTCGTGATTCGCGTTCGGGATCGCACCAAGTTCCGGCACGTTCACCCAAGCCTGTAGCTCGCCGGGAGCCCGGATGACACGCTTAGTCCTTTCGACCACCGACATGCCTACGAATCCGGCGCAAAGGCCGGCGGTGAGCCCAAGGGCAAGGTTCAGAGGCGGGCTCGGCCGGTACGGTCTCACAGGCACCGCTGCGGCTCCGATGATTCGTACGCCGGACGGTTTGATGGCGGAGGCAATCCCGGCCTCTTTCACCTTCTGCAGCGTCGACTGGTAAATCTGCCGGTTGTCGTCAACCGCCCGTTTGAGACTCTCGTAGCGGATTCTTTGGTTCGCCTGCCGGCTTACCGTGGCGGCCTGCGCGTTGTATGCCTTGGCCAGCATCATTTCGCGGCCAAGCGCGGCTTGATACTCGCTGCGAGCCTTCCCGGGGATCGCCTGCACCTCCCGACTCACGGCTTGTTCCAGTTCGTCGATCTGCGCTTGTACGCGCGCCACCCGATAGTTGCTGTCGGTGTAAAGAGAGCTCAACTCAGCTCGCTCCCGACGGAGGTCGGTGAGTTTGTCGCGTTCGGCCTTCAAACTGGTCGTCTCCGTCGCGGCCGGAAGAGCGTCCGGGGAACTTTGGGCGACAATGCGGTAGATCGACTCCTTGGCAATTCGATCCGCCTGGGCTGTCGCCAATTCCCCCTGCACGTCGCGCAGGCTCTGCTCGGCCACGGTCTCCGTACCCGAAGTCAGCGGCATGCCCGCCGCTAACGATGTCGCGCTGAGTTCTGCCTCGGACCGCTCCAGCCGTTTCTTCATATCATCCAGTTGCGGTCCCAGCCACTGGCCGATCTGGTTAGCGGCACTCAATCGAGCCTCGAGGTTGTAGCCGATAAACTCATCGGCGAGCGTGTTGACGATCTCTGCCGCAAGCTTCGGGTCTTCCGACTCATATGTAATTCGAATGAGGCGGCTGTGAGAAGACGGCGTTACGGTGAGTTTCTCCCGAAGCCGGTCAATTGTGCGCTCGGGCACCGGCGTACCCGGCGCCGTCAATGGGAAGTAACCGGCGATTCTTGCACTCAACCCCGGCTTCTGTTGGAACGCGGGATACGTGTCCAGATGCAGGCTGCGATTGACACGCTCCAGGACCGCGTCGTCCTGGAGAATGTCGGCCTGTGTCTGGATGTAGGACTCCGCGGAAAAGGTGGTTGACCGCGCTGCTGGGTCAATCTGGTGCAGATCCAGAAAATCCTCATTGATACCCTGCACCTCCAACGATGTGGTAGCCCGATACATAGGCGTGGTGAAGTACGTCACTCCGGCTGCACCAACCAGTCCCAACACCACACATCCCAGCAGGATTCCCTTGCGGCGACCTGCCATGTGGTACCAGTCGGCGAGGCGCGTCCATTCGGATTGGTTCCCGATACCGTCGGAAGGAATATCTATGTACGGCCGCAATGCGCCGCGCTCCACTCGTGTCAGACTCTGTGGCGGCGCCTCGATGAATCGATGTTTTGGTTCCATGACACCATACCTCATCCGCTTATCTGCCGAAAATAAGTAACCCCGTTGCTGTCGTGATGGCGACATCCAGGGTCCGCAACGCGGCCATCTTCCCGTGACTCGGCGGCACAAACAGGATGTCGTTTGCTCGCAGCGCGAGGTCCTCGGCGCGCCCGCCCATTATTTTCTTCACATCCACCGGAATCTCCCTCCGTTTTGGTGCGCCGGGCTCGGTCCGAAGAATACGGCTATCTCCGGGCGCCGGCGTCGGTCCGAGTCCTTCCGCCATGGACAATGCCTGCAGTATCGACATGGTTTCTCGTTCATGAAGCACGAAAGCGCCAGGCTTTCGCACCGCCCCGATGACGTACACCATATCCGCGATCGGTACGGTTATCACGTCATGTGGCCGGATCAGTATGTTGTCAGACGGATTCGTCGCCGCTAGAAATTCCTCCGTTTTCACTTCTCCCACCCAGTACTTGCCGTCAGGAGCCACTGTTGGAGACGGCAATGGCAATGGTCCACTCTCCGTTGCACGGCTTATCCGGATGCTGTAGCCGGCATCCGGCCGAAGCCCGCCCGCCAGCGCAATCACTTCGGCGAGCGTCTTCCGTCCGCGCAACTGATGAACTCCGGGCGTATTCACCGCGCCGACAACGGCGACGGGCTGGCTGCCGAAGTCGGTGATCGACACGGAGACATTCGGATCTCGTAAGTCCTTCTGTAATTTCTCCACAAGCGCGGCTCGAAGTTCGTCCACCGTCAGACCGCCGGCATGGACACGGCCCACGAGAGGCAGGCTAATCCACCCGTTGCTGTCCACGCGGATCGGAGTTTCTCCGATCTCGTCGACGCCGAGCACCCAGATCTTGAGCACGTCATCCGGCCCGAGCACGTACTCTTTCACGCCGGCCTCCGCAGCCGGCGGCGCTGCCTGCGCCCACCCCAGGCTTCCTGCCAGTGCTACGCCGGCAAGGAATAGAAGCCATCGGTCAAATATGGATTGCATATGCGGACCCCCTCAACTTCTTCAGTCACTTCGTGCCGCTACTCGCTAGTTGATCCAATCGCTCGCCGAGTTGTCGGCGGACGCTCTGAAGAACCAACGGATCCCGCGACCACTCCACCCAGTTCCGGCCTGCCGACCGCGCGAGGCTGAGCGCCCACTCGCCTGCCCCCCGTTTCTTTAGTAATTCAACGTATTCGTAATCTTCCACCCCATCCCGCAGCCACTTCAGCCGCATCGATGGCGCTACCCCATCGATTCCAATTTGGTCCAGTGGATACACCAGCTTTCCGTCGCCAGGCGCGTTGTAGTCGCCAAAGGTCCCATCGTTATTCACGCTGTCCCAACGCGGGCCGTACCACCAATCAACCCGCCAATAAAGAACCCCGGTCAAGCCGAGGCTCTGGCTGATGAAACCCGGCTGTATACGGAAATCGACCGGCGGGTAATCAATGAGCCATTTCGGCGAGTAGTCTTCCTGAGAAAGCGCGTTGTAGGACCATACTTCATCGCCCTTCCGCTTGACAGTCGCCACAACGCCTACCGCACGGTCGTACATTCGAGGCAACAACACCCAGATGTCGACAGCGGACCTGCCGGTTCCGGAACCGTCATCCAACAGTTCGGGGCTCGGGGTAGTCGTCACCAGATTCGGGATATCCGCGGCGTGGAGGTTTCGCGCCCACGCTTTCAATGTGTCGAATTGTCCGAAACAAGCATCCACTTCGTCGGCGGAGTAGTTATACAGTTGTAGATTGGCCTCATGTCTCCGCCTCTCGCGCCGCAACTGCCGCACAGAGGGCGGGGCGCTCATCGAACAGTTGCCATAGTTAGCCCCGCTCCAGAATCCTAGCCCCGCGCTGGACATCCCGTAGTTATCTATGTATTCCCGCTCGTTTTCTGCGGAGGGATTCGCCGGGGCAAGCTTATTCTTCAGGAGCTCCGCTTCGACGGCGTGTCTGTGAGAGTCAGCGTTCGTGCCGAAGCTCGACTTAAGCGCTGGACGTAGAGGAAGGTCGAAGTGCCATACGGTCATACGAATCGAACCTGCAACGGCACTCTTGTCCATAACGATCGTGTAAGTAGCGTTGTACGACCCCGGGCGGGCGTCTCGTGGAATACTTATGTCCACCCAGAACGGCTGGTTCCTGCCCGCGGTTAACGCCGGCGAGGCAAACGGGATAAGCGCGTCCGCATACCAGCCCTCTCCCAACGGCTGGTTCTTTCCTCGCAGATCCGGACTTCCGGGACTCACCTGAACGTAGTGCTCCGTGTAAAGACTGAACGTGCCCGCCGGAATGACGTGCCCGGCATCATCCCGCAGGTCGGAAAAGACGATTTGGCGAACGCTCGAACCCGGCGCCTCGGATCGAACGGCAATCTGGAACGACTCCACTTCGCCCCGCGCACCTGACAAGCTGATGTCGCGCACATTAGACGGCTCCTCTGTCTGCGAGATCCGTTCCAGGCTGGGGCGCACCCATACCGATACATCCATGCGGACGAGGGAGAATTGCGCGGCAAGCCCCAACGCCAAAACGATGCCCACAGCTAGCCGCATCGGAACTCGCCCGATTCTTTTGGCGCCGGAACCCTTCTAAGCCATGCTTCCCGCCAGAAGAGGAAACAGGCCCGATCGCAGTCGATTCCTGTACCCTGACAATGAATCCCTTCGAGCAGCACCGTATTCTTCAACTTGCGATACTGCTTCGACTCTTCCAGGAACAT
>JAJYCN010000220.1 GCA_021778335.1 Acidobacteriota bacterium | reverse complement strand
GTATCGAGGACCTGGTAGAAGTATTCGAAGCCGGTGAAGAAGAACAGCTTATCGTGGTTTTTGTTGAAGTTGGTTTTGGGGATGATGACCGGGCCGCCGAAGGTGAAGCCGGGGTAGAAGTATTTGTTCTGCGGCTTCGGGGCGCCGGTGGCGTTGAAGTAGGAGTCGTTCGCGTTCAGGGCATAGTCGCGGGCGTAGAAGAACGCGGATCCGTGGAACTGGGCGCCGCCGGATTTGGCGATGGTGCTGACGACGGCGGGACCTTTCTGGTTTTCGGCGCTGAAATTCGAGGTCATGACGCGGAACTCGGCGATCATGTCGGAGTTCGGGTTGACCGGGGTATCGCAGTTGCAGCCGGGGTCGGAGGCGTGGGCGCCGTCGGCGAGGATGTCGAGCGAATTTCCCGGCAGGCCGTTATAAGAGTAGGCGTTGTTCAGCGGGCTCTGGCTTCCGCCGTCGCCGTTGGCGTTGATTCCGATGACCTGGCCGCTGTAGTTCGCCTTGTTCGAGGTGCCGTTGTTGATGCCGAAGCCCGGCATGATCTTGAGGTATTCGGCGGCGTTGCTGCCGACCTGGATGAAGTTGTCGAGCTCTTTCGAGGTGAGGGTCTGGGAGATTTCGCCGGAGTCGACGGGCACCACGGAGGTGGCGACGCCGGTCACTTCAACGGTCTGCGAGGTGCTGCCGACCTGGAGGCTAATGTTGACGTTACGCTTTTCGCCGGCGAGGATGGACAAGCCCGTGGCCTGCCAACTGACGAAGCCTTTGGCCTCGACGTTGAGCTTGTAGGTGAAGTTGCCCACGGCGACGGAGGCGAAGGTGTAGTAGCCGTCGGAGTTGGCGACGGTTTCACGGACGGAGCCGGACTGTTCGTTGGTCAGCTTGACGCTAGCGCCGGGGATGACCGCGCCGGTCTGGTCCGAGACGACGCCGGTCAGGGTCGCATAGATCGCCTGCGCGGGCAGGTTCATGGCCAGCAGCAGAAACAGAGACACTCCGACGAGGAGCTTCAAACAATTTTTCATGGCCTTATTTGCCACCTCACTAGGCATTGGCTGAAAACCCTTTCCTTGTGGCCTGACGTGAAGAAGAGGTCAGGCAGAACGACAGCGGTTCGGGCGTGCCGGGCTCGATGGCCGGGAGTCATCCGTGGCCGACCTTACGGAGTTGTGAACTCGTTACAGGGATGGGCACGCTCGCAACAAACCTTTGTCCATAGTAGGTTCGTGCTAGCCGCATAGAAAGGCTAAAGCAGTTAACGTTAGGGATTTCGAACAGTTAACGCAGGTAAAACCATATTTTTCAACGATGTTACCTGAGGAGCGCCAACAGGAGAACTTGGGGTTAATGGTGCCGTTCCCGGGGCCACCCGAGACCGGTGATATGCTAGGGCCACGGGTGGTCCTTGCGGCGGTATCGGGGAAACCCGAGTTGCAAACGCGATACGCAGACATTGATCCACGCCTTCGCCGGTGGTCGAGTTTCCCGGGGTGAGCGTTGGAGGGGTCGGGGGTTGGGGGTTCCACAGGCAGTGCGGGGTGTAGTGAACCGTACACAATTGGAAATCCGGGGATGACAGGCAAGGTGTCCGAGAACGACCAGCGGTTAGAACGGGCGGAGGTTGAGCATCTGCTCAGCTCCGGGATGTTTCAACGAGCGCCGCTGCTGGCCCGGCTGCTGACGTATATCTGCGAGAAGACTTTGTCCGGGCAGGCGGACGAGGTAAAGGAGTACAACATTGCGGTTGAGGCGCTGGGGCGGCCGGCGGACTTCGACCAGCGCCGGGACGCCATTGTCCGGGTGGAGGCGCACCGGCTCCGAAAGCGGCTCGATGCGTATTACGAGGGGGAAGGTGCGGGCCGGCCGGTACGAATTGTACTGGCGCCGGGGAAGTATGTGCCGGAGTTTGTGCGGCGGGCCGCGGCGGCGCCTGAGAAGGGGGACCAGGCTGGTGCGCCGGCTCCGCGGCGGCCGGCGGTGATAGACCGGGGGCTGGTGGTTGTACTGGCGGGACTGGGGCTGCTGGGATTGGGTCTGGTGTTGTGGACGACGATGCACCGGCGCGCGCTGGCGAGTGGGACGCTGCCTATGCCGGCGGGCACGGTGAGGATTCTGGCGGGTGCGGAGGAAGGCGGAATGGACCGGGACGGGAACGCTTGGCTGGCGGACCGGTTCTACTCGGGGGGCGAGGCGCGGAGCAACCCAGTGGGGAGCGTGCGTGGGGGCGACGCGGGTCTGCTGTTCCGGGCGCGGCGCGAGGGTGCTTTCGACTACGCGATTCCACTCGACCAAGGGATCTATGAGTTGCGGCTATATTTCGCCGAGACGGAGTTCGGTGCGAGTGGGGGCAGCGGCGGAGCGGAGACGAGCCGGATTTTCCGTGTGACGGCGAACGGGACGATGCTGCTGCCGTACTTCGACGTCGCGAGCGATGCGGGGGCGGGCGAGGCGGACGCGCGGGTATTCACCGGCGTCTCGCCGGCCGGAGACGGCAAGCTGCACTTGTCGTTCCGGGGGGAAATCGGGAAGGCGCTGGTGAATGCGATCGAGATCACGCCGGGGGACAGAGGCGGACTGAAGCCGATCCGGATCCTGTGCCAGGAGCACCCTTACGCGGACCGGCTCGGGCGCATCTGGGCTTCGGACCGTTATTTCCGTGGCGGCAAGCTGGTGGAAAGGCCGCTGATCGAGGGAGATCCCGAGGACGGGAACCTTTATACAGGGGAGCGGTTCGGGAACCTGGTGTACACGATTCCGGTGGCGGCGGGGCGATACGACATCACGCTGCATTTCGCCGAGCGATGGTTTGGGAGGGGCAACCGGGGCGGCGGGGGAGTTGGCAACCGGCGGTTCGACATACTTTGCAACGGGACGACGCTGGCCCGGAGCTTCGACATTCTGGCGGAAGCCGGGGCTCCGAACAAGGCGGTGGTGAAAGTGTTCCGGGATCTGGAGCCGAACCCGCAGGGCAAGCTGGTGCTGTCGCTCGAGCCGTCGGTGAACTACGCCCTAGTCAATGCGATTGAAGTGACACTGTCTCATCCGTAAACGCAGGGCCGCATATACTGGGATTCGGCTGGGTGGGCGAAACGTGCTTCGGATTACGTTATGGATTGCGGCTGCGACGGTTTGCGCGTGCCTGGCGCGGGCGCAGGAGGGGAGCGAAGACGCGGCCACGGCGTATCGTCACGGCGTGGAGCTGCACCGGGCGGGGGACCTGAATGGAGCGATCCGCGAGTATCGGGCCTCGCTGAAGCTCGACCCGGCGAATCCGCAGGCGCTGTCGAACCTGGGGGCGGCGTATGCGGCCGAGGGGCGGTATGACGACGCGATTGCGGAGTATCGCAAGGCGCTGGCGCTCGACGGCTCGATCGAGGGCGTGCGGCTGAACCTTGGGCTGGCGTATTACAAATCCGCGCGGTATGGGGAGGCGGAGAAAGAATTTGCGGCGGTGCATCAGACGGCGCCGGAGGATGTGAGGCCGGCGCTGCTGGAGGCCGACTGCGCGCTGCGGACGGGGCAGGCGAAGGAGGCGGCCGATGTGTTGGCGCCGTATGCTTCGCGGAACGAACAGAACCTGGCTTACGACTATTTGTACGGGATGGCTCTGATCCGGTCGGGGCAGGCGGAGGCGGGACAGGTTTGGGTGAACCGCGTAATGCGGGATGGGGACTCGGCGGAGGCGCATTATCTGCTGGGGGCGAGCCTGCTGGGCAAGGGGGATTATCCGAAGGCGGCGGCGGAACTGGGGCAGGCGGCGGCGAAGAAGCCGGATTTGCCGGGGTTGGAGTCGTACTACGGGCAAGCGCTGCTGGCGACGGGAGACGGGGATGGCGCGGAGGCGGCGTTCCGCAAGGCGCTGGCCGCGGATGGGAACGATTTTGACGCGAACATGCAGTTGGCGGCGATTCTGGCCCAGCGCGGGCATCCGGGGGCGGCGCTGCCGCTGGTTCAGCGGGCCGCCGAGGCGCGGCCGGCAACGCCGGAGGCGCACGTGGCGCTGGCGAATCTGCTCGAGGCGGCCGGCGAGGCGGATGCGGCGCGCAAGGAGCGGGAGTATGTAGCGGCGACGTGGCCGGACTTTGCCCGCAAGCAAGAAAGCCCGGCGAAGGAGACGAGGCCGGCGGCGCATTTGCAAGGGAAGCAGGCGCCGGGGTTCCGGCTGGCGGAGTTTGGATCCGGACGGACGGTGGAACTGGCGCAGTTTCGCGGCGCGCGGCCGGTGGTGCTGGTGTTCGGCAGCTACACGTGCCCGCAGTTGCGGCACGCGGCGGGGCCGTTGAACGGGCTTTCCGCGAAGTATGGGAAGCGGGCGGCGTTCTTGATGGTCTACATTCGCGAGGCGCATGGGGCGGGCGGAGGCGAGTGGCAGAGCACGGAGAACCGGCGCGAGGGGATCGACCTCGAGGATGCGAAGACGGCGGCGCAGCGCGAGGCCAACGCGAGGTTGTGCGCGCGGAGGCTGCACATCGGCTATCCGGTGCTACCGGATGAGATGGCAGGCGAGGTGGAGGCCGCATATGCGGCGTGGCCGAGCCGGGTGTATGTGGTGGGCAAGAATGGCGTAGTGCAGTATGAGACGGCGCTCGACGAGCAGAGCTTTCACGAGACGGAGCTTGAAGCAGCGATCCGGCAGGCGATCGAAGCGAAGCCGTGAGGGGTTACTCGACCGCGATGGTGACGGTGTTCGAGCTGACGCCGTTGACGGACATGACGAGCGGGCCGGCGTTGCCCGTGGGGGCGGCCCGCGGCACCTGGACGTTGACCTGATAGAGCGCGACGAAGCCGGGGGCGAGGCCGGAGAAAGTCACCGCGGCCTGGGCGCCGCCGATGGTGACGACCGGCGCGGCGGCGGTTTTCGAGAGGGGATTGGCGGAGGCGATGGCTCCGCTTGCAGGGGGATTCGAGACGGCGCCGAGGCCGGTGCAGTAGACGGTGATGTAGCCGCCGCGCGAGGCGGGCTGCGTTGCGGCGCCGGGAATCGAACCGGCGGGCGCGGCGAGGATGGATGTGTTGGCGATCTGCACGGCTCCCTGGCCGGCGCCCTGACTGTTGACAGAGAAGATGGCGGGGCCGGCCTGGACGAGCGGGAAGGTTTGCGCCGCGCTGCTCGCTCCGTTGAGCACGACGGTGAGGGTGACTTGGGCATCGGAGGCGAACTGCCAGGGGATCTGGAAGTCGATCTGGCCGGGGGAGACGAATAGAAGCGGCGCGCTGACGCCGTTGATTTCGACGCTTACGCCGACGAGGGTGGTGGGCAAGGGCACATTCGAGGCGAGGGCGATGGAGGGCGCGAGGTTAGTACCGAAGATCGCGGCCACGCCGCCGGCGGTGAGGTCCACGCCGGAGAAACTGGCGCCGTTGACGAGGCCGCCGGAGTTCACGTTGGGCGGGGGTCCGGTTGCCAAGTCGGAGAAAACGGCGATGGAGGCGTCGAAGGGCTCGCTCGCGTAGACGAGGCCGGAGGAGGGGTCGACGGTGAGGCCCGAGACGGCACTGCCCGTGACGAGCGTGCTGAGCACGGCGTTGGATTGGGGGTCGATGATGCGGACTGTGCCGTCGGTGGAGTCTCCGAGCAGGACGTGGTGGGTGGTGGGATTCACCGCGACGTCGTCGGCGGCGGGTCCGCCCGACACTTGCGCGGCGATGGTTCCGGTCGAGGTGTCGATGACTTCGAGGCCGCTGAAGGAGCCGATGGTGGGCGGAGGCAAGGTTGCGTAGAGTTTTCCCAGTTGGGGGTCGATGGCGAGGCGCCAGACGTTGCCCATCTGGTTCCAGGTGGCGACGACCTGGTTCGAGCCGCCGTCGATGACGCTGATGCTGCCGCTGTGCTGGTTGGCGACGTAGATGCGGTTGGCCGATGGATCGATGGCGACGCCGACGGGAGTGTTGCCGACGGGGATGGTGGATACGAGTTGGAGCGAAGAGCCATCGACGACGGCGAGAGAGGCGGCGGAGATGTAGACGAGATGGGTCTGCTGGTTGACGGCGATGGTGGCGGCGCTGGTGGCGCCGGCGGCGATTTTGGTTTTGAGTGCGCCGGTGGAGGAGTTAAAGACGCTGAGGGAGCCGTCGGCGGTGTTGACCGCGTAGACCTGTCCGAGGGAGGAGTCGAGTGCTGTAGCCCAAGTGCCGCCGCCGCTGGTCCAACTGGTGAGGAAGGATCGGGCGGAGGGATCGAGTACGCCGACGGCGCCGGCGATGAAGTTGGCGGCGTAGAGGCGGTTGCCGGCGGTGTCGAGGGAGAGCCCCATGTTTTGCACGCCGAGGGCGATTGTGCCGGAGAGAGCGAGGCCGGAAGTGCCGATGACGCTCAGGCTGTCGCTTTGGCTATCGGCGACGTAGGCGTGGCCGGCGCCGTCGAGCGCGATGGCTGAGGGTGCGTGGCGGACGCGGATGGCGGCCTGCTGCGCGCCGGTCTGGTCGAAGACATTTACCGCGGCGCCGGAGCCGCTGACGGCGTAGAGGAGGTGCGTGGATGGGTCGACGGCGAGCGCCATCGCGGAGGGCGCGGTTGCGGGGAAGTTACTGAGGAGGGAGGGTGTGCCGCCGGTGATGTCGAGGGCGGTGATGATGCCGGAGTTGTAGTCGCAGACATAGGCGCGCGCGCCGGGGTCGACGGCGAGGGCGGAGTAGGTGTAGATGAGCGGGGGCAGAGGGGTTTGGGAGATCAGGCTGCGCGTTGCGCCGTCGATGACGGCGATGGACTGGGGCACGGAGTTCACCAGGACGTAGGCGCGATGGGTGGAGGGGTCGAGGGAGACGGCGAGTGCGTTGCCGCCTACGGGGATGCTCGCGAGCGTGGCGCCGGAAGAAGCGTCGAGCAGGGTGACGTTCGAGGCGGCGACGTAGACGAGGCCGAGGGAGGGGTCCGCAGCGATGCCTTCGGGGCTGCGGTCGACGGGGGTGGTGGCGAGGGTGAGGTTGGTCTGGCCGTCGAGGATCGAGACGGAGTTGTCGTCGGCGTTGGTAACGAAGATGTGGTGGTTGGCGGAGTCGACGGCGATTCCCTGCCCCAGTCCGTTGACGCTCGCGCCGATGCCGATGGTGGTGAGGACATTGCCGCTATTCGCGTCGACGACGGTGACGGCGTCGGAGGGCCACTGCTGCGCATTCAGGCCGACGTCGCCGAGGGTTCCCCGGTGGACGACGTAGATGCGGCCGAGCGAGGCGTCGGTGGCTACGGCGACGGGGCCGAGGGCGACTGGCTGGGGACCGGCGGCAAAGGTGGTGACGCCGGGACTGAGGAGCGGATACGCCCACTGCACGGAAGTGACGCTGGTGGTGGGGCTGGTGACTTCGAGGATGCCGGCGCCGGGGGAAGCGAGGCCGGCGGCGGAGAGGGCGACTTTCAGTTCGTTGGAGTTGACGAAGGTGGTGGGGCGGGGAGCGTTGTTCCATTGGACGGTGGAGCCGGAGGTGTAGTTGGCGCCGTAGAGGGAGAGCGTCGCGCCGGGCGTGCCGGCGGTGGTGTCGATGGGCAGGACCCAAACGAGGGAGGGCGCGCCGGTGTTGGCGGGATTCTTGGGTTGGCCGGCCTGGACGGCGAAGCTTGCGGCCGCGGATGCGCCGCCGCCGGGCGAGGGATTGACGACCGTGACGGAGACGCTTCCCACGGCGGCGATGTCACCGGCGGGGACAGAGGCGAGTAGCTGGGTGCTTTTCACGTACACGGTGGAGAGGCTGGAGCCGTTCCACTGGACGACTGCGCCTGGAACGAAGCTTGCGCCGTTGACCTGGAGGGTGAGGGCGGCGCTGCCCGCGATGATGCTGGACGGGGAGAGCGAGGCGACGGAGGGGACGGGATTGCTGGACCCGGATGATGCGCTGATGGTGAGGGTCAGTGCGTTCGACAACAGGCCGGACGGGTTTTGAACCTGGACGGAGAGGGTGCTGGAGTTGGGCAGAGCGGAGGCGGGGATGAGGACCGTCATCTGAGAGTCGCTGACGTAAGTGATGGGGCAGTTGCTCGAGAAGCAGAGCGAGTTTGAGATCTCGTAGCCCTGCTGGCCGCCGAGGAGCACATTGCTGCCCGAGACGAGGCCCGTGCCGTTGAGCGTGACAGTGACGGTGGCGCCGGGAGGCACGGTGGAGGGCGAGAGAGAGGTGAGCGATGGCGCTGAATTCTGGGAGGACGCCGCGAGCGGGGCGAGGCAGGCGAGCAGCACGGCGGGCAGCAGCGGCCGCCGCGGGGCAGAGGTCCGTCTCATTCGAATTGATCGTCGCTCATTCTATAGGATTTTCTCTGCCGTTGTTGGATAGACGACACGCTCGTGTTAGCGCGAGCCGGTGAAGATGGACTTGGCGATGGTCGAGTGGACGCCTTTGTTGCCGTCGACTAACTGCGTGATGGAGAAATCGGCGGCGACGCTGGAGAGCATGTAGGCGTCTTCGTGGCTGAGGCCCTTGGCGGACATGAGGAAGTCCACCATTTCGCGGGCGGCTATGCGGGCGGCGGCGTCGAGGTCTTCGTCCATGCCCATGGTGATATAGAGCGACGGGGTTTCGGCGCGGGGCCACTTCAGATGAATGTCTTTGCGGACGACGAAGCGGAAGGCGCCGTCGAGAGGGGTTTCGAGGGCGGTGACGTCGATCTCACCGTTGCCCATGCCGGCGTGGCCGTCGCCGATTTCGAACAGGGCGCCGGGGGCGTGGACGGGGATGTAGAGTGTCGCGCCGGCGGTGAGTTCCTTGTTATCGAGGTTGCCGGCGTGGATCCAGGGCGGGGAGCTTGAAATACGGCCGGCGGCGGGCGGCGGCGCGACGCCCATGCTGCCGAAGAAGGGGTGGAGCGGGATTTCGATGCCCGGCGCGAAATGGGCGATCATGCGGCCGCGGTCGAGTGGGATGAGTTTGCCGCCGCGGTTGGGAAAATCTTCGCGAAGAAAGCCGGTGGTGGGGCCAAAGCCGTTGTAGGCCCAAGGCACGGGCAGGCGGATGGAGAGGATATCGACTTCGAGTACGTCGCCGGGTTCGGCTTCGGCGATGGCGATGGGTCCGGTGAGGATGTGGCCGCCGGGGCCGCGATCGGCGACCTGTTTGTCGATGGCGCGGAGGGCTTCGGGGATGGCGTCCGGGGCGAGGCCGAGTTGTTCGAGGCGCGTTGGATTGCCGCTCACGGTGGAGATGTCCACGGTGTCGCCGGAGTGGATGGTGAGAACGGGTTTCGCTTTGGCCGAGTAGTAGCCGATGACGACGGTTTTCGGAGAGGCGTCGAGGGTGAAGTGAGCCGCGGCGGCGGAGACGGGCAGAGCGAGCGAGAGCAGCAGATGAGTGGATTTCATGTCAGGGCCTGTCGAGAGCAGCGGCGACGGCATTGGATGCGAGCGGAACCATGACCTCGTAGCCCTTGTCGTTGGGATGGAGGCCGTCGAAGGTGAGGTCGCGGCGGAGGAAGCCCTGGCCGTCGAGGAGGGCTGTGTAGTAATCGAGATAGGTGGCGCCGGTGCGTTCGGCGTAGTCCTTGATCCAGCGGTTGAGGCGGACGATTTCGTCGGGCGGGCGGCGCTGCGTTTGCGGCTTGATGTAATCGCAGACGGGCGTGACGGAGGAGAGCACGACGCGGATCTTGTGGAGGCGGGCCAACTCGGACATGGATTCGAGATTGTCTTCGATCTGTTCGAGGGTGGCGGGGCCGGTGTTGCCGGCGATGTCGTTGGTTCCGGCGAGGATGACGACGGCGGCGGGGTGGAGAGCGATGACGTCGGCGCGGAAGCGGATGAGCATCTGGGGCGTGGTCTGCCCGCCGATGCCGCGGTTGACGAACGGTTTGCCGGGGAAGAATTTGCCGTAGCGGCGGCCCCAGTTATCGGTGATGGAATCGCCGAGGAAGACGACGCGGTCCTCGCCGGGCTTAGGCGGGGCGAGATCGAGATTGGCCTGGGTATAGCGGCCGAGGTTCGGCCAGTCCCCGAGGATCTTCTCGTCGCGATTGAGTTTGGCCACTAACTTATCGGCGCCGGTGGGCGAGAGCGCGGCGGGGGCGGCGTGCTGGGCGAATGCGGCGGCGGAGAGCGACAGTGGCAGAGCGAGGCGGAAGAAACGGGGCATCGTGTAACGAGTATAAATGCCCGGCGCGAGTTAGCGGAACTGCTTTTTGTAGAACAGGTCGAAGCTGACGATGCCGTTTTCGTCGCGCGTGGCCACGGCGGCGTAACGGGGAGAGATGGCCCATTCGACGCGTATCAACTGGCTGTTGCCGGCGCTTAAGTCGGTGGTGTAAGTGAACAGGATGTTGCTTGAGACCTGCTGCTGGAGAGTTACGCGGGCGAGCGGAATGGCCGAGCCGGTGGTGAAGGCCGGATCGTTGCGGAGCTGG
>JAJYCN010000219.1 GCA_021778335.1 Acidobacteriota bacterium | reverse complement strand
AGGTGCGCTTCGAACTCTTCGCGGAATTTTTCGACGATGGAGATGGTGGGCATCGCCGCGGCGTCGCCGAGGGCGCAGAATGTCCGGCCGAGCATATTCTTGGAGACCTGGCCGATGATGGGGATGTCGCTTGCCTGGCCCATGCCGTCGTGGAAGCGCTGCAGTATTTTGCGGAGCCAGGTGGTGCCCTCGCGGCAGGGGATGCACCAGCCGCAGCTTTCGTGGGCGTAGAAGCGCATGATGCGGAGGGCGGCTTTCACCATGCAGGTGTCTTCGTCGATGACGACCATGCCGCCGGAGCCGAGCATACTGCCGGCCTTGGCGAGGGTGTCGTAGTCCATGACGATGCCGCACTCGCTGGCCGTCAGCACGGGGCAGGAGGAGCCGCCGGGGATGACCGCTTTGAGTTTCTTTCCGCCGCGGATGCCGCCACCGAATTTTTCGATGAACTCGAGCATGGGGTAGCCGAGCGGGATCTCGTAGACGCCGGGCTTGTTCACGTGGCCGGAGAGGCAGACCAGGCGTGTGCCGCCATTTTTCGGCGTGCCGAGGGCGGCGAATGCGGCGCCGCCGTCGCGGATGATATTGGGCACGGCGGAGTAGGTTTCGACGTTGTTGAGCAGGGTCGGGGCGCTCCAGGCGCCGGAGACCGCGGGGAACGGGGGTTTCATGCGGGGGACGCCGCGCTTGCCTTCGATGGAATCGAGGAGCGCGGTTTCTTCGCCGCATTCATAGGCCCCGGCGCCGGTGTGGACGTAGAGGTCGAAATCGAAGCCGGTGCCTTGAATGTTGTTTCCCAGCCATCCGTGCGCGTAAGCGTCGTCTAGGGCGTGCTCCATCATGGTGATGAGATAGCGATACTCGCCGCGGATATAGATGTAGCCTTTGTGGCTGTCGACGGCGAGTCCGCCGATCAGCATGCCTTCGATGAGCTGATGGGGGTCGTACTCCATCAGCAGGCGGTCCTTACAAGTTCCGGGTTCGCTTTCGTCCGCGTTGCAGATGAGGTATTTGGGCTTGGGCGAGGTGCGCGGTACAAAGCTCCACTTCAGGCCGGTGGGGAAGCCGGCGCCGCCGCGGCCGCGAAGATTGGAGACCTTCACTTCCTCGACGATCTTTTCGGGCGTCATGCCGGCGGCCTTGAGAAACGCCTGGTAGCCGCCGTTGGCGAGATAGACTTCCGCCTTTTCGGAATTCGGGATGCCGAAGCGTTTCGTCAGGACTCTTGTTTCAAGCGGATTGGGTTCGTTATAGAGCATCGTTCCTCGGCCGGGCGCGCGGCCCGGGGTCGCCTTATTTCAGCTTCCGAAGATCCTCGATCAGGCGGTCGAGTTTCTCACACGTGACTTCGTGATGGAAGTCGTAATTTACTTCCACGGCGGGAGCCCAGGAACAGGCGCCCATACATTCCACTTCTTCGAGGGAAAACAGGCCGTCGGGCGTGACTTCCTTGTGACCGATGCCTAAGGTTTTCTTTGCGTGTTCGTAGAGTTCTTCCCCGCCGGTCAACAAACAACTGATGTTGGTACACACCTGGATGTGATACTTGCCCAGCGGCCTGGTGTGCAGCATCGAGTAGTAGCCGATGACTTCGTCGACCTGCATGGGCTGGACACCGCAGCGGCGGGCGACTTCTTCGACCAGTTCCCTGGTGACGCAGCCGACCTCGTCCTGGGCGTACATGAGCATCGGCACCACGGCCGAACGCTGGCGTCCTTCGGGATAAATGGTAAGCAACTTAGCGAAGCGGGCTTCGAGAGCGGGTGAGAAAGTCATTTAGCGATCCACATCTCCGAGAACGAAATCCATACTGCCCATCGAGGCGATCGAGTCGGCGATGAGCTTGCCCTTGAGCAGCGTGCCGATGGACTGGACGTTGCCGAAGCTCGGCGTCCGCATAAAGACGCGGTAGGGCTGGGAGGTACCGTCGCTCACCACGTAGTAGGCGATTTCGCCGCGCGGGCTTTCGATGGCCTGGTAGACTTCTCCGGCGGGCACGCGGAAGCCTTCGGTGACGATTTTGAAGTGATAGATGAGGGCTTCCATCTGGGTCTTCATCTTTTCGCGGTCCGGCAGGGTGACGTGCTGGTAGTCGGACTTCCAGGGCCCTTCGGGCATGCCGTCGAGCGCCTGCTGGACGATGCGCGTGCTCTGCCGCATTTCCTCCATGCGGACCTGATACCGGGCGTACACATCGTTGGCGGTTCGCGTGGCGACTTTGAAATCGAATTTGTCGTAACTGGAATAGGGCTCGCTCTTGCGGATGTCCCAGGGGAGCCCCGCGGCGCGGATCATGGGGCCGGTGACGCCTTCGGCGAGCATGTCCTCGAGCGAGATATGGCCGACGCCCCGGGTGCGCTGCAGCCAGATGGGGTTGTGTTCGAGCAGGGCTTCGTACTCATCGATCCGGCTGGGGAAGATGTCGACGAACTCTTTCACCCGCCGCTGCCAGCCGCGGGGTGGTTCGAGCGCCAGTCCTCCGATGCGGATGTAGCTGGTCATCATCCGCTGGCCGGAGAACATCTCGAAGAGCTTGAGCAGTTGCTCGCGTTCGCGGAAGCAGTAGAACAACATGCTCATCGCGCCTATGTCGAGGGCGTGGGTGCCGAGCCAGACGAGATGGCTGCTGATGCGCTGGAGTTCGGCCAGGAGAACGCGCATCCATTGGGCTTTCGGCGGAATTTCGATGTCGCCGATGAGCTTTTCGACGGCGAGCGAGTAGACAAGGTTATTGGAGAGGTTTGCGAGGTAGTCGACGCGGTCGGTCAGGGTGGTGACCTGGCTCCAGTTGATGGCTTCGCACTGCTTTTCGATGCCGGTGTGGAGGTAGCCGATGTCGGGCTGGGCGCCGGTGATGACCTCGCCGTCGAGGTCGATGAGGACGCGGAGCACGCCGTGCGTGGACGGGTGCTGGGGCCCCATGTTGACGGTGAGACGGCGCTTCCGGGTTTCGGCCGCTTCGGTCCCGGCCGGACTTGCTTCTTCGGTGAGTTCAGGGCTGAGGTCGGGCATGGCGGCTAATCCTTATAGCTGTACTTGTGCCCGTGCGTGGGGTAGTCCTTCCGCAAGGGGTGGCCTTCCCAATCGTCCGGCATCATGATGCGGCGGAGGTTGGGGTGATCGCGGAACTCGACGCCGAACAGGTCGAAGACTTCGCGCTCGTACCAGTTGGCGCCGGTCCAGACCGAGGTGACGGAAGGAACCGACGGGGCCTGGCCGCCAACCCGGCACTTGAGGCGGAGGCGCGCGTTGTTTTCGAGCGAGTGAAGATGATAGACCACTTCGAAGCGCGGCTCATCGGGGTGACGGTCGACAGCGGTCACGGAACTCAGCCGGATGAAGGCGAAGCGTTCCTTGAGTTTTTGGCAGGCTTCGACGAGATGATCGGGGTTGAGGTAGAGCGTCGGTTCGCCGCGGTCGGCGTGGCCGCCTACGATGGCGGCGGGATTGAGTTCTTCCAGCGCCACGGCAGGGGCATAGTCTCGTAATGGTTCCGGCAGCATTGTCCTTTTGAGAAGTCTAATCCGATTGGGACCAGTTCAGCGCGCCTTTCTTCCAGATGTAGAAAAAGCCCGCCAGAACCAGAGCGATAAATAGCAGCATCTCCACGAAGGCGAACATCTTCAGCTCGCGGTAGACCACCGCCCAGGGGTAGAGGAACACGGCTTCGATGTCGAACAGGATGAAGACGATGGCGACAAGATAAAACTTTACGCTGAAACGCTCGCGGGCGGAGCCGACGGGGACCATGCCGCACTCGTAGGGCGAGTCCTTTACTTTGTCGCGGGTGCGCTTACCCAGCAAGTATGACAGCGAACTTAAGGCGACGGCGATGACAAAGGCAAGCACCGCCTGCACCACAACCGGAAAGTATACTTCCGGATAGGAGTTAGGCATGATATTCGGCTCCGGCTGTGAATCTTATACTCTGACTATAATGAGGGGCGGAACAGGGTGTCAAACCTTTTGAGCCGCGCAAGTGACAAACAAGTGGAAACAGAACAGATTGAGATTGTTGTGAACGGGAAACCGGTGCGGGTGGCGGCGGGGTTGAGCGTCGCCGGGTTGCTGGAGGAGCTGAAGATCGAAGGCGGGCGGGTGGCGGTGGAGTTGAACCGCGAGATTGTCCGGCGGGAGGCCTGGGACTCGACCTCCGTGGAGGACGGGGCGGGAGTGGAAATCGTTCAGTTTGTTGGAGGTGGCTGATTCGTTGGGGGCGGGGCGCGGATTCCCTATTGACTCCGGCGACAAGTAAAGTAGAATCAGATTGAACCACTAAATCCGAAAACAAGGGCGGTGCAGGATGTTCAAAACAAAGAAGAGTCGTCCTGATGTGGCCGGCGAGGCCAAAACGTTCAGCAGCATGGATGTTGCGCGCATCGCCCAGGTGAGCCTGAGGCAGCTCCAGTGGTGGGACGAGCGGAAAGTCGCCAGCCCTCGCCATGAGGGCCACAAGCGGGTGTATTCGCCCGAAGAGGTGATTGAGATCACCGTGATCGCCGAGCTGCGGCGGAAGGGCTTCTCGCTGCAGAAGATCCGGCGGGTGCTGCGGTTCCTCCAGCGGGAAATGGGCAAGCGCCTGAGCGACGTGCTGGCCGGCGGAAGCGAACTGCACCTGCTGACGGCGAATGACGGACGCGCGATTTACCTGGAAGACCAGCACGCGCGGATTGTGGACCTGATGAAGAACGCGCAGCAGCCGATGTTCCTGGTTTGCGTGAGCGACCAGGCGCGCCGGTTGAGCGAAGTACCCTCGCGCAAGCCGGCCCGGGCGGAGACGGCCGTGGCGGCAAAGAAGACCAGGCTCGGGTAAGACGCACGACTGTGCGCTAGAAGTGCATGCCGCCACTGCAGGTGAGCACTTCCCCGGTGACGTAATCGGAGAGCGGCGAACAAAAGAATAGAACCGCACCGGCTGCCTCCTCCGGCGTACCCAAGCGTCCGAGGGGGCAAGCTTTTGCCGCGGCTTCCAACACCGACGGTTGAACGCCGACGGGAATCTGTTTTCCTTTCATGCCGATTGAGGCAGCGCCTGAAGTCAGCGGCTGAATGAGACGGGTTTCGATGAGGCCGAAGGCGACGGAATTTACGGTGACGTTGTAGCGTCCCCACTCCTTGGCGAGGGTTTTCGTGATGCCGTTGATGCCGGATTTGCCCGCCGCGTAGGCGACCTGGCCGGCGTTGCCCTGGGTGCCGGAAATGGAGCTGATGTTGACCACTTTCCGCATCACGCGCCTGCCTTCCGCGGCTTCCCGCTTGGCGGTTTCGCGAATCCAGCCGGAGGCGGCGCGGAGGAGGCGGAACGGCGCCACGAGGTGAATGTCGAGCATGGCCTGGAACTGCTCGTCGGTCATTTTCTGGATGACGTTGTCCCAGGTGTAGCCGGCGTTGTTGACTAGAATGTCGAGCGAGCCGTGGCGGGCGATGGTTTCCTCGACGAGCTTTTGCGGGAACTCAGGCGAGGTGAGGTCGCCCGAAAAGGCCGCCGCGCGCGAGCCGAGAATCGATGCGGTTTCCGCGGCCGCTTCCGGGTCGATATCCGTGACGAGCACTTGCGCGCCGGCCGAGGCCAGACGCTGGGCGATGGCCCGTCCGATTCCCCGCCCCGATCCGGTGACGAGGGCCGATTTGCCTTCCAATGAGAACGCCATACGTCTCGCTTGTAGCACAAGGCGCGGCGCGAGAGTGGGAAAAACAAATTAGAGCGGAATGTTTCCGTGCTTCTTGCGGGGGTTCGAGTCGACCTTTGTTTCGAGCATCCGGAACGCCTGGATGACGCGGGCGCGGGTATGGCGCGGCTCGATCACGTCGTCGAGGAAACCGCGCTCGGCGGCGACGAAGGGGTTGGCGAAGCGTTCCTGGTACTCGGCGATCTTCTCGCGGCGAAGACTTTCGGGGTCGGCGGCGCCGGAGATTTCGCGGCGGTAAACGATGTTGACCGCGCCCTCGGCGCCCATGACGGCGATCTCGGCGGAAGGCCAGGCGAAGTTCACGTCGGTTCGCAGGTGCTTGGAGCCCATGACGCAATAGGCGCCGCCATAGGCCTTGCGGGTGATCACGGTGACTTTCGGCACGGTGGCTTCGGCGTAGGCGTAGAGGAGTTTGGCGCCGTGGCGGATGATGCCGCCGAACTCCTGGCTCGTGCCAGGGAGAAAGCCTGGGACGTCTTCGAAGGTGAGGATGGGGATCTGGAAGGCGTCGCAGAAGCGGACAAAGCGGGCGGCCTTGACGGAGGAGTCGATATCGAGGCAGCCGGCGAGATAGGCGGGTTGATTGGCGACGATGCCGGTGGGCCGGCCGTCGAGCCGCGCGAAGCCGGTGAGGATGTTCCTGGCGTAGTGCTCGTGGACTTCGAGGAATTCGCCGTCGTCGACGACGCCGCGGATGGCCTGGAGCATGTCGTAAGGCAAGGTGGGATCGCCGGGAACGAGGGTGTCGAGCGCCGGGTCGGCGCGTGTGGCGGGATCTGTTGCGCGGCGGCGCGGCGGTTCCTCGCGGTTGTTGGAAGGGAGGTAGGAAAGCAGGTCGCGAATCTGGCGCAGGCAGGCCTCGTCGTCGGGGGCCTGGAAATGGGCGACGCCGCTGACGGTGTTGTGGGTTGCGGCGCCTCCGAGTTTTTCCTTGGTGACTTCTTCGTGGGTGACGGTTTTGATGACGTCGGGGCCGGTGATGAACATGTGGCTGGCGCCGTCGACCATGAAGACGAAGTCGGTGATGGCGGGGGAGTAGACGGCGACGCCGGCGCAGGGGCCCATGATGGCCGAGATCTGGGGGATGACGCCGCTTGCGAGAGTGTTGCGGAGAAAGATGTCGGCGTAGCCGGCGAGCGAGAGCACGCCTTCCTGAATGCGGGCGCCGCCGGAATCGTTCAGGCCGATGACGGGCGCGCCCATTTTGAGGGCGAGGTCCATGAGCTTGCAGATTTTCTGGGCGTTGGATTCCGAGAGCGAGCCGCCGAAGACGGTGAAGTCCTGGGCGAAGACGAAGACGAGGCGGCCGTGGATGCGGCCGTAGCCGGTGACGAAGCCATCGCCGTCGATGACCTGGTCCTGCATGCCGAAATCGATGCAGCGGTGCCGGACGAGCTTGCCGGTTTCTTCGAACGTGCCTTCGTCGAGCAGGAGGTCCACGCGCTCCCGGGCCGAGCGCTTTCCCTCGCGGTGCTGCCGTTCCCGGCGCTCCACGCCACCACCCGCCTCGGCCGCATCGTGGCGGCGGCGCAACTCGCGCAATCGCTCCTCGGACATATCAAGTCAACAGTAACAGGAGCGGCGATGGGCGGACTGAGAGGCTATGACCCGGGCGTGTAGTAACCGGCGCGGTAGTGCAGGACGGCGTTGGGGTAGCGCTGGCGCGCGATGGGCGTGAGTTCGACCTCGATGCTGCGCCAGGCGCCGGGAGCGGCCGGAGGGAGCCGGTAAGAGAGGCTGTAGCGGGCGCGGATCGCTTCAATCATGTCGTGGAGCGCGGCGCCGGCCTGGTTGGAATGGATCGCATCTCCGCCGGTTTCCTCCGCCAGATGAAAAACGTCGGCGGGGGTGAAATCGGGGTTCCGGTATTCGCCGAGCCGGGGCGGCGCGGGGCGTATGCCGCGGCCGGTGACGATGGCGTCGAGCACGATGTTGTCCTCATCGAGCGCCCGAACCACTTCGGCGTCGGGATGTTTGTAGTTGATGCAGAGGTTATCGGTGACGATGAGGATGGCGTTGCGGCCGGAGAGGCGCGAAGGGCGATTGTGCAACAGGCTTGCGGCGTCGAGGACGGCCGCGTTGATGGCGGTGCCGGAGCCGACGTCGTGGCCGTGGATGGCGGCTTGTAGCTGTCTGGCGGTCTCGGCGAGATTATCGCTGAAGTCCTGATGAAGGGCCGTAGTGCGGCCGAAGACCATGATCGCGACGCGGTCAGCGGGGGAAAGCAGACTCAGCGCCTCATTGGCGCGCTGGGCGATCTCTTCGAGCGACTTCTGCATGCTGCCGCTCACATCGAGCAGCAGAACGAGGGAAACGGGTTCGGATTCGTGGCCGAAATAGGTGAGGGGCTGCACCGTGCCGCTGTCGAAAACGGCAAAATCGTTGCGTTTGAGGTCCTCGATCGGAGTGGCGCCGGCCACGGCCTGGACGTCGACGCGCACGTCGGAAACGCCGGCGTGAAATATGGGAGTGGCATCCTGGGCGCGGGCAAGGGGCGCGAGCAGACCGAGTAGTACGATGAAGAGCAACCGCATGAGGTACGTCGTTGCCGGCACGGCCGGGCACATTGACCACGGTAAGACATCGCTGGTCCGCGCGCTAACGGGCGTAGACACGGACCGGCTCAAGGAAGAAAAACAGCGGGGCATTTCGATCGATCTCGGTTTCGCGCACCTGGCGCTTTCGCCGGAGTGCACACTTGCTTTTGTAGACGTACCGGGGCACGAGAGGTTCGTGAAAAATATGGTGGCGGGGGCCACCGGGATCGACTTCGTGCTGATGGTCATCGCCGCGGACGAGTCTATCAAGCCGCAGACGCGGGAACACTTCGACATCTGCCGGTTACTGGGGGTTTCCCGGGGGATTGTAGTTCTTACCAAGTGCGACCTGGTGGACAAGGAAATTTTGGACCTCGTGAAGCTCGAAGTGGAGGAGTTTGTGAAGGGATCGTTCCTGGAACAAGCTCCTATTGTGGCAGTGAGCGCCGTCACGCAATCCGGCTTGCAAGAGCTGCGCCAAACTCTGCTTGCAGTGGCGATGCAGGCGCCGGCGCGGCCGTCGCAGCGATATTTCCGTTTGCCGGTGGACCGTTCGTTTTCGATGCACGGGTTCGGCACGGTGGTGACGGGGACTCTGGCGTCGGGGGCGATCGCGACAGGGGACGAGGTCGATCTACTTCCGGGGGCTGTTCGGCTGCGCGTGCGCGGCTTGCAAGTGCATGGGGAAGCGGTGGAGAAGGCGTACGCGGGACAGCGCACGGCGGTGAACCTGAGCGGGATCGAGCCGGCGCAGGTGGCGCGCGGGATGACGCTGGCGGCGCCGGGACGCTTTGCGCCGACCACGCTGATCGATTGTTCATTCGATTTGCTTGCCGGGGCGAAGCCGCTGAAGCCGGGCGCGCCGGTGCATTTTCACGCGGGAACGGCCGAGACGGAGGCGACGATTCGCCGCGTGGGGCCGCGGGAGCCGATCCGCGGGGGCGAGCACGCGTGGGTGAGGCTGCGGCTGCGGGAGCCGCTGCTGGTGCTGCCGGGGGACCGGTTCATCGTGCGGATGTTTTCGCCCGTGGTGACGATCGGCGGGGGAGAAGTGGTGGACGTGGAGCCGCCGCGAAAGTCCACGCCGGAACGCGTGGAACGTCCGCGGGACGCCGGTCCGGCGGAACGGCTGTTGATCCTGGTGGCCGAGTCCCGCGCCGGGATGAGCCTTCCGGAGCTAGTGCGGCGGACGGGTTGGACGGAGGAGGAGATCCTCGCCGAGGCAGGAAAGCTGAAGCGGATTGAGGCGGCACCGGCGTGGTTCGCCGCTCCGGCGTGGTTCGAGGCGCGAGGCGAGGCTCTGCGCGGGGCGCTGAAGGAGTTTCATCGGGCGAATCCGCTGCTGACCGGGATGCCGAAGGAGGAGGCGCGGGCGCGGGTTCTGGGCGAGGCGCCCGCGTTTGTTTTCGAGGCGCTGCTCGGCGAAAGCAAGGACGCCGTTGCGGAGGGGGAAACGGTGCGGCTCAAGACGCACCGCGTGGCGCTGGGGGAAGACGAAGAGTCCGCCACGCGAAAGATCGAGGGGGCGTTTGAGCGCGCCGGACTGGCCGTGCCTTCCACGCAGGAAGTGCTGTCGAGCACCGGCATCGACCCGGTGCGTTCGCGGACGCTTCTGCAGATTCTGCTTCGCAAGCAGAGCCTGGTGAAGGTCGGCGATGACCTGATTTTCCATCGCACGGCGCTCGACTCGCTGCGTACGCTGCTGGCGGCGCGGCGCGGGGCCCGGTTTCAGGTGGGAGAGTTCAAGCAATGGACCGGCGTGTCGCGCAAATACGCGATTCCGCTGCTCGAGTTTCTCGACCGGCAGCGGCTGACGAGGCGCGAAGGCGACAGCCGCGTGATACTTTAGAGCCCGGCATGAAGATCACGCAGATCCGGACCGTGGTAGTGAACGCGCGGATGCGCAACTGGGTGTTCGTGAAAGTGGAGACGGACGTAGACGGCTTGCACGGCTGGGGCGAGGCGACGCTCGAGTGGAAGACGCGCGCGGTGGCGGGTTGCGTGGAGGATCTGGCGCCGCTGATCGTGGGGCAGGACCCGACGCGCATCGAATTTCTTTGGCAGATTCTTTACCGGCATTCGTTCTGGCGCACGGGGATCATCGGGATGAGCGCCGTATCGGGG
>JAJYCN010000218.1 GCA_021778335.1 Acidobacteriota bacterium | reverse complement strand
GGGTGGAGATCGACTGGCCGGCGGCGGATCAGACGGCCTTGGATGCGGCTTTCTTCTACTTACATTCGAGTGTGCACCGGTCTAACTTGAACGGGATGCCGCCGTTCGGGTTATCGCAGAGCGAGCATTACTACGGGCATAGTTTCTGGGACACGGAGACGTGGTCGTTTTTGCCGGTGTTACTGGCGGCGCCGGACGCGGCGCGGTCGCTGCTGGAGTTTCGGGTGCGCGGGATCGAGTGGGCGAGGCGGGACGCGGCGTTGTTCGGGTACCGGGGGATTCAGTTTCCGTGGGAGGCGGCGCCGATTGCAGGAGACGAAGTGACGCCGGTGTTCGCGGCGACGGGATGGGCGGAGCAGCACGTGGTGCCGGATGTGGCGCTGGCGTTTTGGCAGTATCAGAAGGCGACGGGGGACGCGGATTTTCTGCGGCGCGGCACGTGGCCGGTGCTGAGCGGGGTGGCGGAGTGGATTCTGAGCCGGGGGGAGCGGACGCAGCGCGGGTTTGAGATCACGAACGTGATGGGGCCGAACGAGAATGAAGACAAGGTGACGAACAGCGCGTATGTAAATATCGCGTGTAAGATGGCGCTGGAGGCGGCGGTGGGGTGCGCGCGGCTGGCGGGGGAGACGGCGCCGGCGGAGTGGGCGGAGGCGGCGCGAGGGATGGCGCTTCCGATTGACGGTCGGGGGATGTTAGTAACTAGCGACGGGTCGAAGCGGAATGCGTTTGCCGATGTTAGTTTCCTGTATGTGATGGAGCCGCCAGTGGATGAGGCGGTGATGCGGCGGACTTACACGGAGTTCCGGAGCGCTCCGCGGGAGCATGGGATCGGGTTTGCGACGGCTTCGCAGGCGGCGATGGCGGCGGGGGTTGGGGATCGCGGGGCGGCGGCGGAGTTATTCCGGGCGGCATGGGAGCCGTTTTGGCTGGAGCCGTTCGGGATGATCCGGGAGGCGGAGCAGCAGGGGTATGCGTGTTTTGTGACGGACGATGGGTCGCTGCTGCAGGCGGCAATGCTGGGGTTTACGGGGCTGCGGGTGCGGGAAGGAGATTGGGTGGTGCGGGAGGCGACTCTGCCCGAGGGTTGGAAGGGGATGCGGATCGGGCGGATTTGGGTGAGGGGGCGGGCGATGAAGGTGGAGGTGGAGCATGGGCAGAAGGCTCGGGTGACGGCGGGGTGAGAGGCGGCGGGAGTTTGGCGGTGTGACGGGAAATTGGCGGGGTTAGGAATGTGGCCGAGCGGGATTTCAAGGATTTAGGCTCATAGATTCGCTGTGGCCGCCGAAATGCCCGGTGAGGGGCATGACTATCTCTCCTCTCACCAGCGCGGTGCAAAATTACCTGCCGTCGATTTTCGGCGCGGGAAATGGGAATTCGGGGTCGGCGGCCAGCGGGTTGTCGAGGCTTGGGCTGCCTTCGATCGGGATGCCGCGGGATCAGGGCGGCCTGTCTCCGTTTGCGCGCATGCTGAGTACGCTGCAGCAGCTTCAGCAGACGAATCCGGCCGAATACCAGCAGTTGACGCAGCGGCTTTCGGCAAACCTGGGAAAGGCGGCGCAGCAGGCGCAGTCGCAGGGCAACACGGCGGCGGCGAGCCGGCTGAACAAGCTGGCCGCCGACTTCTCGCAGGCGTCTCAAACCGACCAGCTTCCGAGTGTTCAGGACTTGTCGAAGGCGTTTGGTGGACACCACCATTTCCACGCGGGCACGGCGGCGGCGAGCACGGGTTCGAGTACCAGCACGGGCCAGACCTCGCTTTCCGGCCAGGCGACATCGGCGTTTTTATCGAGCCTGACGCAGAGCAGCGCGTTGAATCCGGCCACGATCGTCATGGACACGATCTCCGGGGCGGGCGCGACCGGCTCGATTTACTGAAGTTACTTTGCGGAAGCGATTTCGTCGCGGGTGGGGAGCTTGGAGGTGTCCCAGCCTCCGCCGAGCGCCTGGATGAGTGAGGCGCTTGCGACCATGCGCCGGGTGACGAGGTCGACGGACGTGCGCTGGTCCTCGAGTAAGATCGCCTGCGTGGTGATGACGGTGAGGTAGTCGACCGTGCCGGCTTTGTACTGGTAGGTGGCGATGTCGAGGGAACGTTGGGCGGCGGCGACGGCGAGGTCCTGGGCGCGGGACTCTTCGGCGAGGATGCGGAGGGCGGCGAGGTTGTCTTCGACCTGCTGGAAACCGGTGAGGACGGTTTGGCGGTAGGTAGCGATGGCGGCGTCGAAGGTGTCGCGGGCCTGCATTTCGACGGCGTGGCGGCGGCCGGCGTCGAATAAGGTTTCGGCCATCTGCGGGCCGACGGACCAGAAGCGGCTGGGCCAGGTCCACCATTTGGTGAAGTAGACGCTTTGCAGGCCGGCGGTGGCCGACAGCGTTACATCGGGGAAGAAGGCGGCGCGGGCGATGCCGATCTGCTCGTTCATCGCTTCCATGGTGCGTTCGGTGGAGGCGATATCGGGGCGGCGTTCGAGCAGGGTGGCGGGCAAGCCGATGGGGATGGGCGGAGGGGTGATGGTGATGGGGCCGCCGCGAACGGCGACATCCGCCGGGGGCTTTCCGGCGAGAACCGCGATGGCGTGCTCGATCTGTGCGCGGGTGACTTCGAGGTCGATGAGCTGCGCCTTGGTGGTGTCTAACTGGGTTTCGGCCTGTGCGACGTCGCCGCCGGAAGCGACGCCGGAGGCGAAGCGGTTCTTAGTCAGGGTGAGATAGTCCTGGTAGGATTTGACCGTGCGATTGAGTAAGTCGATATCGCCGTCGGTCCCGCGGAGCTGGAAATAATCCTGCGCGAGTTCGGCCTGGTAGAGGAGGCGTGCGTTTTGTAGCTGGGCGAAGGTGGCTTGCGCGGTTTCCTGTGCGCCGTGGATGGTGCGATGGATGACGCCGAAGACGTCGGGTGTGTAGGAGGCCGTGAGCGGGAACGTGAACGTGTTGCGGACGCCGAGGTTGCCGAATGGGCTGGTGGTGAGGGTGGCGGAGGTGCGTGAATTTGAGTAAGCGGCGGTTGTGCTTGCGAAGGGAAATAGGTTCGAGCGGGCGATGCGGACGGCTTCCTGGGCCTCGCGGAACTGCGCTTCGGCGAGGAGGACGTTCTGGTTGGAGATGCCGACCTGTTCTTCGAGCGCGTTGAGGCCGGGGTCGTTATAGATTTCCCACCAGTTGCCGCGGAGGGCGCCGTCGTTGGGATGGGCTTGCCGCCATTCCTTGAACTCGGCGGGCGGCGGTTCTTTGTAAGCCGTGGGGACGGGCGCGGGTGGGCGCTGATACTTCGGGCCGATGGTGCAGGCCGCAAGGGTGAGCAGCAGAGCGGCCGGCAGCGGGAGAGTTTTCAAAGTCCGTGTGGGAAGCAGCATGGTTGTGTCGCTAGGCGCGGGAGGCGGCGGGCGCGAGGGCACGGCGGAGGGTACGGCGCGAGCGTCTCCAGGTTTGTAAGCGGTCGAAGTAAAGATAGACGACCGGGGTGGTGTAGAGAGTTAGTAACTGGCTGACGATCAAGCCGCCGATGATGGTAATTCCGAGCGGGCGGCGCAACTCGTAGCCGGTGCCGGAGCCGAGGGCGAGGGGAAGAGCGCCGAGGGCGGCGGCCATGCTGGTCATGAGAATGGGGCGGAAGCGGAGCATGCAGGCTTCGTAGATGGCGTCGTGCGAGTTTTTCCCTTCATTGCGTTCGGCGGCGATGGCGAAGTCGATCATCATGATGGCGTTCTTCTTGACGATGCCGATTAAGAGGATGATGCCGATGATGGCGATGACGCTGAGTTCTGTGCGGGTGACGATCAAGGCGATGAGGGCGCCGACGCCGGCCGAGGGGAGAGTGGAGAGGATGGTGACCGGATGGACGAGGCTCTCATACAGCATGCCGAGGACGATGTAGACGGTGAGGAGGGCGGCGGTGATGAGCAGTGGTTCGCTTTCGAGCGAGTCGCGGTAGGCCTGGGCGGTGCCGGCGAAGGCGGTGTGGATGGTGGGCGGGAGGCCGATTTTGGCGGCGCGTTCCATGATGGCGTCGACGGCCTGGCCGAGGGCGATGCCGGGTTGGAGATTGAAGGAGAGGGTGACGGCGGGGAAGAGGCCCTGATGGGTGACGGCGAGGGGCGCGGTGGAAGGTTCGAAGTGCGCGACGGCGCTTAAGGGGACCTGCTGGCCGCCGGGTGCGCGGACGTAGATGAGGTTGAGGGCGAGGGGATTTTGCCAGTAGGGCGGGGCGGTTTCCATGACGACGTGGTACTGGTTGAGCGGCGTGTACATGGTGGAGACCTGGCGCTGGCCGAAGGCGTCGTAGAGGACGTTGTCGATCAACTGGGGCGAGATGTTGAAGCGGGCCGCGGTGAGGCGGTCGATCACGACGTTCGATTCGAGGCCGCGGTTCTGCTGATCGCTGTTGACGTCGGTGATGAGGGGGATGGTGGAGAGTTCGCGGAGCATGCGGGGGGCGAAGTGGTTGAGGTCGCGCAGATTGTCGCCCTGGAGGGTGAACTGGTACATGGCGGCGCCGAAGCGGCCGCCGACGCGGAGGTCCTGAGCGGCCTGCAGGTAGAGGCGCGCGCCGGGGATGCGGTTTAGCTTGGGGCGCAGGCGGGCCATGATGTAGTCGACGGTGATTTTGCGTTCGGCGAGGGGCTTGAGGGAGACGAACATGCGGGCGGAGTTGGAGGCGTTGCCGCCAGGGCCGCCGCCGCCGATGAAGCCGTTGGCGGTGTCGACGGCCGGGTCGGCCGCGACGATGCGGACGATGCGGCGCAGGATCTGATCCATGGACTGGAAGGAGATGTCCTGGTCGGCCTGGATGGCGCCCATCATGCGGCCGTTGTCCTGCTGCGGGAAGAAGCCCTTCGGCACGCGGATGAATAACTCGACGTTGAGGCCGATGGTGGCGAGTAAGACGGCGAGAGTAAGCGCGGGGTGGCGGAGGACGAGTGAGAGGGTTTTCCCGTAGGCGCGGACTACGGCGTCGAAGGCGCGTTCGGTGAGGCGGTAAATGAGGCCGTGTGTCTGGCCGTGTTTGAGCAGGTACGCGCACATCATGGGCGTAGTGGTGAGGGAGACGAGCATCGACACCATGATGGCGATGGAGAGGGTGACGGCGAACTCGCGGAACAGGCGGCCGACGATGCCGCCCATCAACAGGATGGGGATGAAGACGGCGATGAGCGAGAGGCTGATGGTGAGGACGGTGAAGCCGATTTCGCTGGCGCCTTTGAGCGCGGCCTCGAAGGGTTTCATGCCTTGCTCGAGGTAGCGGGTGATGTTTTCGATAACCACGATGGCGTCGTCGACGACGAAGCCGGTGGAGATGGTAAGCGCCATCAGGGATAAGTTATCGAGGCTGTAGCCGAGTAAGTACATTACTCCGAAGGTGCCGATCAGGGAGACGGGAACGGCGACGCTGGGGATGAAGGTGGAGCGGGGGTTGCGGAGAAAGACGAAGACGACGAGGATGACGAGGATGACGGAGATGGAGAGGGTGCGCTCGACTTCGTGGACGGAAGCGCGGATGGTGACGGTCTGATCCATGGCGACGCGGACGTCGATGGACTGCGGGATGGAGGCTTTCAGTTGGGGGAGGGTGGCGCGGACGGCGTCGACGGTATCGATGATGTTGGCGCCGGGCTGGCGGAAGATGATGAGCAGGATGGAGGGGTTGCCGTTGGCGTAGCCGGAGGAGCGGATGTCCTCGACGCCGTCGGTGGCGGCGCCGAGATCGGAGATACGGACGGCGGTGCCGTTCTTGTAAGCGACGATGAGGGGCTGGTAATCGATGGCTTTGAAGATCTGGTCGTTGGCGCCGGCTTCGACCATGCGGTGCCCGTCGGAGAAGTGGCCTTTGGGGGTGTTTGAGTTGGCGGAGGCGAGGACGGTGCGGACCTGTTCGAGGCCGATGCCGTACTTGTTGAGGGCGTTCGGGTTCAGGTCAACGCGAACGGCGGGGAGGGCGCTGCCGCCGACGACCACCTGGCCGACGCCGGGTACCTGGGCGAGTTTCTGGGCCATGATGCTGGAGGCGGCGTCGTACATCTGGCCTTTGTCGAGCACGGTCGAGGTGAGGGCCAGCATGAAGATAGGGGAGTCGGCGGGATTAACTTTGCGGTAAGTGGGGTTGTTGGGAAGGTTGGTGGGAAGATAGCCGCGGGCGGCGTTGATGGCGGCTTCGACGTCGCGGGCGGCGGCGTCGATGTTGCGGTTGAGGTCGAACTGGAGGGTGATGTTACAGGAGCCGAGGGTGCTGGAGGACGTCATTTCGGTGACGGCGGCGATGCGGCCGAACTGGCGTTCGAGGGGCGTGGCTACGGCGGAGGCCATGGTTTCCGGGCTTGCGCCGGGGAGGGTGGCGGTGACGGAGATGGTGGGGAAGTCGACCTGGGGCAGCGGCGAGACGGGAAGGAAGCGGAAGGCGGCGGCGCCGGCGAGGGCCACGGCGAGGGTAAGGAGCGTGGTGGCGACGGGACGGCGGATGAATGGCTCGCAGATATTCATACGTCAGGAGGCGGGAACGTATTCGTGCTCGGGTGCGTGGCGCGGGGAGAAGCGGCGGGCCAGGCGGTCGAACCAGAGATAGATGACGGGCGTTGTGTAGAGAGTGAGTAACTGGCTGATGAGGAGTCCGCCGATGATGGTGATGCCGAGGGGGCGGCGGAGTTCGCTTCCGGTGCCCGTGCCGAAGGCGAGTGGGACGGCGCCGAGGAGGGCGGCCATGGTGGTCATCATGATGGGGCGGAAGCGGAGGAGGCAGGCCTGATAGATGGCGTCGAGCGGCGCCATGCCTTCTTTTCGTTCGGCGTCGAGGGCGAAATCAATCATCATGATGGCGTTCTTCTTGACGGTGCCGATCAGGAGGACGATGCCGATCAAGGCGATGATGCTGAAGTCGGTGTGGCAGATCTGGAGGGCGAGCAGGGCGCCGACGCCCGCCGAGGGAAGCGTGGAGAGGATGGTGACCGGATGGATGTAGCTTTCGTAGAGGACGCCGAGGACGATGTAGACGGTGGCGAGGGCGGCGAGGATGAGGATGGGTTCGTTGGCGAGAGCGGCCTGGAAGGCGGCGGCGGTGCCCTGGAACTGGGCCTGGATCGAGGCGGGCATATGCATGTCGTCGCGGACGCGGTTGATCGAGTCGACGGCGTCGCCCAAGGATGCGCCGGGGGCGAGGTTAAAGGAGAGGGTGACGACGGGGAACTGGCCCTGGTGGTTGACGGTGATGGGAACTGAAGTTGTTTCGATGCGGGTGAAGGCGCTGAGCGGGACCTGGCCCCCGTTGGGAAAGACGGCGGCGGACGGGGCGGGGCTGCCGCCGAAGGGACTGGCGGAAGAAGCGGCGGCGGTGGCGACGGTGGCGGTGGCGGCGGCGGTGGCGTTGGCGTTTTGCGGGCCGAAGACCTGGGCGGCGGCTGAGCCCCCGGAGACGGCGCCAGAACCGGCGGTTGAAGCCGACATGCCGGTGCGGATGAAGAGATTGCGGAGGTCGAGCGGGCTTTGCTGGAACTCCGGTTTGACTTCGAGCACGACGTGGTACTGGTTCAATTGGGTGAATATGGTGGAGACCTGGCGCTGGCCATAGGCGTCGTACAGGGTTTGATCGATGGTGGAGGCGGTGATGCCGAGGCGGGCGGCGGTATCGCGGTCGAAGACGAGGCCGGCGCGGAGGCCGAGGACCTGCTGGTCGCTGGCGACGTCGCGGAGTTCGGGGAGCTGCTTGAGGCGGGCGGCCATGCGCGGGGCGAAGTCGTTCAATTCGGAGGCGCTGGCGTCTTCGAGCGTGTATTGAAACTGGGTGCGGCTGACGCGGTCCTCGACGGTGAGGTCCTGGACGGGCTGCATGAAGAGGGTGATGCCGGCGACTTCGGCTAGTTGGGGCTGAAGGCGGCGGATGACTTCGGTGGCGCTGATTCCGCGGTCCTCGAGGGGCTTGAGGTTAATGAGGATGCGGCCGCTGTTGAGGGTTGTGTTGGCGCCGTCGATGCCGATGAAAGAGGAGAGGCTTTCGACCGCGGGATCATTGAGGATGACGCGGGCGAGGGCTTGCTGGCGCGCGGACATTTCGGGGAACGAGACGGTTTGCGCGGCTTCGGAAACACCTTGAATGACGCCGGTGTCCTGAATGGGGAAGAAGCCTTTCGGGATATGGATGAACTGGAAGATGGTGAGGGCGAGCGTTCCGGCGGCGATGAGGAGGGTGATGGTTTGATAGCGGAGGACGAAGCGGAGGGTGCGTCCGTAGAAGGCGATGATGCTTTCGAAGGCATGCTCGGAGAGATGAAAGAGGCGGCTGCGATGCTCGTGGGGCGTGTGGCGGAGTAACTTGGAGCACATCATCGGGGTGAGGGTGAGCGAGACGATGGCCGAGACGAGGATGGTGACGCTGAGGGTGACGGCGAATTCGCGGAACAGGCGGCCGACGATATCTCCCATGAAAAGGAGCGGGATGAGGACGGCGATGAGGGAGATGGTGAGGGAGACGATGGTGAAGCCGATCTGGCCGGAGCCTTTGAGGGCGGCTTCGAGCGGGCTCATGCCTTCTTCGATGTAGCGGACGATGTTCTCGATCATGACGATGGCGTCGTCGACGACGAAGCCGGTCGAGATGGTGAGCGCCATCAGCGTCAAGTTATTCAGGCTGTAGCCGAGTAAGTACATGACGCCGAAGGTTCCGACGAGGGAGAGCGGGACGGCGACGCTGGGGATGATGGTGGCGGAGACATTGCGAAGGAAGAGAAAGATGACCATCACGACGAGGGCGACGGTGAGCATCAGCTCGAACTGGACGTCCTCGACGGAGGCGCGGATGGTGGTGGTGCGGTCCGTGAGGATGCCGATGTGGACCGAGGAAGGCATGGACGTGGTGAGGCGGGGGAGGAGATTCTTGATGCGGTCGACGACGGTGATGATATTGGCGCCGGGCTGGCGCTGGATGTTGACGATGACGGCGGGGGCGCGGTTCATCCAGGCGGCTTCGCGGATGTTTTCGGCGTCGTCACTGACGCCGGCGACGTCGGTGAGTTTGATGGGCGCGCCGTTCTTATAGGCGATGATAAGCGGTTTGTAATCGGCGCTCGAAAGTAATTCGTCGTTTGCGCCGATCTGATAGGCCTGGTGGAGGCCGTCGAAGTTGCCTTTGGCCTGATTGACGTTGGCGGCGACGACGGCGCTGCGGAGGTCTTCGAGGTTGAGGCCGTAGGAGGCGAGCGCGGTGGGGTTGGCCTGGATGCGGACGGCGGGCTTCTGGCCGCCGCTGATGCTGACTAAGCCGACGCCGGGGAGCTGGCTGATTTTGGGAGCGAGGCGGGTGTCGGCGAGATCCTCGACCTGGGAAAGCTGCAAGGTTTTCGAGGTGAGGGCGAGCGTGAGGATGGGCGCGTCGGCGGGGTTGGTTTTGCTGTAAATGGGAGGCGTGGGGAGATCGGGCGGGAGGTAAGTGCCGCTCGCGTTGATGGACTGCTGGACTTCCTGCTCGGCGACGTCGATGTTGAGGTTTAAGTTGAACTGGAGCGTGATGACGGAGCTACCGTCGGAGCTGGTGGAGGTCATCTGCTGGAGGCCGGGGACCTGGCCGAACTGGCGCTCGAGGGGAGCGGTGACGGAAGACGCCATGACGTCGGGGCTGGCGCCGGGATAGAAGGTGATGACCTGAATGGTGGGGTAGTCGACCTCGGGGAGCGCTGAGACGGGGAGCTGCTTGTAGGCGACGCCTCCGGCGAGGAGGATGCCGATCATCAGCAGAGATGTGGCGACGGGCCGGAGGATGAAGGTCCGCGACGGACTCATTTCGCGGGCTTCCGGGCGGGTGTATCGGAGGCGAGCTGAGCGTTGACCTTCCCGCCCTCCTGCAGTTTGTCGACGCCGGTCATGACAGCCGATTCACCGGGATTGATGCCGGAAGTAATTTCACCGTCGTCGCCCTCCACGGTCCCAACGGTAATTTGCCGGACAGCGACGGTGGAATCCGGTTTCACCACCCAAACGTAGGTCATCTGCGAGTTGCGCTGGATGGTGGCGGTGGGCAGGAGGGTGACGTTGTGTTTCATTTCGACGAGCAGGCGCGCGTTGACGAATTGATTGGGGAAGAGGGCGTCGTCGGCGTTATCGAAGTTGGCGCGGAGGCGGAGGGTGCCGGTGGTTTGATCGATCTGGTTGTCGACGGTGGCCAGAACGCCCTGGGCGACTTTCTTGTTGCCGGCGCGGTCGTAGGCGTCGACGCGGAGTTTTTCTCCGGCGCGCCATTTGCGAAGCATATCGGGAAGCTGGTCCTCGGCGAGCGTGAAGATCACGCTGATGGGCTGGATCTGGGTGATGACGAGGAGGCCGTTGGTGTCGGCGGCGTGAACGATGTTGCCGGGGTCCACCAGGCGCAGGCCGA
>JAJYCN010000217.1 GCA_021778335.1 Acidobacteriota bacterium | reverse complement strand
GGCGAAATAAATGAGCGCTGGAGCCCCGTTCGGGGCAAAGCCGAACTCCATCGCGCCGCGCGCCGCAATCCGTTTCACCACCTGTCCGTTCGCATCGAGCACCGAAACGCCGCCCGCATCCTGCACCAACCCGCCCAGCGCGCCAAACGAAGCCGCCGTGCCCGAAGCCACGCCCGCACCGAGCCAGAAGTTCCCCGCCATCCCCATCGCCGGCCTCACCTCGCCCCGCGCGTCGAGCACAAACCCCGCGCGCGGCGCCACCAGTCCTGTCTGCGCCCACACGGCCGCACAACTCATCCACACCGCCGCCTCGAAAATTCGTCTCTTCATTGGCGCCCCACCGTGATCGTCGGCGTCCCGATCGAAGCCGGAGGCAGCGGCGCGACGCCGTTCGTCTGCCCCGTGTGGCCCTTGGCAAACGCCATGCCGCCCACCACCGCCCCGCCCACCACCAGGCCCGTCAACAACCACTTCTTGTAGTGATGTTCTTTCTGGAACGTGCCGGAACCACCCGCCTGCGGCGCGGTCTTTTCCTTCAAATACTGCTGGCAGACCAAGCCCGCCCTCGCCCCATCCTTCGCCGCCGTCACGCGAACCTCGAATTCGCCCGCCGTGTGATTCCACTGCATGCCCCACGCCGCCGCCTTGCCGTCGGCCTGCGTCGTCAGCACCAGCGTCTTCCCGCCGTCGGCAAATGTTCCACCCGCTCCGTCTCGAGGAAGCGTGAAAGTCACCGTAGCGCCTTGGACCGGATTCCCGGCGCCATCGGCTACCAGGACCGTGATGCCGCGCGTCGCCCTCGACCCGGCTTCGTAAACCGCGCCGTCCCCTTCGACCACCGAAATCCGCAGCGCCGTCTGCGCCATCCCGCCCGCGGCGCAGAACCATACAGCCGCCAGGCCGCCCAATCCTCGGAATCGCACGTACTAGACGTGTCCAACGAAGGGGAATACTCTCATCGAATCCACGTGTGATAGGATCGCCAGTATTCGCGCCCGGATCCTCCTCACCGCGGTTCTTTCTCTCCTATTCGTCCGCTTATTTTTTGTTGAATACCTTCCGCCACATCCGCGCGTGGCTATCCCTTACGATCTGCCGGGCTACCACTACCCGCTCGAAGACTTCGAGTTCCAGGCGCTTCGCCGCGGCCGCCTTCCGTTGTGGGACCCGACCATCTACTGCGGCGGTCCGTTCATCGCCAACGTCCAGGCGGCGCTGTTCTACCCGCCCAATTGGGTGCTGTTCTGGATGAACCGCCACCGCCAGGTGCTCTCCTATCAGAGCCTCGAGGACCTAGTCTTCCTCCACGTCTGGCTTGGCTTCGTGTTCTGCTACGCCTGGCTCGAGCGCAAACGCCTGCACCCGCTCGCAGCCCTGTTCGGCGCCGGGATATTCGCCTTCAGCGGCTATATGCTGCTGCAACTCCAGCACTTCGGCCTGGTCTGCGGCTACGCCTGGCTCCCGCTTGCGTTTCTCTCCATTGACTCGGCCGCCGCATCCCGCCGTCTGCGCCCTCTCGCCGGCCTCGCCGCTTCGAGCGCGCTCGTCTTCCTCGCCGGCTACCCGCCGTTCTGGGTCGTCTTCTGCGCGCTTTCAGTCGCCTACGCCGCCGGAACGCCCGCGCCGCTTCGAACTTCGCTTGGCGCCCTCGGCGCGCTCGCGTTTTCCACGCTGCTCGTCATGGTCCAGCTTCTGCCGCTCGCCGAGGCCGCCCGGCTCCGCTTCCCCATGAACGCCTACGGAGCCGGCATCCGCGACCCGGGTTTTTACCTCTCTTACTTCGTTCCGAACTTCTACAACTTCAGCCTCCGCGCCGATCCGCTGACTAACTTCGGCAAAGAGTACTTATATCTCGGCGCCCCGGCGTTCTTCGGCTTAATTTGCCTTGTCTACATTCGTAAATTCCGCCCGCTGCTGCCATACTTACTCGTTCTCACTACCGCGCTGATCTTCGTGACTAACCCGTTCAATCTGATTCTTGATGTAATTACACGTTGGGACTTACTCGCCCAGCTTTTCCGTTCCTGGTACTTTCTTGCCGGCATAACCGCGGCCGTCGCGCCCCTGGCCGCGCACGGGCTCGACGCTTTCCTCCGCCGCCCCGCCTCGCCGGCCCGGCACGCCATTCTCTTCGCCGCCGTGCCCGCCGCCGCGCTCGCCGTTTGGGCCGTTGATCTCCTCCGCCTCTGGCGTCCATCGAGCCCCGGGTTCGCCTTCGGCCCCCGCTCCTTCCTCGAACCCGTCGTCATGCTCGCCCTCTTCGCCGCCGCGATGTTCGCTCTCCGCGCGCTTCGCGGCGCGCACCGCCTCTCGCTCGCCTGCGTCCTTGTCCTTACCGCCGGCGTTGACTACAAGGCGTTCGGCACCGGCCTCCGCGTCAATGCCTACCACCCTGTCGAAAAACGCTGGGAAGACGGCGGCATCCCCTACGTCGACGACGCGGCTTACCGCGCCATGCGGGCCAACCCCTCTTGCCGCGTCGTGCTCGACCGCGACGCCCCGCTGGCCGGCGAAATGCGCCACGCCGGCCTCACCACCCCGCAAGGCGACGACCCCTCGCTCACCCGCGCTTATCAAGAGTGGGCCGCCGCCCGCGGCGTCTTCGCGCCGCCGTGGCTCATCCCGATTCCGCCGTCGCGGGAGGACGCCCTGAAAGCCCTCGGCGTTCGCTACTTCATCACCTACGAAGGCGCGCCGCTTTTCGCCTCGCTCGCGCACAACCCCCGCTTCCGCCTGGTTCCTCCGGCGCAGGAATACTACAAAGTTTTCGAGTATCTCGGCGCGCAGCCCGGCTACGGCTTCGACGCTCCCGCCGCCTCCGTTTCGCTGACCGGCTGGGAACCCGAACGCCGCGCGTTCCGCTTACAAAGCGCCGCCGGCGGCCAATTCCATCTCGTCGAACAGAATTTCCCGGGCTGGCGCGCCTCCCTCGACGGCGCGCCCGTTCCTGTCGAACCCTGGCAGGGCGTGTTTCAGGCGGTCCGGATCCCTCAGGGCGCGCATACCCTCGTCTTCGAGTTCCACTCGACCTACCTGGGTTGGGGCGCAGCGGTGAGTCTGCTCTCGCTTGCCTTGGGCCTGGCCGCCTTAGGCGTCCACGCGGCGAAGAAGAACGGCGGTGATGTTGTCCGGGCCGCCGGCCTTATTTGCGGCGTCGATTAGCTCCCGCCCTTTCGACTCGAGGCTGGCCGGTTTCGAGAGCACCGACGCGATCTTTTCCTCGGCCAGCACGCCGTGCAGCCCGTCGCAGCAGAGCAAAAGATGCGCGCCCGGCTTCGGCCGGAGCGAGTACATCTGGACGCGCAGGTTCGATGTCTGCCCGATCGCCATGGTCAGCATGTGGCGCATCGGATGCGTCCGGAGCGAAGCATCGTCGAGGCCCAACTTTCTCCCGACCTCGTTCACCCAGGTCTGGTCCTCGGTGATCGCTACGAGTTTAGCCGCGTCGTAGACGTAGGCGCGGCTGTCGCCGACGCTGGCCACATGGACCTCGGGTCCTATGGCCAACACGGCCACCAGCGTGGTCCCCATTCCGGCTCGGGAGGAATCCTGGGCCGCCGCTTCCATGACCTTGCGGTTGGCATCCAATACCGCCTGGCGGAGCATCTCCGGACTTGGCGTGGGGGTTCCGTTCAGGTTATCGCGCAGCGAATCCACCGCGATGCGGGAAGCCAGTTCCCCGGCCTGCGCTCCGCCCATCCCGTCGGCCACAATGAAGAGCCCTTCGCTCCCGGCGTAAAAGGAATCTTCGTTGTTCTGACGGACCCGTCCCTGGTCGCTGATGCCAAACCATTCCCACATGGTCGGCCTATTATAATCCGATTCCCCTATTTTCGTTTCGTCTGAAATACGTCCTGTAGCTGCCGGTAGGCGCTCTCCTCGAAATTCGTCTTGATTCGGGCCAGGTTCCCGGTTTTGACGCCCGCCGGGCCGGCTCCCGAACGGCAGCGGTCCAGCAGCATGGCCGCGTCTTTATCGGAGGAATCCCGCTTCAAGACGGATTCCAGGTGGGGTGTCGCCCCGGAACAGTCGCCTTTCTTGTAGAGTGCGTAGCCGGTGTTGAACTGATACACAGGGTCGGAGGGATCGTCCTTCATTGCCTGGGCGAAGCTTGCCACGGCTTTTTCCGCGTCGCCCGCCAGAAGTTGCGCGGCGCCGAGGTCGTTGAAAGCGTCCCCGAGCGGCACCGCGCTGGTCACATCGGTAAGCGCGCGCTGGGCGCCGGCGGCGTCGCCCATCTCGTATCGGGAGAGCCCGAGCAGGAAACGGGCTTCGTGGCCATGGGCCGCGCTGGCCGGCACTTTCGCCAGCCACTGGGCCGCCAGGGAGAACTGCTGCCGGTTCCAGTACATGCGGCCGAGTTCGAAGGCGGGCTGGGCGAACGCCGGGTCGAGGCTT
Organism: Acidobacteriota bacterium; assembly: GCA_021778335.1. GTDB lineage: Bacteria > Acidobacteriota > Terriglobia > Bryobacterales > Bryobacteraceae > JAJYKC01. The sequence goes on along the minus strand of JAJYCN010000217.1, from coordinate 5,962 downwards.
GCGGACCGCTCAAACAGCTTTTCCTGCTCGGAGGGCGTGCGCGCCAGCAGTCCGCGGATGTAGGACTCGATCGCGTCGACTCGGACCCGCGGATGGTCTTTCAGGAACGTGTCCTGTTCCCCGGCCAACGCGGGATCGAGCACCTTCAGCGCGCGCCAGGCCAGCTTCTGCTGCATGACGCCCAAGTCTTCGAGCGGACCGACCTCGCTGAACTGGCTCCCTTCGTGCATCGCGGCCAGATCCAGCATGCGGGCCGAGAGCGTCAGGGTTCCGCGCGGGCGGTTCTTCGGTTCGGCGGGTTGGCCGGCGACGGTCAACTCGGGCGCCGGTGGAGTTACCCGGAACGTGCCGAAGAATACGCGATCCGCTCCGAGGGTTTGGCCGAGCTTGATCACCGAAGCCAGGGTCAACTGCGCGCCGGGGCGAAGTCCGAGCTTCCGGTAGGCTTCCTCGCGGTCGTCGCGGTCGAGAACCACGGCGGTTCCGGAGCCGGCCGCGGAAAGCACGGTTTCCGCCACGCTTTCGCCGATCCAGTCCAGGTTCTGCGAACCGGACAAATTGAACAGCGGAATGACGAGAAACGTCTTGGCGGACAAAGGCGCCGCGGCCAGAACCAGCGACAGCCAAAAAGGAACACGGAAAAACATCTTCATTCAGGATACCGGGTTGCGCGGCGCGGTCCCCGGACCAAAAAAGAGGCGGAACGTTGGTCAGACGTCCCGCCAGAGGTAGGGGAGAACAAATTTTCGGCGGCCGCTCAGTTGGCCAAGAGCAGCAATTTGGTTTTGGTGCCGCTGATGCGGATTTCGTTGAGCTGCAGGCCGTGGCCCGTGTTGTCCGACTTGAAGATCGTCGACTCGAACTTCTTCGGCGCCTGCTCCACCTTCACCTGTGTCTCGGCTTTCTGTTTGCCGTGCGTGAACACCGCTTTGCCGCCGATCACCCGCACCGTGTAGGCGCCGGCCTGGAGAAGCGTCCCGTTCACGATCATGGCATCGGGAAGCGTCACATGGTACGTCTCGGCCGCGCTTGCCAGCGCCAGCCCAGCCACGCAAAATCCGATCAAGAGAATCTTTAGCATTTGTCTGACTCCTTTTCCTTCCTAATCACAACCGCCACATCTGTCATTACGCAGCTAAGCGGTTTTGGTTCCTAGAAGATAGGAGATTTTTTCGCTGTCCGGTTTTGAGACGGCTCGGACAGTGAATTGTTCGAAAACGGGATTACAATTCGATGTGGAATCAGGTTGTGGGGAACACGACAATCGACGGTGTTCCGGCGGGGAAGTAGTGGCCGGTGAAGGTGAGCCCGCCTTTCAGGCGGTCCAGGCGGAACGTGGCCACCGCGTCGCCGCGCTGGTTGCAGGAGAACAGGAACCGGCTCGAAGGATCGATGGTGAAACTGCGCGGATAATCCCCGCGCGTCCATGTTTCTCCGTGCCAGGTGAGACGTCCGTCCGCCTCGATTGCGAACCAGGCGATTGAGTCGTGCAGGCGGTTGGCGCAGTAAAGGAAACGCCCGTCGGCGCGGATGCGGATCTCGGAGGTGTAGTTAGTTCCGGCGAAGCCGGGTGGGAGCGAAGAGACGGTTTCGCGCGGAGTCAAATTCCCGCTGGACCGGTCGTAGTCGAAGCGGGCGATGGTTGAGCCTTCCTCCTGGAGCGAGTACAACCACTTGCCATTCGAGTGGAAGGCGAAGTGGCGCGGCCCGTCGCCGGGCGGCAGCGGTGTTTCGCGAGGCGCTCCGAGCTTGCCGGTCTTGGTATCGAATGGGGCCATCAAAAGGCGGTCGAGGCCGAGATCGCTCCAGAGGATGAACTTTCCGCCGGGCGCGGGCTGAATCATGTGGGCATGGGTGCGGTCGTGCCCGCTGATGGCGAAACTGCCCCTGGGCGCGCTCGATGCTTTTTTCGGGCCGAGGGTTCCGGAGTCCACATGCACATCGGTGACTGTATCGAGCGATCCGTCCTGTTTGAGGCGGAGGACGGCGACGGCGCCGCCGGCGTAATTGGCGACGAACACATAGCCGCCGCCGGGATGAACGCTGAGGTGCGTGGGTCCGGCGCCTTGGGAGGGAAGGGTGTTCAGCAGCGTGAGACGACCGGAGGCCGCGTCCACGGCGTAGGCGCTCACGGAGCCTGACGCCGCTCCTTGATATTCGCCGGTCTCGTTGGCCGAGTAGAGCACGCGGCTCTTGGGGCCGAAATCCAGCCAGGAAGGGTTCGCCGCGTTGTCGAATACTTCGCGTTGGCGGATCTCGCCGGTGGCCGAATCGATGTCGCAGAGGATGATGCCGGAGCCTCGGCCGATGCTGCCTTCCGGTCCCTGCGGCGAACTGTAGCTTCCGATGTAGGCGCGCATCGACGGGGCGGCCGCGCGCAGAGGGAGGGTGGCGAGCGCCGCCGAGGACTGGAGAAAATGGCGCCGGGTTTGTGTCATATATTGTGACCACCCAGAAGTCGACGGAGAGGAGCGTCGAGGCCGGGTGCGCAGGCGAGGAAGCCGGGGATGCGTGGATTCGGGCGGTTGAAGATGGGCGTGGTGAAGTCGGCGTTGGCGGCGACTCCGCCGGCGGCGGCCATCAACGCGGCGCCGGCGGCGACGTCCCACTCGTTTTTGGGCGACAGAGTCCAGGTGGCCTCGGCCTGCCCGGCGGCGACGAGGCCGAGTTTGTAGGCGACGGAGCCGAGGGGACGCACTTCAAAACCGTGGTTCTCGAACCCGGTCCACTCTCCGCGCCGGATTTCGCTGCGGCTGGCGAGGACGACGGCGCCGTTCAGGTTATTCCTTCGTCCGAGACTTACTAAGTTGCCGTTGTAAGTTACTCCCGCCCCGACGGCGCCGAGGATGACTTCGTTGGTGGCGGGATTGAAGATGCCGCCGGCCAGCGCCTGGCCGCGATGGACGTAGGCGATGGAGACGCACCACTCGGGGACGTTGTGGATGAACTCGCGCGTGCCGTCGATGGGATCGATGATCCACAGGGAGTCGCATTCGAGGCGGCGGGCATCGTCGGCGGTTTCTTCCGACAGCCAGCCTTCGCCCGGCCGGGGAAGGGTGTCGCGGAGGGCGTGGTTGACGGCGTGGTCGGCGGCGGTGACGGGGCTCATGTCGGCTTTGCTTGTTGCCTTCACGGAGACGCCGCGAAACGGCGCGAGGGCCTGGCGGGCGGCGTCGAAGCCGCGTTCGATGCGCGCGAGCAGGTCGGAGGAGTCAATCACAGAGATAGCCCTCGGATTCGAGATGAGAAATGACGGCGCTGGCGGCCTCTTCGGGCGACATGCGGGAAGCGTCGAGGGTGAGGGCGGCGTCCTCCGGCGCTTCGTAGGGATCGCTGATGCCGGTGAAGTTGGCGATGAGGCCGGCGCGGGCCTTTGCGTAGAGTCCTTTGACGTCGCGGGCTTCGCAGACGTCGAGAGGGGTTGCGACGTGCACGAGGATGAAGCCGCCGTGCGGGGCGACCATGGCGCGGACCTGGGCTCGCGTGGCGGCGTAGGGCGCGATGGGCGAGCAGATGGCGATGCCGCCGGCGCGCGTCACTTCCGCGGCGACGAAGCCGATGCGCAGAATGTTCAAGTCGCGATGCTCGCGCGAGAAGGTCAGTTCGCTTGAGAGCATTCGGCGGACGAGGTCGCCGTCGAGCAGGGTTACGGAGCGCGAATCGCGCTCGCGGAGTTTCACGCGCACGGCGTTGGCGACGGTGGACTTTCCCGAGCCGGAGAGGCCGGTGAAAAAGACGGTGAGACCTTGTTTCCCGCGCGGAGGGTAGCGGGCGTCGAGTTCGCGTTGGACTTCGGGCAAGTAAGTGGGCGCGGCTTCGGGGTCGAGGGTGAGGACGCGATCGCAGCCGTAGGCTCCTGCGATGGCGGCCAGGGCCGCGGTGGGTTCGGCGGGCAGAACAAATGGGAGGACGACGAGACGGGCGGCGCCATCGGCGAAGTGGGGCAGCGTGGCGCGGAGGCAGCGGACGAGCGTGTAGGGGTCGATTTCGCTCGATTCGCCGGCGAGGGCGAACAGGGCGACCGGGTGCCCGAGCAGGCGTGCCATCGACTCGCGCGAGAGCGGACGGGTGAGGAAGACGGCGACGCGGCCGGCGCCATCGAACTCGGAAGGAGGCACGCGGAGGTCGAGGTGGTCATGATGGACCGGCGCCCGAAGCAGTTCGAGCGATCCTTCGTGGTCGCGAACCGCGAGCAGGTTCCCTTCGGGGTCGCGCCAGGCGGCCGGCGAGCCGGTTGGCTGCGGATGGACGGGTTCGGCGAGGGCTCCGGAGATCAGGAGATCGAGGTCGCCGAGTTGGGCCTCGCCGAGAGTGAGGGATGGCCAGTGGCGCGAAAGTTCCTTCAATTCCGCGGCCCGATCGGGGCTGACGAGGGAGAACGTCACAGCGCCCGCACCGGAACGAGTTCGCGAATCGCGGCGATGGTTGCGTCGAGTTCCGCGTCCTCGGTGTAGAAGTGGGGGGCCACGCGGATGCCGGAGCCGGGACGGTAGTCTACGAGGATCTCGCGGCGCGACAGTTCGTCGACGACGTTTTGGCCGTCGGGGACGTCGAGGGTTACGACGCCGCCGCGGTGGGCGGGGGCGAGAGGCGAGTTCACCGCCAGGCCTGCTTCGCGGGCGAGTTCGATGAGACGTTCGGTTTGGCGGATGCTTTTGGCGCGAATTGCGGGCACGCCGGCCTCCTCTATGATTTCGTAGCCGGAGCGCGCGGCGTAGAGGCCGGGGATGTTCGGCGTGCCATGCAGGAAGCGGAAGGCGTCCGGGGCGTAGCGCTGGGGGCCCGGTTCAAAGGCGAACGGCTGTTCGTGGGCCATCCAGCCGGTGAGTTTCGGTTCGAGCGTGGGCCAGAGGTCGCGCCGGACGTAGAGATAGCCGGCTCCGGGTCCGCCGCAGAGCCACTTGACGGAGCCTCCGGTGGCGAAATCGAGGCCGAGTTCGCGGAGGTTGATGGGGACGGTTCCGGCGGATTGATAAAGATCCGCGGCGATGAGCGCGCCTACTTCGTGGGCGCGGGCGGCGATGGCGGCGAGGTCCTGGAGGTAGGAGGAGCGGAAGAGCACGTGGCTGACGGCGACGAGGCGGGTGCGTTCGTCGATGGAGGCGAGGAGATCCTCGAGGGCGATGGTGAGGCCGTCGCGCGAGGGGACGGTGACGACTTCGGCGCCGAGGGGTTCGAGGGCGTGGAAGAGGTAGTGGTTGGTGGGGAAATTCAGGGCGTCCGTGACGATGCGGTTGCGGGTCTTGGGAAATTCGCGCACAACAGACCGCTGCCCTTGCGCGGGGGATCGAGTTTCCGAGATGAGCGTGTCGCGGGCCGCGGCTTGTGCGCTTTGGGGAAACTCCAGGCAGGAGTGGATGATGGCCTGGGCGATGGAGACGTTGGGCTGCATGGCGATCTCGCCGGGTCCGGCGCCGAGGATGCGGGCTAGGATGTCGCCGGTGGTGATGGGGAGTTCCCACCAGCCTTCGTGCCAGGCTCGGACGCCGCGGGTGGCCCAGATGTCGGTGTACTCGGCGAGGCGCTCTTTGGCGCGACGCGGCATGGCGCCGAGGGAGTGGCTGACCATGTAAATGGTGTTGGCAAGGATGGGGAATTCCTTGCGCCAGGCCAGCAATGGATCCATTGGGCTTATTGTAACGGGCGGGCGTTGGGGCGCGGGTGATACAACGCGTGCGAGCAAAATGGCTCCGTGCGTCATTTGGAGGGGGAAGTGGGTTTGGATTGAGAGGGATAGCGGGATGACGCACGGATGACGCACGAGGTGAGGGAGGAGCGGGAAAGGTTCGGAGGCTGCACGGCTCGGATTGGCGAGGGCGAAGAGGGCGGTGAGGGCGAGGAGGGCGGCGATTTCCGGGAGGGGCGAGGGCCGGCGCATAGTGGGTGGTTCCGGTTTGAGTAGAGCATGGGGCGGGGCGGGTTTTGGCTGGTTTTGGGGGGTGGGGGTTGAGGGGAAAGGAGA
>JAJYCN010000216.1 GCA_021778335.1 Acidobacteriota bacterium | reverse complement strand
TTCGGTCGGAGTGTGGATCGCCACCGGCTCCCGCCGCGAGCGCATCGAGGAAACCGGCATCTCGCACTTCATCGAACACATGGTGTTCAAAGGCACGCGGCATCGGTCGGCTGAGGAGATCGCCAAGTCGGTCGACTCCATCGGCGGCAACCTCGACGCATTCACAGCCAAAGAGATGGTGAGTTATCAGACCAAGGTGCTCGACGAACATCTTCCGGTCGCGTTCGACGTCTTGAGCGACCTTGTGCTGAATCCGCTTTTCCGCGAAGACGACATCGAGAAGGAAAAGGGCGTCATCCTCGAAGAACTGAAGATGGAAGTGGACAACCCGGAGTACCTGCTCAGCGACATCTTCGCCAGCAACTTCTGGAAGGACCACCAGCTTGGCCGGCCGATTCTCGGCACGAAGGACACCATCCGCAAGTTCCACCGCGCCATGATCGACGAGTACTATGCCCGCGTCTACGAGCCCTCGAACATCGTGATTAGCGCGGCGGGCCGGCTTTCCCACGATGCTCTCGTGAATCTGGCCGCGAGCGCGTTCGCATCGCTGCCGAACCGGCCGGACCTGGCCGAGGACCCGCGGCCGGTACCCCATGCGCGGCTCGTGTTCCGCAACAAGAGCTCGCTCGAACAGGTTCATCTTTACCTCGGCGTGCCCTGCCATCCTCTGCCGCACCAGGATCGCTTCGTCTGGTACACGCTGAACACAGTGCTCGGCGGCGGCATGAGTTCCCGGCTGTTCCAGAACGTCCGGGAGAAGCGCGGTCTCGCCTACGCGGTCTTCAGCGAACTGAGCATGTATCGGGACACCGGGTGTCTGGCCGTCTATGCCGGGATGTCACTCGAGGCGGCCCGCAAAGTCGTGGATCTGATCATGGAAGAGTTCCGGACTCTAAAGAACGATCTGATTCCCGCCGATGAACTGCGCAGGGCGAAAGATAACATGAAGGGCTCGTTCATGCTCGGGCTGGAATCGACATCGAGCAGGATGGCGCACCTGGCGCGCCAGGAAATGTATTACGGCCGGTTCTTCTCGCTCGACGAGATGCTGCAGAGCATCGAGCAAGTGACAGCGGAGCAGGTGCGCTCGCTGGCCGGCGAGTTCCTGGATCCGAAAAACATCACGCTCGCCATGCTCGGCAACCTCGGCAATTTCCGCCTGCGCCGTGAGGAGCTGGCCTGCTGAGCGCCGGCTGAGTCTGCTTGTTCCATTTTCGAAAACTCGCCTGGGGCAGGATCGCCACCCCGCTGCTCCTCTTGGCGGCCATCGCCGCTCCCCTCGCAGCCGTTGATGTCAAATCCCTCAAGCCCGAGGGCTACCTCAGCGACTTCGCTCACGTGGTGAATCCGGCCGAAAAGGCCCGAATTGAGGACTACTGCGGCCGCGTCGAGCGCGCCACCGGGACACAAATGGCCCTGGTGACGATTCCGACGCTCGATGGCGCGCCGATCGAGGATTTCACCAACGACCTGTTCCGGTCCTGGGGAGTCGGTAAGAAGGGACAAGACAACGGCGTACTGCTGCTGCTGGTGATCAACGACCGCAAGAGCCGCATTGAAGTCGGCTACGGACTCGAGCCGGACCTGCCCGACGGATTCGCCGGCGACACGTTACGCTCGATGCGGCCCGCGCTGCGCGCACGCCAGTACGGCGCCGCATTGCTGGCGGGGGCGCAGACCATGGGTGAGCGTATCGCGGCAGCCAAGAAGGTTTCGCTCGACGCCGCGCCGGCACAACCCTTAGAGCAACCCATGGAACGCCGGGGGCGATCCGGCGGCTCGCTGGCCTCAAAGATCATCGGGATCCTCATCATCCTGCTCCTGATCCGCATCTTCCTGGGAGGCGGCGGGCTCGGCGGATTTCTCACCGGCATGTTCCTGGGGAATATGTTCGGCGGCGGAGGCCGCGGCTACCGCGGTGACGGCTGGGGCGGCGGCGGATTCGGCGGCGGAGGGGGGTTCGGAGGTTTCGGCGGCGGCGACTCCGGGGGCGGCGGCGCTTCGAGCGATTGGTAAAAGGGGGCGGCGGAAATGGAACAGCTCTTCAAGGATCTGACCACGAAGCTGAAGGAAGCCTTCGGCGACGGTCTTCTGTCTGTCATGGTTTACGGCTCGGCGGCTTCCGGCGACCACCACGGCAAGTACAGCGACGTGAATGTGCTCTGCGTGGTCAGCCGGTTGGGTCCGGCGGAGCTGATGCGGGCCGAATCAGGCTTGGCATGGTGGCGCAGCCAGCACAACCCGGCGCCGATGCTCATGACTCTCGATGAGCTGAAAACCTCCGCGGATGCCTTTCCCATTGAGTATCACGACATTCTGGACCGTCGAAAGGTCGTCTACGGCGTGGATGCCATCGCCGGGCTCCAGGTCGCCAAGGTGAACTACCGTGCCCAGATTGAGCGCGAACTCCGCGCCGGTTTGTTCCGTTTTCGGCTCAAGGCCGCACCCCTCCTCGCCACAAAGAAGGGGTTGCTCGAACTGATGCTCGACTCGGTGTCGACATTCTGCCTGCTCGGCCGGCACGCCATGCTCGCCTCAGGCCTCGACGTCGGGCCGCGGAAGCGTGACGCCGCGGACGTCATGCGCGGCTTCGGCGTCGATTCCCACGCCTTTCATACCCTGCTCGACATCCGGGAAGGAAAGACCAAACCCGACTCCGTCGACGCCTACGTGCTTTTCGGTTCGTACCTCACCGCGATCCAGACTCTGATCCGCTTCGTCGACGAACTCCGCGTCTCGTCGTAGCGCAACTTATCTTCCCGCCTCGAGACTGTGCTGGCGCGCGGGGGCAAATTCGTCGCCGTGCCGCCAGCCGGGCAACGCGGTTTGATTCGCGACCGCAAGCCCAATCTCCATTCCGAACCGCGCCATCTGCGCCAACCCGGAGAAGTCCCATGATTCGTCAAACTCATCCGAGGGCTGGTGATAGTGATGCGCCACGTACTCGCCGAACACCTTCTCGGCAAACTCCGGCGGTTTCCCGACGAATCGGGTGCCCATGCTGATCGAAAAGGCAGGCACTCCGAAGCGCGCAAAGGAGAAATGGTCGGAACGGTAGTAGTGGCCCTGGTCTGGGTGCGGATCGGGCGTGATCGAGAGTCCCATCCGGCGGGCGATCGACTCCACCACCGGCCACGCCGTCGTGCGTTCCGCCCCGGTGACCGACACATCCGCGGTGGGTCCGAACGGGTAAAGAGCATCGAAGTTCAGATTCAACGCCAGCCGGGAAGGAGGGATGATCGGATGCCGCGCGTAGTACTCCGACCCGCGCAACCCGGCCTCCTCGGCGGTAACAGCCAGAAACAGCGCCGACCGTCCCGGTTTCTCCGGCTGGGCGGCCCACGCGCGTGCGATCTCCATCAGCACTCCGCAACCGGTGGCGTTGTCCACGGCGCCGTTGTAAATCGCATCGCCATTGACCGGGTCGCCGATCCCGAGATGGTCCCAGTGCGCGCTGAACACGATCGCCTGATCTTTCAGCTTCGGGTCGCTGCCGGGGACCAGACCGGCCACGTTCCGCGATACGATCTTGCGCACGCGCGAAGGGAAAGAACCGTGCAACCGTACGCCGAGCGATCGGGCGCGGAAACCCCGAGTATTGGCCTCCTTCAGCATCTCTTCGAGCGTGGTTCCGGCCATCACCGCAAGCTTCTCCGCCGCGCCCTGATTCAGCCAACCGGTGAAGGTAAGGGCAGCTTCGCCCTGGCTCCGTTCGATCTGCGGGTCTTCCTTCCCGAACGAACTGCGCACCACTTCGTAGCCGTAGCCCGCCGTATCGCGCGTATACAGCAGGAACACCGCCTTCGCGCCGCGGCGCGCCGCTTCCTCGTATTTGTAGGTCCAGCGCCCATAGTAGGTAAGAGCCGGGCCTGCAAAGAACCTCGGGTCCGTCGACGGCGGCTCGTTCGTGAACATCACCAGCACTTTCCCGCGAACATCGACTCCCCTGTAATCGTCCCACTGGAACTCCGGCGCCGTGATGCCATGGCCGGCAAACACAACCTCGCCGTCAATCGACGCCTCGGGCTCCTGGAGTTGGCTCACGCCGACGTAATCGTCCAGCCAGGCAAACGACGTATCGAGACCATCCCGCGAGGCGCTCAAGGTCGTGCGCGGGTCGGTGGTGACGCCGACCATCGGAACCGTCTGGTAGTACGTCCCGTTTCCGCCCGCGGGTTTGAGTCCGGCGAGCTCGAATTGGCTCGCAATGTATTCCGTCGCCAGATTGCCGCCGCGAGTGCCGACACCTCGCCCTTCGAGCAGATCCGAGGCCAGGAAGCGTACATGGGCGCGGATCCGCGCGCCCGAGATCGAGCCACTCTGCGCGAGTGCGAGCGCCGAGGCGAGCGAGAGCAACAGGTAACGTCGCATAGGAGAATTCTTCAATGTATCGCGCGCCGGAGACTTCCTCGCCGCGGCGCTACACGAACGCCGGCGTCCCTCCAACCCGCGTAACCGCAAGCGCCCCGGCCGCCACGCCGCGCTCCGCGCAGGCTTCCAGATCCTTCCCCTCGAGATACGCCGCCAGGAAACCCGCGTTAAAGCTGTCTCCCGCGCCCGTCGTGTCAATCGCACGAACCCGCGGAGCCTTTACTTCCAGCCAGCCCAGCTTGCTATGAACCAGCGCCCCTTTCGCCCCGCGCTTTACGGCCACCACGCGCGCCAGCGCCGCCAACTCTTCCGCCGCCGCGCGCACGTTGCGGCGTCCGGTCAACCGCAGCGCTTCCGGCTCGTTCGGGAAGAACAGGTCCGTATGAGCCAGCGCCGCGCGGATCCCCGAGTCCCAGGCGCCGCTCGGGTCCCAGTTGCAATCGAGCGATGTGGTGAGGCCAAGCCGCCTCGCCCGGGCCAGCACCGCGCCAGCGCCCCTATGCAGCCCGCCCAGGAGGAAATACGCGCCGATATGCAGATGCCTCGCGCAACCGAGCGCCTCCGCTGTGACGTCCCGCGAGCGCAGCCGCGCTATCGTTCCGGGATACGTCAGGCCGGCCTTCCGCGCTCCCGACGACGCCCAGATCGTCAGCCCCGATTTCATCGCGCGCGTCTCACGCAGCCAGGTCACGTCCACGCCCGCCTCCTCGAGGCGCTCGCGGACGAAGCGGCCGAAAGCATCGGCGCCGACCCAGCCCAGCATCCCGGTGCGCACCCCAAGCCGCGCCAGGTTAAACGCCGTGATGCTGCTGGATCCGCCCAGCGTCAGCGTCGCGTCGTCGAGAAGCAGTTCCTTGCCCTGCTCGAAACGAGCCTGTCCGTTGATCAACAGGTCGGCGTTTACATCGCCGGCAACAAGAATATCGAGGGAGGGAAGGCGCTTGGTCAACCTTCACGGTAGCTTCGCCGCAAAGACCTGTCAAATGACAAACGGCCCTCGGCGCCGGGGTGGGCGCCGAGGGCCGTTTCGCGGGAGCGCGGGGGGTTATTCCGCGAAGCTGTCGGGAGTTTCTTCCGCCAGTCCGCCGGCGTAAATGTTCCGGGCTTCTTCGTCGTATCCGGGGATGCCTTCCAGTGCCGCTTCGGCCTCCTGCAACGCCTCCTCTTCCACGAGATCCTCGCCCGCGATCTTCACGCGGCGGTAGTAGTCCATGCCGGTTCCGGCCGGAATCAGGCGGCCCATGATGACGTTCTCCTTGAGGCCCCGCAGATAGTCCACCTTGCCGTTGATCGCGGCTTCGGTGAGCACACGCGTCGTCTCCTGGAACGACGCCGCCGAGATGAACGAATCGGTCGACAGCGATGCCTTCGTGATGCCCAGCAGCACGGGTTTGCCCGTCGCCGGACGCCCGCCGGCCTGGGCGACGCGCTCATTCTCCTCGCGGAACTTGAACTTGTCGACCACTTCTTCCGGCAGAAACTCCGTATCGCCGATGTCGTCCACCTTCACCCAGCGCATCATCTGGCGCGAGATGACTTCCAGGTGCTTATCGTTGATGTTGACGCCCTGCAGACGGTACACTTCCTGGATCTCATTTACCAGGTACTTCTGCAGTTCCTTCTCGCCGAGAACGGCCAGGATGTCGTGCGGGTTGCGCGGCCCATCCATCAGCGGATCGCCGGCCCGCACGCGCTCGCCTTCCTGCACGTTGATGTGGACACCGCGCGGAATCTGGTATTCCTTCTGCTCCCCGTCGTCGCCGACGATGTAGAGCTTGCGCATGCCCTTGCTGACTTCGCCGTACTTGATCACGCCGTTGATCTCGGCGATGACCGCCGTTTCCCGCGGCTTGCGCGCTTCGAACAATTCCACCACGCGAGGCAGACCGCCCGTGATGTCCTTGGTCTTGGTCGTGGCGCGCGGAATCTTCGCCAGTACGTCTCCGGCGTGCGCCTCGTCGCCGTCCGCCACCATCAGGTGGGCGTGGGTCGGCATCAGGTACCGCTTCTCGTCGGCTTTGCCGCCGGACGCCGGACGGACGATCAACATCGGTATGCGCTTCTCGTCGGGCGAGTCGATGACCACCCACTGGCTCATGCCGGTGATTTCGTCCACCTGCTCCTGCAGGGTCAGCCCGTCGTGCAGGTCCTTGAAATGGACCGTGCCGCTGACTTCGGTCAGGATCGAGAACGTGTACGGATCCCACTCGAGCAGGATCTCGTTCGCATTCACCTTGTCGCCTTCGCCGAACAGGATCTTGGCGCCGTAAACGACCTGGTAGCGCTCGCGCTCGCGGCCCTTCTCGTCCACGATGGCGAGGATGCCGTTGCGGTTCATCGCAATCAACTCGCCCTTGGCGTTCTTTACCGTGACGACGTTGAGGAAGCGGACGAACCCACCCGACTTGGAATCCTGCTTGGATTGCTCCGCCGAACCGGTCGCCGTGCCGCCGACGTGGAACGTACGCATCGTCAACTGGGTGCCGGGTTCGCCGATCGACTGCGCCGAGATGATTCCCACGGCTTCGCCCCGCTCGACCATCCGGCCCGTGGCGAGGTTGCGTCCGTAGCAAAGCACGCAGACGCCGCGCTTGGACTCGCACGTCAGCACCGAGCGGATCTTCACGCGTTCGATGCCGGCCGCCTGAATCGCCGCCGCCAGTTCCTCGGTGATTTCCTGATTGACGTGAACAATGACGTTGCCTTCGTAGTCGCGCTGGTCTTCGAGAGCCACGCGGCCCACAATACGGTCGCGCAGAGGCTCGATGATTTCGCCGCTCTCTACGATCGGCTCCACGTAAATGCCGTCCTGCGTGCCGCAGTCGAACTCGGTAACGATCACGTCCTGCGCCACGTCGCAAAGACGCCGCGTCAGGTACCCTGAGTCGGCGGTCTTCAACGCCGTGTCGGCCAGACCCTTGCGGGCGCCGTGCGTCGAAATGAAGTACTGCAACACGTCGAGGCCTTCGCGGAAGTTCGCCGTGATCGGCGTCTCGATGATCTCGCCCGACGGCCGCGCCATCAGACCGCGCATACCGGAAAGCTGGCGGATCTGCTGTTTGGAACCGCGCGCGCCGGAGTCGGCCATGATGTAAATCGGGTTGAGGTAGCGGCCCGTCCGGTCGTCCTCTTCCATCGACTTGAACATCTCCTCCGATACGCGTTCGGTCACCTTCGCCCAGATTTCAACGGTCTTGTTGTACCGCTCGCCCTGCGTGATCGCGCCTTCCTGATACTGCTGCTGAACGTCGATAACCTGCCTTTCGGCCTCGCGGACCAACTCCTGCTTCGAACTCGGCACAACCATGTCGTCGATGCCGATGGAAATGCCCGCGCGCGTCGCATACAGGAACCCGAGCTTCTTGATCTCGTCCAGCATCTGCACGGTGGTCGGCAGGCCGAAGTGCAGGTAGCAGTACTGAACCAGTTGCGCCAGCCCCTTCTTCTTCAGCAGACCGTTGATGAACGGCATGTCTTCCGGCAGCGCGTCGTTGAAAATCACGCGGCCGACCGTCGTGTCCATGTACTGCTTCACGAACTCGATCGGCTCGGTGTGCAGCACGTTCTGGTTGTCGAACGCTTTCGACAGGTCGATGACACGGCCGGTGTAGCGCAGCTTGATCGGCGTGAGCGTCTCTACCTCACCCATTTCGAGCGCGATCAGCACGTCGTCGGTCGAGGCGAAGGTGCGTCCCTCGCCCTTGGTGCCCGGACGGCTCTTGGTCAGGTAGTAGCAACCCAGAACCATGTCCTGCGTCGGCACGGCGATCGGGCCGCCGTGCGCCGGCGACAGGATGTTGTTCGACGCCAGCATCAGCGTCGAAGCCTCGATCTGCGCCTCGGGCGACAACGGAATGTGTACCGCCATCTGGTCGCCGTCGAAGTCGGCGTTGAACGCCGTACAGGTCAACGGGTGCAGCTTGATCGCCTTGCCTTCCACCAGCACCGGTTCAAAAGCCTGAATGCCGAGCCGGTGCAGCGTGGGAGCGCGGTTGAGCAGGATCGGGTGATCCTTAATGACTTCTTCGAGGATGTCCCAAACCACGGGGTCCTGCTGCTCCACCAGTTCCTTGGCCTGCTTGATTGTCGTGCAGTGGCCGCGCTGTTCGAGCCGGTGATAGATGAACGGCTTGAATAGCTCGAGCGCCATCTTCTTCGGCAGCCCGCACTGATTCAGCTTCAGTTCCGGACCCACCACGATCACCGAACGGCCCGAATAGTCCACGCGCTTGCCCAGCAGGTTCTGGCGGAACCGCCCCTGCTTGCCTTTGAGCGTATCGGAGAGCGACTTCAACGGACGGTTGTTGGCGCCCCGCAGCACGCGCCCGCGGCGGCCGTTGTCGAACAGCGCGTCCACCGCTTCCTGCAGCATGCGCTTCTCGTTGCGCACAATCACGTCGGGAGCGTGCAGCTCCATCAATTTCTTCAACCGGTTGTTGCGGTTGATCACGCGCCGGTACAGGTCGTTCAGGTCGCTGGTGGCGAAACGCCCGCCATCGAGCGGAACCAGAGGCCGCAACTCCGGCGGAATCACCGGAATCACATCCAGGATCATCCACTCCGGCTTGTTGCCGCTCTTGCGGAAGCTCTCCGTCACGCGCAGCCGCTTGGCGTACTTCAGCCGCTTCTGCGCGGAAACCTCCGTCTTCATCCTGTCGCGGATTTCCAGGCTCAGCGCTTCGGCATCCACCTTCTTCAGCAGCTCCTTGATGCCCTCGGCGCCCATCATCCCCACATACCGGCCCGCGAAATCCTGATCCAGCGCCCGCTTGCGGTCGTCGCCGATCACCTCGCCGCGCTTCAACTCCGCCACGTCACCCGGATCCACCACGACGTAGGCTTCGAAATACAGCACCCGCTCCAGTTCGCGAAGCGTGATGTCCAGCAGGTAGCCGATGCGGCTCGGCAGACCCTTGAAGAACCAAACATGCGAGCAGGGGCTCGCCAGTTCAATGTGGCCAAGCCGCTCGCGGCGCACCCGGCTCAGCGTCACTTCCACGCCGCACTTGTCGCAGATCACGCCGCGGTGCTTCATCCGCTTGTACTTGCCGCACAGGCACTCCCAGTCGGCGATCGGACCGAAGATGCGCGCGCAGAACAAGCCGTCCCGTTCGGGCTTGAACGTGCGGTAGTTGATCGTTTCCGGCTTCGTCACTTCGCCATGCGACCAACTCCGGATCTTTTCCGGCGATGCCAGAGAGATCCGGATGGAATCGAAGTCGGCGATCAGATTCGCTCTATCGTACGGAGAGGAACGATACATGATGTCTCCTGTTTACCTTCTGCCCAACAGCGTGGCCTCTCACCGCCATCCCCACTAATCCGCCGCCAGCGCGAGATCGGGAATTTCGGAGGGCCGTTTCATCAACTCGACGTCGAGACACAACGACTGCAGCTCGCGGATCAACACGTTGAACGACTCCGGCACGCCCGGCTCGGCGGCCGCTTCGCCCTTCACGATCGCTTCGTAAATCTTCGCCCGGCCATACACGTCGTCGGACTTGGCCGTCAAAAGTTCCTGCAGCACGTATGCCGCGCCGTAGGCTTCCAGCGCCCACACTTCCATCTCGCCGAATCGCTGGCCACCGAACTGCGCCTTGCCGCCCAGCGGCTGCTGCGTGATCAGCGAATACGGCCCGATCGACCGGGCGTGGATCTTGTCGTCCACCAGGTGGCTCAGCTTCAGCATGTAAATGTAGCCGACCGTCACCGGCTGCTCGAAAGGCTGGCCGGAGATGCCGTCAAACAACTGCACCTTGCCCGAGGTCGGCCGCCCCGCCTTCGTAAGCTGTTCCTTGATGTCGCGCTCGCTCGCGCCGTCAAACACCGGCGTAGCGAACCGCACGCCGAGGGCCTGCGCCGCCCAGCCGAGGTGCGTCTCCAGAATCTGGCCGACGTTCATACGGGACGGCACGCCCAGCGGATTCAGCACGATCTCCACCGGCGTCCCGTCGGGTAGATATGGCATATCCTCTTCCGGAACAATCCGCGCGATCACACCCTTGTTTCCGTGCCGGC
>JAJYCN010000215.1 GCA_021778335.1 Acidobacteriota bacterium | reverse complement strand
AGGCCCTCGCCCCTCTCGTCGAGCACCCCCATGGCGCCGTAGCGGGCGCCGGACAGGTCGCACGCCTCCTCCACCACGTGGCGGAGGAGGACGGGGAGGTGGATGCGGAGCGAGTGGAGGCGACGGCGGCGACGCTGACGCCGCGGACGACGGGCGGGGAGTTTTGCGGGAGGTAGGCGAGGGAGACGTCGCTGACTTCGGCCGCGGGGCTCAATTCGGCGCGCCACTGGATGTAGCGGGCGTTGGGGCTTTGGATGGCGTTGTTGGATGGGCTGGTGATGGGAGCGGACCAGGGGCTCCAGGTGGCATCGGGGCGGAGGGAGTTACCGGAGCGGGTGGCGAAGCGGACGGTGGCTTTCGAGCCGGACGAGCGCCAGGAGAGGCGGCCCCAGCGGGCGACGGCGCCGGAGTCGTGGATGGGGGATTCGTAGGTTCCGGTGGCGGCTGGCTGGTTTCCGATGCGGAAGAGTTTGCCGAGGTCGCCGGTGGCGGCGAGGAGTCCGGAGGAGGTTTCGATGAGGCGAGTGGCTTCGCCTTCGCCGGTTTGGAGGACGAGTTCGGTTTGGCGGTTGGGGTTGAGGCGGTAGACGCGGCCCTGCTGGTCCGTGGCGAGGTAGATGTCGGCGCCGGAGGGGGCGATGTCGTAGAGGTTTTCGTCCTTCGAACTCCAGAGGGTTTCGACGGTGTTGTCGGGGCGGATACGATAGACGGCGGATTTTTCGACGCCGGAGATGTCGATTAGCGGCGTGAAAGCGGCGGCCTGCGTGGTGGCGGCGGCGGGCGCGGCGGCGGGGGCTTTGGCTTTGAGATCGGGTCCGGCCTGGGTGGAAGTGCCGTCGTCGGTGACGGTGACGCTGACGGCGGGAGTTCCGGAGGCTCCTGCGCCGGAGGTGGTGAGTGCTCCAGGGGAGGCGCCGACGCGGCTCATGACGGAGCCCCCCATGGCGGCGGCAAGGACGGCGCCGTCTTTGAGGACGGCGAGGGAGCGGATTTCGGGGAGGGAGGAATCGTAGAGGACGAAGGCCTGGTTTTTGGCGGAGATGCGGTAGAGGATGCCGTTGGGTTCGGAACCGGCGAGGAGGCGGCCCTGGTTATCGAAGGCGAGGGCGGTGATGTGGGCCTGGCCGGTCTGGTAGTAGACTTCGCCTTTTTCGGCGGCGGTGATGCGGTAGATGACGCCGCGATTGCCGGTGCCGGCGTAGAGGGCGCCGTCGGGGCCGAAGGCGAGGGACCAGATGTATTTTTCGTGGGGATCGAAGTAATCGGCGGCGCGGCCGTTTTCGATGCGGACGATTTTACCGTCGGGGGAGGAGGCGGCGTAGAGGGCGTGATCGGGACCGATGGCGAGCGAGAAGACTTCGGGCTGGGAGGCGGTCCAGACCACATCGGATTTGCCGTTGGGGGAGATGCGGAAGACCTTGCCGCCGTGGCCGGTGGCGGCGTAGACGGCGCCGCCGGGGGCCTGGACGACGCTCCAGAGGGCGGATTCACCGGAGGCGAGGAGGGTATCGAGTTGGGGGGCGACGGTGAGGCGGCCGTCGGCGTCGAGGGCGATGCCGGTAAATTTGCCTTTGACGAAGTCGGAGTAGGAGCTCATCTCCCAGGTGGCGGTGGAGGCGGCGAAGACAGGGAGGCAGAGCAGAAGTGGGAGGAAATGTTTCACGGTTTGACCTGAACGGTGACGGATTGCGAGCCACTGACGATGTCGCCTCCGGCGTCGATGGGGAATTCGGCGAGTTTGGAGGGGGCGCCGGCGATGCCGAGTACGGGTTGAGCTTTGGCGAGGATGAGGGCGTAGGAAGGAGGAGGATCGGGGAGGGTTTCGCCGCGGACGGTGAAGGAGGCTTCGGCGCGGAGGACGCGGACGTAGGCTTTGCGGTTGTCGCGGAGGCCGTTCAAGAGTTCGACGACGCGGGCGGCGTCGCGTGGGGTGGCGGTTGCGAGGGCGAGGTAATCGCCGGCGTTGGCGGTGGCGGCGTCGGAGACGACGAACTGGAGGGGGCCGGGGGTTGCGCCGATGGGGATTTTGTAGCGGAGCTTGCGCTGGGTTTCGACGCCGTTGTAGCCGGAGAAGGTGACAAGGATGTCGACGTCGTCGCCGGGGGAGGCCTGGGTTTTCGAGGCGACGACCTGGGCGATGTCCATGATGCGGTGCGTTTCGGAGGCGCGGACTTCGAGGTCGAGGCGGCTAAGCCGAAGGGCGTCGTAGCCGGAGTTGAGGGCGGAGTTGAGCGGGGCGGCGACGCCGAGGGCGGCGAGGGCGGCGACGGCGAAATCTCCGGCGTAGGCGTTGTCGAGCTTGAGGGGCGGGACGCCGGGAGCGAAGGAGGCTTCGCCACGGAGTTCGTAGGCGACGGAGCCGGCGGCGCGTTCGGTGGCGGTGATGGCGGAGAAGACGGCCATTTGGGTGAGGAGCGGGGAGAAGGCGCGGTCGCTAACCATGCGCATTTTATAGGTGTGCGTGCCGTGTTCGCCGATGACTTTGATGTTGAGCGGGGCGAGGGAGGCGGTGCGGCCGAGGAGGCCGGAGACGGCTGTGCCGCGGTCCTGGGTGATGGCGCCCATCCATTCCTGTGGAGCGGAGATTTTGAAAGAGGAGGTGATGCTGGGGAGCAAGGCGAGGACGGTGGCGCGGGCGAAGGGGAGGTCGGTGTCGCCGCCGGAGAGGAAGGGGTGGCCGAAGGCGTAGATGCGATTGCCGTCGACGGCGGTGACGGTGCCGTCGGCTCCAGCGCTCATGTCGCCGCTCAAGAGTTCGACGCTGATCATGCCGCCGGGGCGGAGGGTGGAGGGGTTGCCCATGCGGGAGGGGAGGTCGGCGCCGCTGGAGACGCCCTGGCAGGGGGTGAGGCCGAGAGTGGCGAGTTGGGGGGCGAAGTGATCGAGGGCGGCCTGGGTGAAGCCGCTGAAGGAGACGGGGGTGGCGATTTCGCGGAGGCCTTCGGAGTCGGCGGCGTGGGCGGGGAGGGCGGCGCGGGGAGCGGAGGCGGGCGATTCATCGACTTTGAGCATGTCTTCGATGGGGCGGATGCCGGCGATGGGAACTTTGGAGTTGGGGAACGAGAGGGCGACCGCGCCGGCGAGACGGCCGTCGATGTAGACGGGGCTGCCGCTCATGCCCTGGAGGACGCCGGTTTCGGCGAGGGGTCCGCCGGAGAGACGGGCGAGGATGATGGACTGTTTGGGACCGGCATTGCGGAGGATTCCGAGAATGTGTACCTGGAATTCCTCGATGCGGTCCCCGGAAAACACTGTACGTCCGACGCCGGTCTGGCCGGCGCGGACCTCGCTCAACGGGAAAATTCGCGGCGGGGAAACGGATTGCGCAAGTAATGTTTGCGCGGCAAGCGCCACCGCCCAGGTGAGGCGCAAGTTGTGCAGCATGTAATAACTATCGTACCTTTGAGGATTAGCGAACGCACCCGCACATCGCCTGCGACCGGTGGAAGGCCGCGCGAATCCAATCCGGGTAGTCCCCAAAAAGTCAATGAAGTCGTATCGTCTGAAACACCTGAAAGAGCTGGAGTCCGAGGCTGTATATGTGCTGCGGGAAGTGGCGGCGCAGTTCGAGCGGCCGGTAATGCTGTTTAGCGGCGGGAAGGACTCGATTGTGATGAGCCAGCTTGCGCGGAAGGCATTTGCGCCGGCGCCGATTCCGTTTCCTTTGATGCATATCGACACGGGGCATAACTTCCCGGAGACGCTGGAGTACCGGGATCAGTGGATAGCGGGGCTGGGCGCGCGGCTGATTGTGCGGAGCGTGGAGGACTCGATTAACCAGGGAAGAGTGGTGGAAGAGAAAGGGCCGAACGCGAGCCGGAACGCGCTGCAGACGGTGACGCTGCTGGATGCGATCAACGAGTTTCAGTTTGACGCGGCGATGGGAGGGGGGCGGCGGGACGAGGAGAAGGCTCGGGCGAAGGAGCGGTTCTTCAGCCACCGGGACGAGTTTGGGCAGTGGGATCCGAAGAATCAGCGGCCGGAGTTGTGGAACTTATTCAACGGGCGGAAGCGGCCGGGCGAGCACATGCGCGTGTTTCCGATCAGTAACTGGACGGAGATGGACGTGTGGCAGTATGTGCTGCAGGAGAAGATCGAGATGCCGTCGCTGTATTTTACGCACCGGCGGTTGTGCGTGGAGCGGAACGGGGTATTGCTGGCGCACTCGGATTATGTGATGCTGCGGCCGGGGGAGAAGCCGGTGGAGATGGAAGTGCGGTTCCGGACGATTGGGGATATGACTTGTACGGGAGCGACGCGGTCTCAGGCGGGGGCGCTCGAAGAGATTATTCAGGAAGTGGCGGCGAGCCGGGTGACGGAGCGCGGCGGGCGGGCGGACGATAAACGGTCCGAAGCGGCGATGGAAGACCGGAAGCGGGAGGGTTACTTCTAAGATGGCCGCGCGCGGATATCTGGACATGGAGTTACTGCGGTTTCTTACTTGCGGGAGCGTGGACGACGGGAAGAGCACGCTCATTGGGCGGCTGCTGTACGACAGTAAGTCGATTTTCGACGATCAGTATGAGGCGATCAAGCTATCGAGCGAGCGGCGGGGCGACGAGCAGGTGAACCTGGCGCTGCTGACGGACGGGCTGCGGGCGGAGCGGGAGCAGGGGATCACGATCGACGTGGCGTACCGGTATTTTGCGACGCCGCGGCGGAAGTTCATCATCGCGGATTGCCCTGGTCATGTGCAGTACACGCGGAACATGGTGACGGGGGCGTCGACGGCGAACCTGGCGATTATTCTGATCGACGCGCGGAAGGGCGTGCTGGAGCAGACGTGCCGTCATGCGTTTATCGCGAGCCTGCTGCAGATACCGCACGTGGTGGTGTGCGTGAATAAGATGGACTTAGTGGGCTACAGCGAGCAGGTGTTCGAGGAGATCCGGGCGGCGTTCGAGGATTTCGCGGCGAAGCTGGATGTTACGGATTTCCACTTTATTCCGATCGCGGCGCTGCATGGGGATAACATCGTGGAGCGGAGCCGGCGGATGGACTGGTACCAGGGTCCGACGCTGATGTACTTACTGAATAACATACATATTAGTAACGACCAGAATCATATCGACGGGCGGTTTCCGGTGCAGTATGTGGTGCGGCCGCAGTCGAGCGGGCATCCGGATTACCGGGGTTATGCGGGGCGGGTGGCGGGCGGGATCTTCCGGCCGGGGGATCATGTGGTGGTGCTGCCGAGCGGGATGGAGACGCGGATCAAGTCGATTGACACTTACGAGGGGCCGGTGGAGGAGGCGTTTCCGCCGATGTCGGTGACGATGACGCTGGAGGATGAGATCGACATCAGCCGCGGGGACATGATTGTGAAGGAGAACAACCGGCCGCTGATGGGGCAGGAAGTGACGATGATGGTGTGCTGGCTGAACGACCAGCCGCTGAAGCGGGAGCGGGTGTATGCGGTGCGGCACACGACGCGGGATGCGCGGTGCCGGGTGCGGGAGGTTCACTACACGGTGGATGTGAACACGCTGCACCGGAGGGAAGAGGCGAAGACGCTGGGGCGGAACGATATCGGGAAGATCACGATTCACACGACGGCGCCGCTGGTGTTCGATAAGTACAGCCGGAACCGGAACACGGGGAGTTTGATTTTGATTGACGAGGGGACGAACGAGACGGTGGCGGCGGGGATGATTGCGTAGGGGAGATCAGGGGCGGGGCGATGCGAAGCGCATCGCGAGGCTCAAGGCGGCTGCGCGCGCAACAAGGCGTTCCGTCGCATCGGCTGGCGCCGCGGGCAGTTCCTGAGAGCGCCAATGGCCGGGTGGGCCGTTTAACGCTGCCAAGAAAGCGATCACAAAGGGTGAGGAGGGGTTCAGGCGGCCAGCTTTGATGAGTTCGCGAACGCCGGCCTGGAAGTTCGCGACGATGGGTGGGTCGCTCGAGCCGGGCGCGAACATCGGGCCGATGACCAGCAGCATCTTTTCGCGGTACTTCGGGTCGTTGAAGAAGCTTAGCTGCTTCTGGATTGCCGCGGGCCAGTTGTCGTCGAATTCCTGCTGGGGCATGTGCAGTGAGGAGAACCAAGCAGTGGTGAAGCCGGGGAGGTAGGCGCTGTCTACCGCGACGCCGCTCAGGGACTGGCCCGGCGCGATGTGACGCGTCTCGTCCTCGGGCGGAAACCATCGGAGGTGGCGGCCCAACTCCTCCGAGCCAAGCGCCTCCTGCCGGGCGATCACGCCGCCGGGTGTGACGCCTCCGGCCCGCCAGTTTTCCGGAGTTCTCACAGGGAGAGTGGCGTGAACCACGTCTCCGGTCGCCGGTACCACCAAGTCCCAGGTGCGGATCGAGTCCTTGGCTTGCGGCCCGTTGGTTATCGTGAATGCGTATCGGAGCAGGCCGGGCGCCAGAGACCGGATGTCCTCGGACGCCGACGGGGCGAGGTCGTTCCACAGGCGGATGCGCACGATTTTCTTGATTCCGTCAGGCGCCGGGGCGAGGACAATGATCTCTTGGCCGTCCTGGGTGAGGAACACATCCTGGCCGGGCAGCGCCTTGTGGGCATCGCCAGGCCAGATCGGCGGCGCGGGATACGGGCCTTCTACTCCCGCCGCGAGAGGGACCATCGCGAGCCGAAGGGTCAGCGTTAGCACCGCGGCCCGGCGGCGGGGTCCGGCGGGGACGAGTCTAGTGAGGGAACGTGTTCGGGTTAGCGAACTGGCAGTGGGCATGATTGCCTTCGTTCTTCTGGTATTGCGCCAGGCCCCCCTTATCGACGCAGGCCGCCAGGAAGTTCGTGATGTTCACGCCGATGCCTCCTGCACTGGTGCACTGTTGGGTGCCCGCGCCGGCCACATCCGCCGCGGTTCCGCGATCATGGGCGATGTGGGGCGACGCCCAGGGGGCGAAGGTTGGAGGCGAGCAATGGTTTTCGGTGTCGTTGCAGACGTCGAACTTGCCGCCGATATATAACGCCATATCGTTCGTGCAGACCGGAGACACGCCACCGTAGTTGTTGAAGTAGTCCAGTGTGGCGTAGTAGAGGTCGTAGGCGGCCTGGGAGGTCATGTAGCGGTTGTACGCGGTGGTGCCGTGACCACTTCCGCCGCCGGTGTCGTCGCCCCCGATCTTCACCCAGATCGAGGGGTGGTCGTTGTAGTAGAGGTCGCCGTAGCCGACGGCGAAGTCGTATTCGGACCCGACGTGGTTACCGTAGGCATCGGTGCAGGTCCCGTCGATGAACTCCGCCTGGCCGACGATGTCAGTGGTTATTGTGATCTGGACCTGCCCGTTGGCGTCGGTGTAGCCATAGAGAGGCGAGATGGTCGACACCGGTTCGGCGCTGACTGGGCCGTGGTAGTGGGCGTTCGTGTAGAAGAAGACCCCGTTCGTGAATGAGAATCCGGCGTACGGGACTGCCTTGCCATTCGCATCCGCGCACGTCCATGTCTGGTAATAGGTCGACTTCGGCGCAAGCTGGGGCGAGTAACTCTGGGCCGCGGCGATGGACGTGCCGAGCCATCCCGCGACGAGGGCGGGGAACACGGAGGTAGAAAACGGCTTGATCATTTGTTTTGTCCTCTCTTTTCCTTCCCGGAGCTACCTCAGCGCGATTGTGGTCGCCTGTTGAATCTGCTTCTCGGCCGCGGACTGTGGGGCGAAAGCCGGCACCGCGAGGGGCCCGGCGCTCCCGCTTGCAAGGAAGTTGCGCAGATAGCTTGAAAGCTGCTGGACGTATGCGCTGTTGCCGTCCAGGTCCCCATGATGAACGAGGACCTGCAATCCGAAGTTGTAGTTTCCGGCGATCACGGATTTCTGCGTGTCTGTGGGATACAGCGGGCAGACGGCCGTTCTGCGCACGGCGCCGACTCCCGGCGCGGCGGCCATCTGGACTTGGGATGCGACGGAGGCCGGCAGGGAAGCGAGCGCTTGCGGGGTGACGGAATGGGGCACCTGACCTTCCAGTTCGATCGCGCAGAAGCCCGGGAGGTATTGGGAGGCAACGGACAGTTGCAGGGCTGCTACTTTTGCCGGGGAGATGTTTGGATCCGTCCAGGAGATTCGTCGCATGGCCGCCATCGAGACGGTACCGCTGCGATCGGGAACGGAAGTCTGCTCCATTGCGAAGGCCCAGGGCGCCGAGTCGGAACGGACTAGCGTGGCGTCGTGCTCCGGCGCCAGGAACGACACGCGTCCGGTTCGCTGCCGGGACTGCGGGGCGTCGGAGATCGAATAGGTGTAAAGGAAGCGGCCGGGCGCGGACTCCGAGACGGACCAGGAGACGGTGGGGTCCACTTGGTTGGGCACATCGAACCGGAGCGTGTTATGGGTTCCGTCCGGCCCGACCGAGGGCAGCACGACGACGATCTGGCTATTGGCGAAGTCCATGAAGGCATGGGCCTGGCCGTCGGTGGGCTCCATGCTGGACGGGGTGAACCCCGGCAGCGTGCTGACCACCATGCGCGCAACATGCTGCGCCGAGGCGGCGGGAGCGGTTACCAATAGGATCGCCGCCGCGAGGACCCAGGGCTTCCGTGGCCTTTGCCGCGGCGCTTTGAAGAATTTTTCCTGCACGGTAATTGCCTCCTCCGTAAGCTAAATATCGCGTCACATATTCCGTGGCGTTTCTCCGATTTCGTCCCGGACGCCGGACGACATCTATGATTTTGGCCCCCCCCCCCGGGCGACATTGTCAATGATTTCTTGGAAGAAAACTCGATTATTGTTAACTCGACCTTTAATTTGCGCGATTTGCAAGCCGGGAGCGGCCGTGTTGTCATGGGGCCGAAACTCGCGCCGGTGGCTTGGCGACGCGGGATGCGCGGTGCCGGGTGCGGGAGGTTCACTACACGGTGGATGTGAACACGCTGCACCGGAGGGAAGAGGCGAAGACGCTGGGGCGGAACGATATCGGGAAGATTACGATTCACACGACGGCGCCGCTGGTGTTCGATAAGTACAGCCGGAACCGGAACACGGGGAGTTTGATTTTGATTGACGAGGGGACGAACGAGACGGTGGCGGCGGGGATGATTGCGTAGAGGGGGCGGGCACCGGCTCACGGGCCGGCTGATTTGCCGAGAAGCCGTGCGATAAACGCCGCGGGTGGAAGGATCGCGATTCCGCGAAACGGGTGGAGGGACAGGAGGCCGTGGTCGCCGGTTACGATGACTGTCGCCTTCGAGGCCAAGGCGCAGGCAAGGATGACATCGTCGTCCGGATCGCGGCTGGCGCGGATAAGCTCCGGCGGGATGACCCACTCCGACTTCCGCCAGAGTTCCCAGCAGGCACGATGCGCCTGAAGTTTGGGCCAGTTGAATTTTGAGGTGAGCGTCTCGATGAGTTCCTGGCAGATTTCCTGCGACACCACCACTTGAAACGCTCCCACTTCCGCAAGGCGGATGAGCGCGGCCGGCTTTCCTCCAAAGACGAGGGCGGAGACATAGACATTGGTGTCGAGTACGGCGCGGATCATCTCTTTCCGCGGATGGGGCGGCGGGCGCGCTGCTTACGAACTTCCTTGGTGAGGGGGACGACGTCGGCTTCGGTCAGGCCCAGTTCTTCCGCTTTGGCGCGGCCGTAGGCGTTCATTTCGTCCCACCAGGCGGTTCGCTCGTACCGCCGGAGGGCTTCGCGGACAAGTTCGCTCATGGTGCGGTTTTCCCGCTTTGCAATACGTTCGGCGCGCGAGAGCATTTCGGGAGGCAGGGTGATGGAGAGGGTCTTGCTGGTCCTCATGACGATATTGTAGAGCACGACTTTGCAGGATTAAGCGCGGCGACCGGCGGGGATGTTTGCGTAGGGAGGGCGGCGAGGAAGGGGCCGCGGTCTGGCCCTACTTCACGTTAATGGTCCAGGGTTGCGGGGCGGGCAGCAGGAGTTGGTCTCCCGTGATGGTGAGCGGCATCCAGAGATAGCGGGAATCCCAAAGGGACCTTGGATTCCAGATGTCGCCCATAAAGATCACGGTTGTTTTCGTTTTTCCGGTGACCTTTAGTGCGAATGTGGATTGCGAGCCGTAGGTGTCCGGGGAGGCGGGGGCGATTTTGCGGAAGGTGGACCAGGTTCCGGTGAGCTTCGGCGCTGTGGCATACACGTTGGGGTTCGGCCGCCATCCTGTGAGATGGGAACCCAGCACGTAATACATTTCCTGGTAGTGGAACAGGGCGCCACCCTCCAGCGGGATATCGAGAAATGCCACGGCGGGCGACTCGACGGAGAGACGGTCCGGCGAGAGGCGCGCCACGAAGAAACCGCCCGACGGTCTTGACTCGAAGATCAGATAGGCTTGCCCATCGTCATCGACGAACTGGCCGATGTCCCGGGATTCGGACTCCAGCGGACGAAAGCCGCGGAGGAAGACATAGGGTCCGGTAATTTTGGCGCCGCGGGCGACTCCGACGCGCGCGTATTTGTATTTTGCGTCGTCGAGGTGCATGTACATCACGAACTGGT
>JAJYCN010000214.1 GCA_021778335.1 Acidobacteriota bacterium | reverse complement strand
AATATTGGAACGGTTAATCGCCCAGCGCCCCGTTTTGAGTTAGCGATCCGGTCTGCGCCCGCGTTAGTGGCGCTGGAATTAAGCGTTCGGCGGATACTACTCCCCTTGACGCGCTGGTTTCAGCGGCATGAGCGCGAAGCCGTGCAGAGAACCCAACGCCACCGAGAAGGGATTCCGCATGGTCGGCAAACGGGAAGTTTGATCGGATTGGGAATGCGAGGTCGGCTAGCTAACTTTCAAGTTCCGCGTGGCGCGCAAGTCGCCTTGAACGGTTCGAGGCCACCTCCCTCAACACCACTCATCAACCCCGATACGATACGTTCTCGGAGTGGCGCTACTTCCGCACAACCTCCGGCGGGCCAGACCGTTCGTGATCGCCGTGCTCCGCCCAGTGAAAGATCACGACGATGCCCATTAGCATGTAGGCCTCCTGGTGGACCTCCTCAACCTCGAAGTCGTAGATTGGCTCCTCCAGCTTATCGACCGGAAAAACGTGAACTCTGCTGGAAACCCCTATCGGGAGCGCGACCTTTCGTACACGCCTCTCATACAGCTCTCGCGCTTTCTGAAGGTCCTGCTTCCGGTAGCCGCGCCGATAACCATGTAGCGCGGCGAACGCCGCGAACTCGAGGAGAGGCCGGTCATCAAATTTATTCCGGAGGGCGAAGTATGCCGCATTGCGTCCAAGATCGTCGCGAACGCGTTTGTCGCTGGGGTTTAGACGCTTGATCTCAATGGCGCGCACAGGTCGCTCGTCACCCTGACCGTCCTTCATGACCGCCACATCAATGCGCCCGGGTCGGGCTGTGCTGTCTTTCCGCTCGCGAAGCACGGATCGGGGTAGGAGTCGATCCCGTGTAGGCATGCGCCTCAGCAGCGGAAAACAGTGTGTTGCGAACTTCTTCGTCTTCATTTCCAGGCGCACCTTGAGAGATGGCGAAAAACGGTCAGCGATCGCCTCCGCGACACGCACACTGAGCAGGTATTCGGCCGCGAGGTCACGCCCCGACTGTTCGGTGAATTCAAACATATCGTGGCAAGCCCGACCCATAGCATTGCGAACGCAGTCAAGGATGTTGTTCCGCCGCTGGATAATGGAAGGAGTGTCTGCTGACAAGGCAACTGATTTTAACTCCACCTTGCGTTAGCGTTCTCGAAATCGTCTGCGGACCGCCGCTCAATCCGACTTTATGCAGGGATTAGCTGGCCACGAGTCGGGTTCGGGGAAGTCTCGCCCGGCTCTGTCCGGGTGGTCGCCAAACGGGGACTGGCTGCCAGCCGCCGGCCGCCCGATCCCACTTCCCGTTTGCGCGTTTATGAGCACCGATCAACCCACTGACCGTCCCGCGGTTTGCGTTACCCATTCAGAGTTTGGCGCCATTTCAATATACAGTACATCTGTACAGATCGCCTGTATATATGCTTTGCTCCTCTTGTGAACGATCCCACGCTGCAACGAAATTCCGAACTCGCGCCGGGGCTCGCATCCGAAATCCGTGTCATCGCCAGCAGACTCAATCGGCGTTTACGCGAGCACGGGAGAAAGCACGATCTCACGCCGTCGCAGGTTTCTGTTCTTCTGCGGTTGGAGAAGGATGGTTCGGCCGCGGTCTCCACTTTGGCGCGGGCCGAAGGCATGCGCCCGCAATCGATGAGCGCCGCGGTTGCGCCGTTGCTCGAGGCTGGGCTGGTCCAAGGCGCCCCTGATCCGGGCGACGGACGTCAGACCCTGATGTCTCTCACCCCCAAGCGCCTGAAGTGGCTCCGGGACGGCAGGGCCGCAAAACAGGACTGGTTGACGGCGACGATCTCGCAGAAGCTTTCCTCTCGCGAGCAGGAGAAGCTTCGCGCGGCGCTCGAACTGCTGGCGCGGCTTGTCGGGGAATGACCCGCTTTCCGCGTTCCGAATTCTTAACATGCCTCTCACCACTCTCGACCCTGTCACTGCATTGATCGTCATCGATCTGCAGAAGGGCATCGCGGATCACGCTTTTCTTCGTCCCCTGCCGGAGGTCGTCGAGCGGACGCGCCCGCTCCTCGATGCATTTCGGGAAGCGGGCCTGCCGGTGGTTCTGGTAAACGTGGCGGCGAGGCCGCCGGGACGCACCGAACAGGGTCCGCGGGGCAGCATAACCCTCGCCGAAGGATGGACAGATCTGTTACCGGAGTTGGAGCGGCAGCCGGACGACATCGTAGTGACCAAGCGAAGCTGGGGCGCCTTTGCCACAACTGATCTCGAAAGCCGGCTTAAGGCGCGAGGCGTCACCCAGGTGGGTGTGGGCGGGCTGGTGACCTCCGCCGGCGTGGAAGCGACGGCGCGCCAGGCCTACGAGCAGGGATTCCACGTGACGCTCGCCCTCGACGCCATGACCGATATCCGTGAAGACGCGCAAAACTACAGCGCCCGGAATGTCTTTCCTCGTCTCGGCGAGACGGGTTCTGCGCAGGAGATCATTGCAATGCTAAAGAACAGAGGTGCCGAGGTATGAACTGGATTGATCTTGTCTCGTATTTCGCCGGAGGCATTCTTGCTGGGAACGCCGTTCCACATTATGTCGCCGGCGTGATGGGACGTCCTTTTCAAAGTCCCTTTGCAAAACCGCCTGGCAAGGGACTCTCCTCTTCGCGGGTCAACGTTCTCTGGGGCCTTTTCAATGCGGTTGCCGCGTATCTGCTCGTCGCGCGTGTCGGAGCCTTTCATCTCCGGACGGCGAGCCATGTGCTTGCCTTCGGTCTGGGGGTGCTCCTCATCAGCTTGAATTCGGCGCATCACTTCGGCCAGTTCCATGGAGGCAGCAAGCCGCGCCCGTGAACCCTCCGATGCTTCGCACCTTCCGTTCCTTGAGGAGCTTTAACTTCCGCTTGTGGACGGCTGCGGCGCTGGTTTCCAATGTCGGCACCTGGATGCAGCGCGTCGCGCAGGACTGGCTCGTGCTGACGCAATTGACACATCATGATGCGTCGGCGCTGGGTATCGCGGTGGGGCTGCGGTTTGCCCCGCAACTCCTTCTGCTGCCCTGGACGGAACTGGCCGCGGACCGCCTGAATCAGCGAAAGCCCCTGATGTTCACTCAGGCAACCATGGGCGTACTCGCGGTCGCCCTTGGGGTTCTCACGCTCCTGGGTATTATCCGGCTCTGGCACGTGTATCTATTCGCCTTTCTGTCCGGCTCTGCCGCCGCTCTGGACGCTCCCGTGCGGCAAACGTTCGTAGCGGAAATGGTCGGGGACGGCGACCTTCCCAACGCCGTGGCGCTGAACTCCACCTCCTTCAACGCCGCCCAGATGATCGGTCCCGCGGTTGCCGGTTTACTCATTTCGAGGGTTGGCATCGGCTGGGCCTTTCTCCTCAATGGGCTATCGTTCGGAGCTGTTCTCCTTTCGATATCGCTTTTCCGTCTCCCGGAGCTTCGCACCAGAGCACGGGCGGACTGCACAACCTCCGGATTTCTGGAAGGGCTTCGCTATGTTTGGAGACGTCCTGACCTCAGAGCGATTCTGGTCATGCCGTTCCTGGTCGGCACCTTCGGCTTGAACTTCCCCATCTTCATCGCCACCATGGCCGTGAATGTATTTCATGCCGACGCACGCGGCTTCGGGCTGCTCTCCTCCCTCACGGCCGCGGGCGCCCTGGCTGGTGCATTGCTTGCGGCCTCTCAAAACAAACCGAGCCCGGCACTTCTGACACTTGGCGCCGCGGTCTTCGGACTCGGCTGTACGCTGGCCACATTTGCTCCCGGCTATTGGTCGTTTGCGGCTGCTCTCATGGTGACCGGCGCGGCCCCGCTATCGTTTACCAATGCCACAAACAGCATCATGCAGCTCTCGACAGAACCGGCGATGCGGGGGCGGGTGATGGCCCTTCGCGTTGGCATCGCACTTGGGGGAGCAACCGATCGGGGCTCCCACCGTAGGCTGGGTGGCCAACCATTTCGGACCGCGCTGGGCGCTCGGCATCGGCGCTGCGGCGGGCATCGCCGCTGCTCTGGCCGCCGTGTCTCTTCTGAGCCGCCACGAAGAACTCCTGCCCGTTTAGCCATTCACTATCTCCGCATCACGCCGCGAGATCGCCTGGCGTAATCCAGACAGCAGGCCCGGCCAGCAACTCCCGTGGTGAACCGCCCGTGAGCAGAAGCCTGTAGTCGCCAAGGGGCGAGTGACCGGCTAGGCTTGGACAGGGGGAGCGTTTGTGATCGCCACTACGCCGTCACGAGCAATCCGCATGGTGACAGGAATCCGTCTCATATTCGCGGCTTCGGCGTCATGCATCCCGCTTCGCAAGGGATAAGTCCTGCAACGGCTCGATTATGGAAATCAGTCGTACTCGACCCAAACGAAGTTGAACGCCCGCCCGTAGCCGGGCAGCCGGCACTAACATCGATGAGTTCATGACCGTCCCACGCTCGCTCCCAGGGCGCCGAGAAGCTGGTCCAACTGCTCGAACTGCTCGCCAGACCAACTTATACTCCCAGAGGCCATTACATCGTCGAGGGCTTTTTTTGAGGGATAGAGTTCGTGTATAACGACGAGCGTCTCGCCACCCCTCTCTTCGAACGTCACGGTGGTGACGGGCCCATCCTCATCACCTTCGTCATTCGTCCAGACGAGGCGGAAGCCCGGAGTCACTTCGACGTACCTGCCAAAGAATGGCATAGGATGCTCTGAGGAAGGGTGACTGAACACGAAACGGTACTTGCCCCCCGTTCGAACATCGGCCTCGCAGGAAAGGAAGGACGCTCCAAACGACTTCGGTACCCACCACCGCTTGAGCAGTTCAGGCTTGGTCCACGCATCGAAGACGATAGGCGCCGGACCGTTGAAGGTTCGCGTCACGACGAGCTCACGTTCGGACTTCCGTTCCACTGTCGTGCCGTACTTTGTGGGGTTGATGTTACTATCTTTTTTTTCGTCCATTTGCTTTCGCTTTCTCCTTCTGTTTCAATTCCTCGACAAGCTTGTCCAACTCGTCGAAACGTGCGGCCCAGCGCTGGCGGTACCTCTCGATCCATGCCGCCTCTACCTCCAGTCCGCGTAGGCCGAGCTTGCAGGTCCGCACGCGCCCGGCCTTCTCTGTGGTGACGAGCCCCGCCTGCTCCAACACGCCGACGTGCTTCTTCATGCCCGTTAGGGTCATGTGAAACTTCCCGGCAAGGTCCGTGATCGAAGCGTCCGCGCGTCCGAGCTGTTCCAGAACGCCGCGCCGGGTGGCATCCGAGAGCGCCGCGAACGAAGCATCGAGGACGGTTCCCATATACTGAACCATGTGGTTCAGTATATAACGCGGATCGGCGGCATGCAATGGGGCTGAGCGCGCCGCGCTGCCTGCTGCCTTCATCCCCAAATCGGCACGCGGCACAATTTCGGGCGCAATACAACCCAAAAGTTTGCCGCGTGTGTCTCAGAAGTTCCCCTCAAAATCTGGTCCCGGCGTCGAATCAAACCCCGGCGCCGGGAAATCTGAGCGAGAGGGAGTGAAAGTTAGTCCCGATAGGGAACGGCTTGTCGCCTGGCGTTTACGAACGGCTCCATAAAACCACCTGGCTGAAAAACGCCCAGCCCGCGGATATGGTTTGCTTGAACCCGGCGCCCGTCAGCTGGCAGCGCCCCCGCGAGCAGATTCGTCTTCGGGACCCTTCTGATGACCCCTGCCTAGCTCCCGCTACTCAAAAAATTCATCACCTGTCCCGCCGCCCGCTGCGCCTCCAGAATCGAAGTCCGATGGTCCATGATCCCCGCCAGATCCGAATTCGCGAAAGCAATCCGCCCGAACGGCTGCTGCCGCAGGACCTCGCCCGGTCCAGCCTTCCCCTCTGTGCCAAAAAAGAAACCCGGCTGCGGGCTCAAATACGCATGTCCCCACCGGTTCAAAATCAGCCCGGCCATGTCCCGGCGCGCATCGAAGCCCGCCGCCGAAAACATCATCCCAAGCTGCTCCCGGATTCGCCGCTCATATTCCCGGAACGGCGTCGCCAACAACTCCCCGCGGCCGCGGCTCACCTGCTCTTCCATCGAGAGCCCCGGCGTCGAAAACAAAATCTTCAGCGTCGCCACCACCGGGGAATCCGGAGATACGGCCGGCGAAACGTCGCCGAACGTGGCCATTTTTCGCAGCGCGAAAGAATTCCCAATCCCCTCGAACCACTGGCACTCGCAGATCCCCATCTTGTACAGGAACCGCCAGTTCCGCAGCGCCACGTTCGCCATCAGGCACGGAGCGCGATGGAACTGCGCATACGCATCGCGGTGCGCTTGCGGCAGTCCTTTCACAATGTGCTTGGTCGTCCAACTCCCGCCGGCCATAATCGCGCTGCGGGCTTTGACTCGGTACAGTCTGCCGTTTTGAAAGTAGACAATCCGCACCGCGCCCGCCGATTCCGGCTTCCCTTCGTGCTCAACCTGCACCACCGTAGCCCGCAGCCGAACGCGTGCCGGCTGTCCCGCCCGGTCAAGCGCGGCGAAGTGTACGTGGGACCGGCACACGTTCTTCAGCGTTGCCTCCCCCGGGATCGAATCCGGAATCAGAGCCTTCGTGATGTGGCGGGCAACCCCCGCGTTGCCCCCCGGAAACATCTGCGCGCCCACGTCGTATTTCCACGGCAGAAGAACGTCCGCGGCGTACTCCGCATACGCCGAGAGCGCATCGGCGCCCAGGCCCGATCCTCCCCCGGCCAGCGGTGAAACAAACGTGCGGATGGTCTCCCGGCTCACGCCGCACGTCTCCATCAGGTGCTGCTCGAGCGTCATGCTGTCCAGTTGCCGCGAGGCCGCGTCGCCATGCTGCTTCGGCAACACCGTCTTCGACGCGTGCACCGCCAGCATTTCCCTTCGCGCGGACTCCGGGATCGGCGCTCCGTCCAGCTTCTTCCCCCATGGGTCGGTCAGCCAAAGGCCCTTCGGATGGCCGAATTTCGCGCCAAAGAACAAGCCGAAGTTCGCTCCGCCCCGCGTGTACGAGGTTCGTCCCAGCGGGACCTCGGGCTCGTGGCCGGCCCAGTTCTGATATTGGAACAGCCGGTAGTCGATGCCGATCGAGTCGTAAAAGCCCGCAAGGAACGTCCCGTCGAGCGGCGGAAAAAACATCGCCGAACCCTGGTGCGCGATCAGCCGCTGTGCATCCACCTGAAACTCATTGCGCCGCCCTTCGCCGCCGAACACCCCGTGGTTCTCGAGCACCAGACACGTGCGCGGCCGCCCCGCCTGCCGGCCGAAGAAGAGCGCCGCCGCCAGACCGCTGATCCCGCCTCCGATCACAGCGCAGTCGTACTCCTCGCCGGTGTCGATCGCGTTGTCCGGCATCGGCTGAAACACATGGTCGCGGATCTTGTGCCCGTCCGTCAGAACCTCGTACGTGTTCCCGTTCGACCCCGCGTAGTCCCCCACGCCGCTGTACCCGTCCCAATCCTCCCGTCCCAGTAACTCCCGCGGCGAAACTCCCGTAAGCAAAAGGCTGCCGGAACCCAGAAGCGTCGAATTGAGATAATCGCGGCGAGTCA
Organism: Acidobacteriota bacterium; assembly: GCA_021778335.1. Classification (GTDB taxonomy): domain Bacteria; phylum Acidobacteriota; class Terriglobia; order Bryobacterales; family Bryobacteraceae; genus JAJYKC01. The sequence goes on along the minus strand of JAJYCN010000214.1, from coordinate 2,976 downwards.
TCTCTTGAACGTCACTCCCTGCGAATATATCAGTGCGCACGGGCCGGCGAAGACCCCGTGCAGGCCACTCCATGGGTTTCGGGCTGCCTCCGTCGCCTGACGAGCAATTTGTGGTCTACGGCCAACTTGACCAGACCGGAAGCGATCTGATACGGGTCGAGAACTTCCAATGAACGTCGCGCCGCGCTAATCCGGTTTTCCCGCGCAGCTGCTTCCCGTCAGGTCCGCGCCCACGCACAGACATTGGGGTTACACAGCAGAACCGAATTTATATCGTCCTCCACGCGACGAAGCTCTGCGACGACGGCCGCCAGCTCCTCTAGCGTGAGGATGTTCTTGGCCAGCATCGCCGGCCCCATCGATTCCACAGTCAGCCGCCAGCACCGGCGCACGTCCGAGCTGCCCTGCTCGATGCGCGCAACAGCGTCCAAATGAATCTCCCCGGCGCCGGCCTGACGAAGCAGATGGTCCAGTTTCCGGCCGATGAACGGATCCGGCAGAAGCGCACGGAGCAGTTCCGGCAGCCGTTCGTACGCCCAGCTCGGCGGGTGGGTCGCATGGAACGAGAAATCGGGCTCAATCAGCATGACCGTTCCACCCTTCCTCACAACCCGGAGCATCTCGCGAATGGCATCGCCGGGTTCGGGCAAATGCATCATCAGATACCGGGCAAACACGAAATCGAAGCTGTGGTCCCCGAACGGCAATTGGGTCGCATCACCTTCCTGGAAACACACGCGCGGTTCATCGCTCTGTCGCCGGGCCGCCGCAAGCAGCGCGGCATCCTTTTCAAGCCCGACACATTCGGCGTTAGGCGCGACCGAGGCGAGCAACCGCGTCGTTTCCCCGATTCCGCACCCCACATCGAGACAACGCGCCGCCGACGACAGACCGGCCTCCGCCAGGAACGTCCGCGTAAAAGGGTTCAGCACCTTCCCCAGCAACCGCTGGCGTTCCAGATTCGTTTCGTCCAGGTGATACCGAGCGGCCGTGGCCATAGCTGCCGATTCTACACCCGTTTCCGGACCGCGTCACAGGCACCCTCGACTTCATTCCCAACCGGGGATGCGCCCGCAACAAGTGATACGGATTGCGGCACGGACCGCCGCCATGGTGCAGGCACCACCACGATGCCGAGTTCACAGCGGCGGCGATCGCCGCCTACATGTCACCCAAACCAGTGCTATTCCCCAGGCGCGCGGTACTTGGCTTCGATCTGGAGGGCTCGATCGACATCTTCGACCGTAAGCAGAGGCGTGGTCCGAGTCCGCACCGTGCCAGTTCGCGAGACGTTGATGGCCAGCGCGGCCGCCGCAATGTTGTTCGGCAGATCCACGATGACGAATACGTCGTCCTCACCGAACGCATAGTAGAAGCCATCGACCTTCCCCCCGACTGACTTGACCGCCGCCTGGACATCGGCGCGGCGGCCGGAACCAGAGTCCTCGATGAGACCCTTGAGGCCTTCTGCGGTGTACCGGGCCTGGACCAAATACTTGGGCATCCTCCAAACCCTCCCTTCTGTGCAAGGTTAGTGGGGAGGTCCGGTCCTGTCAAGCGCCGGCTGAGGTAGAATCAGGGGACGCCGCCATGCCTGTGGCCCCGAAAACCCGCGTCGGACCGTACGAAGTGCTGGATCGCTTAGGCGCGGGCGGCATGGGCGAAGTATACCGGGCGACCGGCACGCGTCTCGGCCGAACCGTTGCGATCAAATTCACGGACGCGGCGCACAGCGAGCGGTTTCAGCGTGAGGCGCGCGCTATCGCCGCCCTCAATCATCCCCACATTTGCACGCTCCACGATGTCGGCCCCGATGATCTGGTGATGGAATACGTGGAGGGGGTGCCGTTGAGCGGTCCTCTAAAGTTGGAGGAGGCGCTGCGGCTTGCCCTTCAGATCGCACAAGCGCTCGAAGCCGCGCATCACAAAGGCATCATCCACCGCGACCTCAAGCCGGGAAACATCGCATGCGCGTCCTCGCTGTCTTCGATCGCGAGACGGCCCGAGGTAAGCACGGCTACGCCATGATCGCGGTCCTGCTCGGATGCCTGCTACGCCGTGCGGAACTCGCGACAGTAACTCTCGGCCATCTTCAACAACGGGTGGAACACTGGGTTTTCGCCGATATGTCCGGCAAGGGAGGTCACGTCTGAACAATACCGATACCCGCATGGCTCGCGGTAGGTATACACGATAGTAACCGGTACGCCGCCGCCGTTGGCGCTCCCACTTGCTGCACGCGTCTTGGCGCGAGTGGCGCCTCGAATCTTAGAAAGACTGAACGCAATCACGTGCGGCGAGCTCCGGCCTCCAGGTCACCGCTGTTGCCGTAAGAATCGTTCGAGACGAACCACATACGCTGCCGGGAGCTGCTGAATGACGTCGCCGGTCGCACGGTCAATGATCCGAATCACCGTTCTTCCCGCGCGTTGTTCGAAGAGGAACGCGATCTCTCGACCCTGGGCAATGACATTGGTCCCGCCAAGCGCTTCGAGCGCCGCAACTAGCTCTCGACTTGAGACATGGCTCGCGAACGCCGCCGGTACAACGGCCGGCGCCTGGCTCACTGGGCTGGTATTCATTTGTCACTCCGCCTCTCACAGCATCCCAGGCGCGTTATCATCTCGCCGCTCCGCGGCGGCGCGATCAAGGAATCATGCGCCCTCCGGGCTGCATTCTTGCATACACTGTCCTTATCGGATCGCAAAGACGCCACTTTAGCTCCGACGTACTACTATCAGGGAGAACCTTCGTTCCCTGTCCCGCCGCATGGGGGCTGGCTAGGCAATCGGTTCCTGAGCGGCAACAAACTCGTCGATCTTGGCCACCAGCGATGCGTCAGGCTCGCCGGCAGGAAATACGCTGGAGTTCATTGAGACGGGTAGAAGAACGGTGGAAGTCCTGTCACGGGGTCCCGCTCCGCGGCCGGTTGGGCCGCTCTCAGTTTCGCTTGGGTTGATTCCAGGCCCGCTTGCA
>JAJYCN010000213.1 GCA_021778335.1 Acidobacteriota bacterium | reverse complement strand
GATCTTCCCATCGATGCCAGTTCGGCGCCGGTGGGCGGCTTGTGGTAGATCATCAGCTCGAGCATGTCGCGGCGTTGTCCGGGGATGAGGAGTTTGATGAGGCGGAGTTCGCCGCCGGGGGCATAGCGCCAGTATTCTTCGAGACCGAGCTGGCCGTGATAGAAGTGCATCACGGCGTCGAGCTTTTCGGCGGGGACGGGGATGCCGGCGTGCTGAAGGTGCGTGGAGATGCGGGCGGCGTCGAGGAACTTGCCCTTCGTGTTTGAGTGGAGCGAGCCGGGGAGATACTGGACGAACTGGATGCGGAAGCCGTCGGGGTCGAAGACGTTGAAGGCGAGATTGCCGTCGGCGCCTTTGGTGGGTTCCGGGGCGTGGAGGCCGGCGGCGTTCAGGCGGCTCCAGACCTGCTTGATATCGGAGGCTTGGATCGCGACGTGGGTGAGCAGCACGGATTTGGCGGTATCGGCGCCGGGCATGATTTCGAGGAACTGCTCGTCGTTGATCTTGTAGAAGGCGGCGGCGACGGCTCCGGCGTTGTTTTTCATTTCGAACGCATCGGCGAAGCCGAGTTGGCCGGTGTAAAAGGAGCGGGCCTGTTCGAGATGAGAGACGAGGAGACCGACGTGGCCTATGCCTTCAAGCGGCAGGGGCTGCGCGGAGACGAAGGGCACAGAAAGGAGCAGGGAGAGAGTAGCGAAACGTAGAGACATGATTTTGTTTTGGATGCGCCGGTTCATGCGAACGTGAGTCCGGCGGCGCGGCCGGTGCGGAAAATGTATTCGCGGCCCTCGTCGTACTCGGCGGCGGTTTTCAGGTGTTCGAGCATGAGCGGGGCGGGCGAGGGAAGACGGGACAGCGCGGTGAGATAGGCGCGGTAGTCGACCTGGCCGCGGCCGGGGACGGTTTCCTGGAAGTGGACGTTGAGTTCGGTGATCCACTGCAGGTCCTTGGCGTGGCAGGAGACGATGTAGCGGCCAAGCTTGGTGAGGCACTCGTCGATGTAGGCGGCGTTGTTGTAGAAGCGCTCCGGGCAGTTGATGCCGTTGCAGACGTCGAGGTGGACGCCGAAGGCTTTGCGGTCGACGGCGCGGATGAGTGTGAGATAGGAGTCCGGACTGTCGGGGATGCTCCAGCCCATCATCTCGATGGTGAATTTCGTGCGGGTGGGTTTTACGGCGTCGATGATTTTGCGGCAGTTTTCGACGGTGGCGTCGAAGAACTCGCGGGAGAGGTTTTTCGAGTTCGGGCCGTACCAGACGGTGGGGTTGTAGGAGCCGGCGATGTCGACGCAGCAGCGCGCGCCGACTTCCTGAGCGAGGTGACAGCGCTCGATGACGTAGGCGAGGTTGGTGCGGCGTTTGGCGTCGTCGGGGTCGAGCATGTTTTTCCAGGCGCCGACTTCGGCGATGACGACGTTCTGCGCGGCGAAGGCTTTTTCGATGGCGCGGATGCGGGCGGTGTCGGTGGGTTCGGCCTGGGGGCAGTAGGCGGCGGCGTAGCCGAGGCGGCGGTGTTCGCGGGCGAGTGCGTCAGGGTCGTCGGTGGAAAGAAAGACGGGGCCACCGAGCAATATGGGCGTGGAGGCGGCGCGGAGGGCTCCGGCGGCGGCAACGGCCAGGAATGCGCGGCGGCTCAGCGTGGAGGGGGAAGAGTTCATGAGACGTTCTTTTTGTACTCGTTGACGATGTAGTCGCAGGCGCGGACGGTGAGCGCCATCATGGTGAGGGTCGGATTCTGGCAGCCGCTGGAGACGAAGGCCGCGCCGTCGGTGACGAAGACGTTGGGGACTTCGTGGCACTGGTTGTACTTGTTGAGCACGCTGGTCTTCGGGTTGTCGCCCATTCGCGCGGTGCCGGTTTCGTGGATGCACTGGCCGAAGAAGGAGTACTCGCCGGTCATGCGGACGTCTTTTGCTCCGGCGGCTTCGAGCATGGCGGCGGCCTGTTCGCGGCCGTCCTGCCAGAGACGCTTTTCGTTTTCGGACCACTCGGCGGAAATTTTCAGGATGGGGATGCCCCAGGCGTCGGTGCGGGATTTATCGATTTCGACGTGGTTTTCGCGGCTGGCCAGACTTTCGCCCCAGAGGCCGAGGGACATGCGGTAGTGGCCTTTGCGGACGGCGTCTTTGTAGGCCTGGCCGAAGCCGGGTGCGCCGAAATCGAATGCGGGAGAACTGCCGCCCTGATAGCCGTAGCCGCGGATGAAGCCGTTGGTGGATTTTTCGGTGACGTTGCGGAAGCGCGGGACGTAGATGCCGTTGGGGCGGCGGGGAGGGCCGATCCAGGGGCGGGCTTCGAGCGTGGGTAGGATGCCGTCCGCCGCGCCGTGGAAGATGTTGTCCATGAGGTAGTGGCCGAGGGCGCCGCTCGAGTTGGCGAGGTTGGAGTTGAGGAGCAGGCGCGTGGATTCGAGCGTGGAGGCGCAGAGGAGGATGACTTTGCCGTGGGCTTCGTGTTCTTCGCGGGTGTTGGAGTCGATGTAGGAGACGCTGGTGGCCTTACCGTCTTTGGAGTTGACGCGGGCGGCGATGGAGTCGGTGAGCAGGGTGAGGCGGCCGGTGCGGACGGCGTCGGGGATGGTGGTGGTGACGCTGCTGAAGTAGGAAGAGGTTACGCAGCCGCGTTCGCAGGGGCCGCAGTAGTGGCAGGCCGGGCGGCCGTTGTGCGCGCGAGTCAGGATGGCGGCGCGGCCGATGGTGACGACGCGTTTCATTTTCTCCATGGCGGCTTTGCGGAGCTGGAGTTCGCCGCAGGTCATGGGCATGGGCGGGAGGAAGACGCTGTCGGGGAGCTGCATGAGGCCTTCGGCCTGGCCGGAGATGCCGACATAGCGCTCGACGCGTTCGTAGTAAGGGACCATCTCCTCGTAGGTGATGGGCCAGTCGTCGCCGTAGCCGTCGTGGGAGGCGGCTTTGAAGTCGATGGGACTGAGGCGGTAGCTTTGGCGGCCCCAGCTAAGCGAGCGGCCGCCGAGGGCGCGCTGGCGGATCCAATGGAATGGCTTGGCCTGGGTGTAGGGGTTTTCCAGGTCGTTGACGAACCACTTGTAGTTGAACTCATTGCAGGCGGGGCAGGTGATCTGGATGGGGCGCTCTTCGGCGATGCGGGGCGAGTGGCCGAGGTAGGGAACCGACCAGGGTTGCTTGTGTTCGGTGAAATCGCGAGGGGTAACTTTCTTGCCGGCTTCGAGGAGGGCGACATTGAGCCCGGCTTCGGTGAGCTGTTTAGCGGCCCATCCGCCGGTGGCGCCGGAGCCGACCACGACGGCGTCGAAGATTTGAGGGGAGGGGGCGAACCATGCCATGACAAGCCAGTATATCGACGTGAGGAGGGGCTAGCGCGGGCGGAGTCTTTATGCAATTTGGATCGCGTCACGGCATTGCGTTAATATCGGCCTCCAGGTTCTTCAGTTCCAGAAGCATGTTGTGGAATTCGGGAGCCGGGCCGAACAGCATGACCTGCATCGCATCATAATCACGTTCGAGGTCACGAACCTGAGAAGGCGTGGCCGGGAGAAGTTTGAACGAACCGCGAACGGCGAGATCGTAGCGAGCCCACGCTGATGGATAGAAGCGTTGTTTGAACGCAACCACGTCCTGCAAGAGCTTGGTATCTGCAAGGGCCGAAGCCCGGATGCGACTGACAGCGAGTTTGTAGAGATCGTAATAGTGCCGGGAATAACGCTGCGGGATTTGCGTTTTCCGGTGTGCCTCCTAATGAAGAATTGTTGCCTTCTCCCAAAACGTTCGTTCAGCGGCAATCGCCACAACCTCACAGCCCGGGTTTTGGAACACCTCTGGTACGACATCAAAGGCGTCGGGCCGGATTACATGCGTGGCCGAAGGCACCCACGAGGCAAGCGGGCCGATTTCGAGGCGGACTTCGGGGCGGATATAGGTTTCCGCAAATGCCGCGGGATATCGGATATTGACGGTATGCGGATCAGTAGGATCAACCGCTGCCGATAGTCCGACGTTTTCCTGTCGTAGGAGATCCTCCAATTCCGGGCAAAGTGACTTCGCAATGTAGTCCGCCGCGAGACGGTTGACTTCTTTGTTGAACTGGTCCTGCTTCGTTCTTGAAGTGAAATTCTGTATCGGGTCATTGAGCCCGGCGCCGAAGCCGATCACCTTCCAATCGAGCACGAGATCGATGTCTTCGGAGAAACGTTCGATCAGTCCGTGCGCCTTCGAAAGCAATGTCCCGCCTTTGAAGACGAGGGATTTTCCGAACCGCGATTTGTAGAAGAGTATTTTCAGCGTGAGGCAGACCCAGAAGTCCTTCTCGATGATTGTTGGTTTGATCCCCATGCGGGCCGCCGCCTCGCTGAGAATGTCACGCCGATCTTCCGCGGGCAGCCGCGCAAGTTTATCCATTGGCACCCTCTTTGGCGATTCCCTGAATGGCGGCGTAAACCCAACCGGTCGCCGTCTTTGTGTCGAGCAGTATCCGCTGCCTGAGTGCCGGGTCGAACTGCCCACGGATCCGCGTAATGACTTGGGGTGTAATGCGGCCTTCGCCAAATGCTTTCAGCGCTTGCACGATCAGGCGACTTTCCGGCAACTTGAAACCGGCCTCTTTGAGGGCTGTGTGTTCGAAGGCCAGTTTGGTTCGGCCTAGAGTGTATGACCGGTCTGGACCGTCAGAGAGATAGACGGCACGGGCGGGAACCTGCGTCGACAGACCGAGTAGGTTCTGGGCCGTGGCGCCGTCGGGCTGGATGCGCCAAGCGAATTTGCGGGCGAGCGCATGAGCGACCTGATCAATATTCGGACTTGTTGGGCCTCCCAGGGCCTTGCTTTGACGTGGATAGTCGTAGATGCCGCGAATGACCCTTCGAATGAGGCCTTCCCGCTGGCGGCGATGCAGTGCCGAATCGATCGTCGAACGAGCGCCGAGGTCGGCAAAATCCATCTGGGAGAAGGCCCATCCCCTCCCGTTGCCATAGATTCTGCTAAGTATCTTTTGCTCAATGGCTTGTTGAATTATTTTATGGCCGTTCCTGCAAGAAAAAATACCATATTTTTCTTGCAATGAGAACTCCTCATGTGCGAACGCAGACGGATCTATGGAACCGCGCGGAACGGGGACGCTTCCTGAGCCATTACCGATTTCTTCGATGGTCTCGGCAAACGAATGTTCATCAGAAGCGAGGGTAGTGAAGCGAGATCATGGCGCTGGTTGGGGTTGAGGATTCAGAGCGTTGAAGGGGGACCGCTCCTTTGCAGTCGCGGTTCGGTCACGCCGTCGCCGGCGGGGATCACGCGAGTTGGTGATGGCGGGCCGGTGTCGATCGCTCGCGCGTACGGTATCGTGTTGCGCGGCGGGGTTCAGGCGGCTTGGGGGCGGCGGACGACTTCGACCGAGCAGGGAGCGTGGGCGACGACGGCCTGGGCGACTGAGCCGATCGGGAAGCGGGTGACGCCGCCATGGCCGTCGGTTCCGACGATGATGAGATCGGCGCCCCAGCGTTCGGCTTCTTCGACGATCATTTTCTTGGGTGAGCCTTCGAGGCGCTCGGCGGCGACTGTGAGATGGGGCGTCTTTTCGCGGACCTGTTTTGCCGCCGCTTCGATATCGTGCGAGGCGCGCTTGCGTTCTTCTTTGAGGGACTCGTAGTAGCAGGCGGCGCCGACGTTGAAGGGATCGGGAATGAGCGGGAACGGGAACGGATGCACGACGGAAAGGATCCGGACCTCCGTCGGCGAGGGCCAGGACCGCCGGATGACTTCGTCGATAGCGGCCTGGCTGAATTTGGAACCGTCAATGGCCAATAGGATTTTCATGGGGATAGGGCTCCGTGGCGCCAAGAAAAAACTTTGCACGCCGGTTGCCGTTCGTGGGGCTTTTGGGGAGGCCGCGCGGGCGGATTGTACCCGATTCGCTGTAGACGTATACTTAGAAGCGGAAACGAGGGCTTCGCCGCGGCCCGCCCCCAAGAGGCCGCATTCCAGAGGTGCCTACATGGCTCGTGGTTGGGAAAGCAAGTCAGTGGAGATGCAGGTCGAGTCCACTGAAAGCGCTCGTGACAGGAGCGCTGCGCTCGACCTCAGCGAATCGCAGATTGCCCGCGCGCGGGAGAGAGAGAGTCTCGATTTGTCCCGGCGGAGGGTGCTGCATGATCTTGAAAAGGCTAGTCATCCGCGTTACCGGAAGGTTTTGCTGGACTCGCTTGCGTATCTCGAAGGGAAAATGAAACTTCTTGACGACGATGTGACGTCATGAGGTGCATGGGTGGACGGATTGCGCGACTGGGTGTGGGCGTCATTTTGGCGTTGGCGCCGGTAGGGGCGCAGGTAATTGGAGGGCCTTATCCCGGGGGGCCGATGCCGGGCACATATCCTGGCGGATATCCGCCGGTGATGTATCCGCCGGGGGCAGAGGTGGGACTGCCGTTTCCGCACAAGAAGGGCAAGAAAGACGACCAAAATCAGAACGATGACGATACGCAGAAGACGAGCGGCGTCATCAAGCAGAAGAAGAGCCGGGAACTGCTGGTAGATACGCCGGACAAGCGGACGTTCACCTTCAAGCTGGACAACGACACGAAATATCTGGACGAGGCAGGTAAGGAAGCCAAGGCGGACGTGTTTCAAGCGGGCAAGCGGGTGGATGTGACGTCGACGCAGGACGAGAAGGGTCACTATTTAGCCAAGACGGTCCAGCTTTCGGCGTCCGGTACGAAGCAGGCCTCGAACAGTCCGACGATGGCGCGTAACGCGCCGCCACCAGCGCCGAGACCGCAAGGGAGCGCGGCGCCGGCCGCTGCTCCGGCCTCCGCGCCGCAGCAGGAGGCGGCGGCGGGTCCGGCCCCTCCGACGACGGTGGTGACGCCGGACACGGACGACGACAACGCGCCGGTTTTGCGCCGCGGAAAGCCGGTGCCGTCGGCGCACGACCATGACCTGGAGAACCAGGTGGCGCAGGACGCCAGCGCGGCGCCGGCTCAGACGGCGGCCAACTATCCGCGCCCTGGGCTGACGCCGCCGGACAAGCCGTTCGACCCCGGTCCACCGCCGGCGGGAACGGCAGCGCCTCCGCCGCGTATTACCGATCCCCGCGCGGCGCTGGTCGAGAAGGCGAGGGAGGTGGCGTTCGACACCACGGAGAAACTGCCCAATTTCATCTGCGAGCAGTTCACCACGCGATACGTGAGCCAGACCACTCCGGCGTCGTGGACGGCGCAGGACGTCGTGTCGGCGAAGGTGATTTACGAGGATGGGAAGGAGAGTTATCAGAACATCTCGGACAACGGGCGGCCGATGAAGGACTTCTTCCAGGGCGGGGACGGCGCGTGGTCGAAGGGGGAGTTTGGGACGATCCTGCGGGACATCTACGACCCATCGACGGCGGCGCGGTTCCACTACGCGACGGAGACGCAGATTCATGGTCTAACGTCTGCGGTTTACGACTATACGATTGAGCAGCCGAACTCGCACTGGACGATTCAGGCGACGGGGCAGAAGTACAACCCGGCGTCGCGCGGGTCGGTTTGGGTGGACAAGCAATCGGGCAAGACGCTGCGGATTGAATCGTCAGCGATCGGTCTTCCGAAGGATTTTCCGCTCGACACGGCGGAAACGGCGGTGGATTACGACTTGGTAGCGATCGGGACGAAGCGGGTGGTGCTGCCGGTGCGTTCCGAGGTGCTGATGTGCCAGCGGGGCACGCCGATCTGCACGCGGAATGTGATTGAGTTCCGGAACTATCACGAGTTCGGCGCCGACACGAACGTCAAGTTCGGTCCCTGATCGGGATGCCGAAGGCCGGCCAGTAGCGCTCCGGGAGACTTTCGGGCTTCATATTCCGGTTGAGGAAGATGTGGCGGGTGGAGCCGGTGGCGAGCAGGTCCTGGCCGCGGCGGATCTCGTATTGGAATTCGATCATGCGGCGGTTGGCGCTTCCGATGGTGGTGTGGACGGCGATTTCTTCGTCGTAGCGGGCCGGAGCGAGGTAGCGGCACTGGGCGCCGGCGACGGCGAGGTAGAGGCCGGTTTCGAGTTCCAGGTCGCGGTAGACGATGCCGGCGGCGCGGCAATATTCGGCGCGGCCGACTTCCATCCAAACGAAATAGTTGGCGTAATAGACGAGGCCCATCTGGTCGGTTTCGGCGTAGCGCACGCGGAGGCGCGTTTCGTGAGCGGTCATGCGGGGGCGATTATAGCGCGGCGAGCGGTGGGGGCTTGGAGAATGGCGGGCGGTATGCTGGGGAGGAACGGGCGATGGACGGGGCGACACTGATATCGCTGAACGTGGGCCGGGCGGAGCCGCACTGGACTCTGCGGGGGCAGCCTGTGTCGACGGGGATTTACAAGCGGCCGGCGGAAGGGCCGGTGATGGCCCGGAAGCTGAATCTGGATGGGGATGAGCAGGCGGACCGGAGGGTGCACGGAGGGTTGCTGAAGGCGATTTATGCGTATCCGTCGGAGCATTACGGGTTCTGGGAGCCGCGGTTGGCGGATGTGGAGCTTGGGTGGGGCGGGTTCGGGGAGAACTTGACCACGGCGGGGCTGAGCGAGGCGGAAGTCAGGATCGGCGATGAGTTTAGGGTAGGTGGGGCGCGGTTGCGGGTGACGCAGCCAAGGTATCCGTGCTTCAAGCTGGCAACGAAGATGCGGCGGCGCGAGTTTCCGCTGCAGTTTCTGGACAGTGGGCGGACGGGGTTTTATCTGTCGGTGGTGGTGGAGGGCGTGATTGCGGCTGGGGACCGGATCGAACGAGTGGACAGGCCGGAGGGGGATGGAGTGAGCGTGCTGGATCTTGTGCGGCTGGCGACGGGGGCGAGCGAGGACCGCGAGTTGATTCGGAGGGCACTGGATGTGCCGGGGTTGCCGAATTTCTGGCGGGAACAGATTCTGGACCGGCACAGAAGCTGAGCAAGGGGTCCATGGGCCGTAGTAAACTGGAAATTCCCCGCCGGGCGCGTAGCTCAGTTGGTTAGAGCGCTTCCTTCACACGGAAGAGGTCCGGGGTTCGAGTCCCTGCGCGCCCACCAAAAGCACCGGATTTGCCGCGCCGTTCGAGCCGGAGCAAGGTACTCTTAAGGGGTATGAAACGGCTGTGGCTTGTTGCTCTTATCCCCTGTCTGCTGCGCGCTGAGGTGCACGAGCTTACGCTCAAGCAGGCGATCGACCTGGCGCTTCATCAGAATCCGGAAGTGATCATGGCGCGGCTTGACGAAGAGAAAGCGCAGTATGGCGTCCGGCTTGCGAAGGATCCGTTCATCCCGAAGGTTTACACCGGCAGCGGGGCGGCTTACACGTACGGCTATCCGAACACGATCGACGGCGCGGCGCCATCGATCATCCAGATGCGGACCGACATGGCAATCTACAACCGGAGCAAGAGCTACGCTCTGGCGGAGGCGCGGGAGACATCGCGCGGGGCGGGCTTCGACGCGCAGGCGAAGACGGAGGACATTGTTTACCGAACGGCGACACTGTTTCTCGACGCCGAGCAGGCCGCGAGGAACGTGGAACTGGCGCGGCAGGAGCGGGAGAGTTATGAGCGGGTGCGCGCCGTGGTGGCCTCGCGGGTGTCCGAGGGCCGGGAGTTGGAGCTGGCGGGCCGGCGGGCCGATGTCGATCTGGCGCGGTCGCGGCAGCGGGAAGGCGTGCTGAATTCGGATCAGGCCTACTCGGAAGGTTCGCTTGCGATGGTGCTGGGATATCCTCCGGGAGACCGGGTGCGGGCGATTGCCGACGACGATTCTCTGGCGGCGATGTTGTCCAAAGCCGAGCCGGAGAACGAGGATGCGGCGGTGACCGGGGCGATGTCGTCGAGCCGGACGATTCGCTCGCTGCAGTCGCAGGTTGCGGCGAAGTCGCTCGAGGTTCGCAGCCAGAGGGCGATGCGGCTGCCGACGATCAATCTTGTCGCGCAGTATTCGTTGTTTGCCAAGAGCACGTATCAGGCTTATTTCGGAAAGTTTCAGCGGAACAACGCGCAGTTGGGATTCGATATCGAGATGCCGCTGCTGGTGGGCTCGGCGAGTTCGGCGCTGGCGGCGCAGGCGGAGGCGGACGTGGAAAAGCTGCGTCAGCAGGTGAAGCTGGAACGCGACCGGGTGTCGCTCGAAGCGCGGCGCGTATACGCTCAGATGAAGGACCTGCGGGACGCGAGTAGCTTGGCGAAACTGGACCTGGAGGTGTCGCGGGAACAGCTTTCGGTGTTGCTGGCGCAGATGGATGAGGGCAGGGCGACGTCGCAGCAGGTGGACCTTGCGCGTGTGGAGGAAGAAGAGAAGTGGATGACGTATTACAGTGCGGAACGGGATCTGGAGACGGCCCGGCTGCAGATGCTGAAGCAATCCGGCGGCTTGCTTGCTGCTCTAAAATAAGGTATTTCGCCGATTCCGCCGAAGAAAGGGTAGCGCCGATCAAGCGCAAGACAGGAGACTATGATGAATGATATGGTGCGTCCTGAAAGACGCGTTGTTCTCGCGGGTGAAAGTCCCGTCCGGGTAAGCGCCAGAGCGCCCGGTAGCAGACTCCAGCCGGGAGGAGAGA
>JAJYCN010000212.1 GCA_021778335.1 Acidobacteriota bacterium | reverse complement strand
CCGGCTGGAGTCTGCTACCGGGCGCTCTGGCGCTTACCCGGACGGGACTTTCACCCGCGAGAACAACGCGTCTTTCAGGACGCACCACATGGTCGATTATAGGGGAACCGGCGCGAGGAGCGGAGCTACAATAGGCGTAGCCATGCGCCTCGCCATCCTCGCGCTTGTCTGCGCCGCTTGCGCCCATGCCGCATCGCCTGGCGCGTTTCATCTCGACTACGCCACCTTCCTCGGCGGTTCCATCGACGACCTCGCTTCCGCCATCGCCGTCGATTCTTCCGGAAATACCTACATAACCGGGGAGACCGATTCGCCCGACTTCCCCATCACCAACAAAGCCTTCACGGTCCCTTACGCCGTACAAGGCTGCGTCTTCGTCGCCAAGGTCAACACAAACGCCTCAGGAATTGTCTGGTCCGTCTGCCTGCCCGCGGTTCACTCAAACGCGATCGCCGCCGACGCTAACGGCGGCGTCTACTTACTAACCGACGGCGCAACCGTGACGCATCTTACTCCCGATGGGAGTAAGATCGCTTACTCGAGGAAACTCAACGCCTCACTTACTTCCATAGCTGTCGATCCCGCCGGAGACGTCTATGCCGCAGGCAGCGCTCCGGCCGGCTTCGCCACCACGCCCGGCGCCTTCCAACCCGGCTTCAAATCCCAGGCCTGCCCCATCGGCCCGCCCATCGATCAACCTTCCTGCTCGAACGCGGTCGTCCTCAAGCTGAATCCGGACGGCAGCACCGCCTACGCCACCTATCTCGGCGCCTCCGGTATCGATCAGGCCAACGCCATCGCGGTGGATTCGGACGGCAATGCCTGGCTCACCGGCAGCACCACCTCGCCCGACTTCCCCCTCACCTCAAATGCGTTTCAGAACACCTTCCACGGCGTGAACTTCTCCGGTCCGCTGCGCTTTGGAGACGCCTTCGTCGCCGAACTCGATCCCTCGGGAGCAAAGCTTCTTTACTCCACCTATCTTGGCGGCCAGGCGCCCGACGCAGGCTTCGCCATCGCCGTCGATTCCACCGGCGCAGCCTACGTCGCAGGCGCCACGCAGTCAACGGATTTCCCCACCACCCCCAATGCGTTCCAGCGCGCTTACCTCGGCGCCACCGCCATCCCCAGCTATCTCGGTGACGGCTTTGTGGCCAAGTTCAGCGCCTCGGGCGCGCTCATTTATTCCACTTACCTCGGCGGACCGCAATCGCCCCCGCCCACCATCCTCCAAACCGACGCAGCAGGCCGCGCCTACGTGAACATAGCACCAACCACCCCCACCCTCCCGCATCCCACGCTCTCCATCCTCAACGCGGACGACGCCTCGCTAGCAAATACGCTCGCCGTTCCCGGCCTCTTCACTCTCGACTCCCAAGGCGCCATTTACTTCGCCAACACCACCGAAGCCTACTTATTCTCCCCAACCGCTGGCGCGCTGCAAACCTCGTTCGGCGGCGGAACTTTCGACACCGACGTCATGAAGGCCGATTTTCCCGGCGTTCCGTCACCCTGGGTTTCCACCATCGTCAACGCCGCAAGCATGCAAACCGGCACGCCATCTTACTACTCCGTCTACGACCTCGCGCCCGGCGAGCTCATTCTCATCGCCGGCTCCGGCTTCGACCCGGAAACGCGCGTCGCCATCGACGGCATCCCCGCGCCCGTCCTCTCGCTCACCCCGAACCTCATCGAAGCCTCCGTCCCGTTCGAAGCCTCCGGAGCGCAAGCCTCCATCACCGTCGATTCTCACGGCGAACCCCGCGCCCCCGCCATCATGAACCTCTATCCGGCCGTGCCAGGCATCTTCACCGCCGATGGAAGCGGCGCCGGCCAGACCGCGGCGCTGAACGAGGATGGCACGCCAAACTCGCCCACCAATCCCGCCGCCCGCGGGTCCATCGTTTCCCTCTTCCTAACCGGCGCCGGCCAAATGACCCCCGCCCAGCCCGACGGCTCGAAGAACCCGCTTTCCTCGCCGTTTCCCGTTCCTGTCCTCGGCGTCGGCTGCAATCTCGGCCCCGTCCTCTTCGCGGGCGCCGCGCCCGGCCTCGCCGCGGGCGTCGTTCAAGTAAACGTCCGCATTAACGAAAACACTGCACCCTCCAATTCCGTGCCACTATACATTTACATCGGAGATTACGTGAGTCAGTACCTTCCGTCGTCCGTCACACTGGCGGTGAAGTAAATTCTCGACGCCGCGAAAAGGCTGTGCCACACTGTCGAAAGCATGCTTCTCATCGAACGCCGGATTAAGCGGGCTTTAGCCGTCATTCTGCCGTTTTGTTCCCTCCTTTTGTTTCTTTTTCCGTCTGCCGCCGCACAAAACGATCCTGACCACGAAGAAAGCAGCCGCCAGCAGGACCGGGATGCATGGTTCCGGCGGATCCGCCAGGGACGAGGCGGCCGCGTGGATGCGAAGGTGCGACTGCGCGCCCTGAGCACAATGGAAAAGCGGCTTGGCGACGCAAATCCGGCCGCGTCTACCTCCACCGGGACGCAATGGTCGCTCATCGGACCGCAACCCGCGGACTTCCTCAGCTCCGGCCGCGTAACCGCCCTCGCCGTCGACCCCAACGACACAAACACCGTCTACCTCGGCGCGGCCGAAGGCGGCGTCTGGAAGACAATCGACGGCGGGATGAACTGGACCCCGCTCACGGATCAGCAAGCCTCCCTCGCCATCGGATCCCTGGCCATCGACCCGAATAATTCCAGTACGATCTACGCGGGCACCGGCGAGGGGAACTTCAATGTGGACGCCTACTACGGCGCGGGAGTGCTCAAGTCCACCGACGCAGGGAAGACGTGGACGATGACGCCGGGCCCTTTTGTGGGGCTCGCGATCGCCAGCATCGCGGTTAGCCCGTCCAACGGTCAGGACGTCCTGGCGGGCTCGGTATTCAGTATCTATGTCTCCAACGACGGCGGGCAAACCTGGAGCGGCAACGGCTTCGTCCCTGGCGAAGTTACCTCGCTCGTCTACGACCCCACCAGCACAAACATCGCCTACGCCGCCGTGGGAGCCCCATTCAGCGGCTCCGCGGGCGTCTACCAAACGACAGATGGCGGCCAGACCTGGACCCCAGTGAACGGCACAGGAGCCACCGCACTCCCGCTCACCAATGCAGGCCGCATCGCGCTCGCGATGGATCCCTCTTCCCCCAAAACGCTCTATGCCGGCCTGCAGAACACCTCCGGCACGACGAACCCTCTGCTCGGCGTCTACAAGACCACCGACGGCGGCCTTACCTGGAACCAGATCTCCTCCGTCGGTTACTGCTCGAAGCAATGCTGGTATAACAACGTCGTCACCGTCAGCCCGACAAACCCAAGCCTGCTGGTCGGCGGCGGCGTAACTGCGTCCTTCTCCACCGATGGCGGAGCCACCTGGACCTCGCTGCTCCCCTTCGGCAACGTGCACGTCGATCAGCACGCCGTCGCCTTCTCGAACGACGGCTCAACCGTCTATCTCGGCAACGACGGTGGCGTCTGGGTAAGTTCCACCTCCGCCATCAGCACCACCTCCTGGCGCCAGTTGAACACCACCCTCGCCATCACCCAGTTCTATCCCGGCGTCTCCACCAATCCAACCGACGCAACCATCGCCTTCGGAGGCTCGCAGGATAACAATGTTCTGAATTTCACCGGCCAGATGAAATGGCACTCGGTGAACTGCGGCGACGGCGCGGCAACCGCGATTGATCCTTCCAACCCGCAGAACGTCTACGTGAGCTGCGGCGGTTCGACGCCCGGCGGCCAACCCCATTCGGTCTACCGCTCATCGACAGGCGGCACCGCCGGCACTTACGTCCCCTCCGACACTGGGATCTCCGCGACCGAAGGCGTACCGTTCATTCCGTACATGACGATTGACCCGTCGAACCCGCAAAACCTATATTTCACCGGCAATCGCCACGTCTACCAAACCACCGACGGCGCGCAGAACTGGACCGCCATCTCGCCGGACGCAACCAACGGAGGTGACGGGCTCACCGCGCTCGCCGTGGCCCCATCGGACTCGAACACCGTTTACTCCGGCTCCGCCGACGGACAGTTCGCGGCCACCACCAACGCCGGCGACGGCGCGAAATCCTCCTGGACCCTGCTCGGCGCGCTGCTGCCCGGAGGATCGATCACCCACATCGAGGTAGATCCGAAGTCCCGCACGCGCGTCTACGTGACCGTCGGCGGCACCGGTTCCGACCACGTCTTTCGTAGCGACAACGGAGGCCAAACCTGGGCCGACATCAGCGGCAACCTTCCCGACGTCGTCGTCTCCGGACTCGTCATCGATCCCGACTTAGCCAACACCCTCTACATCGCCACCGACATCGGCGTCTTCTGGACCAACGACGCCGGAGCCAACTGGTCGCCGCTCGTAGCCAACATGCCGTACTCTGCCGTGCTCTCGCTCGGACTGCACGAACCCTCCCGCACCCTGCGCGCCGCCACCCACGGCCGCAGCGTCTGGGACCTCAGCGTCTCCACCGGCGGCCTGAACCTGATTCCCGAAGCTTCGAGCCTCGCGCCATCCTCAGCGGCCATCGGGGCCTCCGGCGTCACCCTCACCGTCTCCGGAGCCAACTTCGTCTCCGGCTCCGCCGTCCGCTGGAACGGCTCCAACCGCCCGACGACATTCGTAAATTCGAATCAACTCAAAGCCACGCTCACCGCATCGGACCTCTCCGCGGACGGCTTCGCGGCCATCTCCGTCTCATCTCCCGGGCCCGGCGGCGGCATCTCCCGCGACCTGTATTTCAAAACCGGCGCCGAACCCGCCGTCTTCCCCACCGGCTTCCTCAACGGCGCCAGCTTCGCTCCCCTCGCCGTCACCGGAGCCGCGCCGGGAGCCATCGTCTCCCTGTTTGGCACCGACCTCGCCGCTGCAAACACAATCGCCTCTTCCGCGCCGCTGCCCATTACGCTCGGCAACCTGTCCCTCTCATTGGGAGGCGTGAGCGTGCCGGAGTTCTTCGTTTCCCCCGGCCAGGTGAATGTGCAAATTCCCTGGGAAGCGGGCAATAGCTCCAGCCTTACCGAGCCGCTCGTCGCAGGATCCGGTAGTTATCAGGCCCAACCCGTCGATCTGCCTGTCGCCACTTTCAGCCCCGGCATCTTCACCGTCTCGCAGACCGGCAGCGGCCAGGGCACAATAACCATCTCTTCCACCGGCCAACTCGCGGCGCCCACCGGAGCCTATGGCAATTCCCGTCCCGCCAAACGCGGCGAGTACATCACCATCTACTGCACCGGCCTCGGCGCAGTCGACCATCCTCCGCTCTCCGGCTATCCCACGCCTTCCTCGCCGCTCGCCAATACCACCACCGTCCCCGAAGTCATCCTCGGCACGATGAACCTGACGCCGAGCTTCTCCGGCCTCGCGCCCGGATTCGTCGGTCTGAATCAGGTCAACGTCCAGGTCCCCTCAAACGCCCCTGTCGGCAACGCAATTACGCTAACCCTGGTCCTGTCCGACGGCTTCACCAACGCCGTCTCCAATACCGTGACGCTCGCAATTCAGTAACGCGCGTACCCCAACTTACTTCCGCTCCAGTATCAACGCCGCCTGTAACATCGCCCGCGCGTAAGCCATGTCGTAAACCATCCCCGTGTACCCTCCGCCGCCCGGATATTGATTGCGTATCCCCACCGTACGGTCATAATCAAGCGCGCGTTCGTGCTCGGGGTAAATCAAATGCGTGTACTTCACCCGCACCAACTCACGCATCACCGCAAGCATATCGTTCTCGCCCTCGTCGATGAACACTTCCGTGTAGTTGTTATACGGCTCCTTCACGCGCACATTCCGGAAGTGAACATGGTTGATCCGGTCCCTCGTGCCGAAGTAGCGGCACACCTCCACCGGGTCGTGGCCCATCTCGCGCGTCACTCCGCAATCGAACGTAATTCCGTTGCTCGGGCTGTTGACAATCGAAATCAGCTGCTTCCACCCCTCCACCGTCCCCATGATCTGACCCGAACCGCGGCTGATCGCCACCGGAGGATCGTTCGGATGCAGCGCAAGCCGTACGTTCGAAGCCTCGCACGCCGGAATCACCGCCTTCAGAAAGTAGGAGATATTCGCCCACATCTCATCGAGCGTATGCATGCCCTCCTGCGGCAGCGGCGGTAAATCCTTCACCTTGTCCGCATCGAACCCCGTCAGCCCCGCTCCGCCCCGGCCCTCCACCGCGTAATACCCTTCAATCGCCCGATGCGCGTAGAAGTTGTACTCCACCACCGGCAGCCCCGCCTTGCCCGCCGCCCGCACCGACGCTTTGAACTTCTCGATCTCCTCGTCCCGCCCCGGCCTCCCATAGAGCGTGTTCGGAAACCCGCCGATCATGAGGTTGCCCAACGCGAGTCCGCCCGTCTTGAGCCGGTCCATCACCGTCCGCAGCCACTGCTCGTCCCACGGCATCCGCGGGCCCCCGCTCAACACGTGGTTCACCCCGATCTGCTTCACTTCGCGCATCGCTTCGCCGGTTACGTTGCCGCCCCGAAGCGAAATCGGCGCGCTGATCTTCGGCGTATCCGGACCCTCCCGCGGCATCCCCGGTCCGGGCTTCCACTTCGCCTCCGGGGCAGCCCCGGCGCCGCCGGGTACGAGCGTCGCAGCGGCCAATGAAGCCAGCGCTTGTCTGCGGGACACATTCGTGATGTTCATGCGTCGAGATGTTATCAGAACTCGCCGCCCCTGGCTGCGCTACTGCGCGGCCGGAACAGCAGCAGATCCAGGCTGAACGTCACTCGTGATGCCGCCGAAACCCGCGGCCGCAGCGGCCGGTAGATCGCCAGCAGAACATCGCGCACCGCGGCCTCATCAAGCGAAACGGTCGCCGTCGCCCGAGTCTGCGCCACAAGCTCGAAGTCCGAAGCGAAATCCGCAATCGTGCGCGCCGTGCGGTCCCGCCCCGTGCCGCGAAGCTCAATCAAGTCATCCGGCGCCGGAACCGCCACCAGCAGCCGCCCGTTCCCCCGCAGCACCCGCCGGAATTCCCCCGCGTTCTGCCGCGCCGTAATCGACATCACCGCCGAAAACACCCCGTCCGCGTAGGGAACAAACCGGTCCGCGTTGCCCACAATCCATTCGCAGCCCGGATACCGCCGCGCCGCCGCCTGAATCGCCGGAACGGAAATGTCGATCCCATGCCCCTCGCAGCCGCACCGCTCGGCAAGCGATCCCAGGTAAAACCCATCCCCGCAGCCGGCATCCAGAACCACGTCTTCTTTCGCCAACCCAAGAAGCCCTGCGATTCCCTCGAGCAGCGGCCCCGTCGCGCCCAGATCCTGAAGCCGCCGCCGCGCCGCGACAGCCTCCGCGCTATCCCCCGGATTCCGCGACCGCCGGTCCCGCGGCTGAAGCAGATTAATGTACCCACTCCGCGCGATGTCGAAGGAGTGTTTCCGCACGCACACCACGCTCCGCTCCTGCCTGATTAAAGGCAGTTGGCAGCCGCGAACCGGACACAGGAGCATAGCGTCGAGTGTAGCCGAGGCGCGCAGCGTCCGCGTTTATAAAGAACCCGTAAATCGAAATGGAAAAATTAGCTCCTCTTTATGAGTTCCTTACGTCCCGCGGGCCAGACTGAAATCAGGACGGATGCGTAGAAGGAGCGAGCCATGACCACCACACCGATCGGCATCGAAACCTGGCACGGAGAATCCTCACGGAGCGATGCGTCTTGCCCGGACGGCGAAATTCGCATCACCGTGGTGTTCACCACCCGCAAAGGCACGCAGGCCGCGCTCCGGACCGCTGGTTCTCTCGCGAAAGGCCTCGGAGCGCGCCTTCGCCTCGTCTCGGCTTTCGAAGTCCCTCTCCCCTTTCCGCTCGACAAGCCGCCCGTACTGCTCGAAGTCCTCGAGCAAAGGCATGTGAACATGGTGAAGGAGTCGGGTGTCGAGGCCGAAGAAGTGGAGATCGATCTGTTCCTGTGCCCGGATCAAAAAGCCTGCCTGCAAGACGCTTTGAAAGAGAATTCCCTCGTTGTGGTCGGTGGCCGGCCGAGGCGCTGGTGGAACCGGGCCAGACGCATCGAACGTTGGCTGAGCCGCATGGGCAAGCAGGTCGTCTTCGTAACCGAATGAGCAACCCATGGACGGTTCTGCCCGCCCTCACCCTCCTGGCCGCGGCGACCGCATTCGCGCAAACCCCGCCCGCTCCCCTGCCCACACCCGGCATGGCGGGTCCGCTGCAGAGCGCCCCGCCCAACACGTTCAACGCCGGCCCGCTGGGAACGATCGAGATAAACGGCATTGTAAGTGGCTTAGGTCTTATTCAAAGCAACCCCGCGCCGGGCAACGGAACCGGCGAGGCCGCGCTGAGCAACGGCGAAATCTTCCTGCAGAAAACCGATGGCTGGTTCCAGTTCTATCTCCAGGCCGGCGTCTACGACCTTCCCATGCTGGGGATGCCGTTTATGAGGAATGGCAAGACCCTCACGGATATGTTCGGCCCCGTTCCGGTTGGCTACATCAAGCTCGCGCCACGCAAAGACTTCTCCGTGCTCATCGGCCTTCTCCCCTCCCTCATCGGAGCGGAGTCCACGTTCACATTTCAGAACATGAACATCGAACGCGGGCTGCTGTGGAACCAGGAGAACAACGTGAATCGCGGGGTGCAGGTGAACGAGACGATCGGCCGCCTGACCGCGTCTCTAAGCTGGAACGACGGCTACTACTCGAACCGCTACTCCTGGCTCAGCGGCAGCCTGACCTACGCCTTCAACCCCGCAAATTCGCTCGCCTTCACCGCCGGCGGCAATCTCGGCGCCACCGCCTTCCGTAACCTCGCAACCCCCGTCCAGAACAACGGCAGCATTTACGATGTCATTTACACTTACAGTAAAGGCCACTGGGTCGTGCAGCCGTATCTGCAGATCGACACCGTCCCGGCAAACCAGGCCGCGGGCATCCCGAAGGGAGCCTCCGCAACCGGCGGCGCGGTGTTAGTCACTTACAACTTCCCCCATCACTTCTCTCTCGCCGGACGCGCCGAATATCTCACAACTACCGGCACGCCGGCCGGGGACGCCGTCAACCTGCTTTACGGCCCGGGAAGCGGAGCCTGGTCGGTCACCGTCACTCCCACGTTCCAGGATCACGCCTTCTTCGTCCGCGGCGAGTTCTCCTTCGTCGGGGCGATGAACGTCACCCCAGGCTACGCCTTCGGGAATCCCGGTTTGGCCCGCTCGCAGACGCGAGGCGTCATCGAAACCGGCTTTCTGTTCTAACCCTAACCGGCGCCTTTGCCGCTGTTGGCATGGAGGAACAGGCCGTCCAGCCACCCGCCTTCCCGCTCGAAGTAACTAAGCGCCTCTCGCGATGCCGTGGCCAGGAACCGCGCCGTCATCGGGTCGGCCGCGGCGAGTGCCGCCATCTGCCGCCGCATCAGGCGCTGGTTGGAAGCAGCCAGGGGCCCCGGCCAGGCTTTACGCCGCGAAATCCCATATGCGCGGGAAGCGCGTACCGTAGCGCGGTCCAGAATACCGAGAGCCTGCTTCGGAGGAATGCCCCCGCGCTTCAGACACTCTTCCGCCGCGGCGAGCAGCGGAAACACAAGCGTCTCGGATAGCGTCAGCGCGGCCAGAACCAGCGGCTTGGCGGAAGGCTCCACCGGAAACACCCGAAACCCGCTGCCCCGAAGCAGCCGCTTCGCTTCAATCAGCGCTACGCGCGAGCCTTCCATCAACGCCCGCGACTCCGTGTCGAACTCGGCGTGGCAGAGAGAGCCCGTCTCCGCGCCCAAAACCGCCAACGGCGCAAGGTCGGACGAGTCGAGCCACGTGTCCAACAAAAGCACCGTCCGCTCTTCCCACGCCATCCCCGCCGCGCAAAGCTCCGCCACGATGCCTTCCAGTTCCCCATCCGGAACCAGAATCGAGATCACGCGGCAGTGTTCGAGCGAAGCGTAGTCGTGAACCGGCCGGCCCGCGCCGATGCTGTTGGCAAACCGGCTCGCCACCCGGACTGAATGGGACTTCACCGGCCCAAGTTGTTCCAGCAGACCCGGCAGGCGCGCAAAAGCGGAACTGGGAACACTACCCGAGGCGATCAGCCCCACCGGCTTCGACTTGCTCATCGAGGATTTTCTCCTTCAACGCCCGGATCCGGTCGCGGTACTGGGCCGCTTTTTCGAACTCAAACCGCTTCGCGGCTTCGCGCATGCCCGTTTCCATCTCTTCAATCAGCTTCGCCTGCGCCTCCGGACTAAGTCCTTCATCCGAAGTTTCCGCCTCGATGCTCACCGTAACATAATCGCCTTCCGCGATCGCGACGAGGCTCATATCCACCGGCTTGATGATGGACTGCGGGGTAATGTGATTCTCCTCGTTGTACTGCCGCTGGATCGCGCGCCTCCGGTTGGTCTCCTCCAGCGCCCGCTTCATGCTGTCGGTAAGCTTGTCGGCAAAAAGGATCGCGCGGCCGTTGATGTTGCGCGCCGCCCGCCCGATCGTCTGAATCAGCGACCCCGAAGACCGCAGGAAACCCTCTTTATCGGCATCGAGAATGGCCACCAGAGAAACCTCGGGCAGGTCCAGCCCCACCCGAAG
>JAJYCN010000211.1 GCA_021778335.1 Acidobacteriota bacterium | reverse complement strand
TTCGGGACCGGGCTGCGGTTTCTGAATGCGGTAGTGGGAATAATCCGTGCCTTCCATCCAATCGGGTTTGGCGATGTTGCACAGGCCGAGCGTAGTGGGAGCGATGTCGACCTGATTGGAAAGAACCGGCAGGTCCCCAACCTTCCAGCCGTTGTAGCGGGGCTGTCCGCCGGAGATGATCATGGGAGTTCGGATGGACTCGTTGTATGGGTTCGTTTTGCGGAACATGCCGTGCGAGCCGTGGGTGTCGCCGTGGTCGGCGAAGAAAAAGACGTGCGTATTCTCGAGGAGGTTGCCTTTGGCGAGCGCGTCGATGATCCGGCCGTAGTTCCAGTCGAGATTTTCGATCATGGCGTAGTAGCCGGCCAGTTCGTTGCGGGCCTGATTGACAACGCGGGGCGCGTGGGCGACGTTCGGGCGGAGTTCGAGCTTCTCCGGGTTGTAACGGGCCATCCATTCCTGCGGCGCGACGTAGGGGTCGTGCGGAGGCTGGACGCTTAAGACGGCAAAGAAAGGCTTGCCGCCCTTCTTCTGGTCCTCGACTCGTTCGTTAAGGTAACCCAGGAACAGGTTCGTGAGTTGGTCGGTCTCGTAACCGGGCAGGCGGTAGTGGAAGGCATCCTTGCCGGCGCCGCCGTGGACCCAGCAGTCCCACTGGCTGTTGTTGTTCTCGTATCCGGTCCAGGTTTCGAAGTCGCCGCGGCGGTTCGGATCCGTGATGAAGAACGCCGCGCGGCCATTGCGTTCATGCCAGCCGCCAAGATGCCATTTTCCGAAGTAGGCCGTGTGGTAGCCGTTGGCGTTGAAGACATCGGCAACCGTTTTCTGCCCCTCGGGGAGCGGATACTCGTGGCCGGGAACGCAGTGGTGCGGATAGCGGCTGGTGAGCAGCGACCCACGAAAGGGACAGCAGAGCGGGAAGCCGGAGACGTGCTGGCCGAAGGTGACACCGTTAACGGCGGCGCGGTCGAGGTTCGGGGTGCGGGAGTTGGGATCTCCGTTATAGTTGAGCGCCTGCGCGCGGAACTGATCGCCGAAAATCCAGATGACGTTCGGATGGGTGTCCGGCGGAGGCGCCGGCGCGAGGTGCCCGGCGGGTTGAGCCGTGCTCTGGGGCCCCAAGCCTTCGATCATGGCCTGGGCGTGAGGATCGGCGGATTGATTTTGCGGCCCGGCGGCGGCAGCCCCCGCGGCGGCGCCCGCGGCGGCACGAAGAAAATGACGGCGATTCATGAGTTCTCCTGGGGAATGACAGTTTAGAAAAGCAGTTTGAGCGCAAGTTGAAGGATCCGCGGCTGATTGGCCTGCGAACTTACCGTGGTGAAGGCGGGCGAGCCGAAGGTTGTGTTCGGCGGCGAGAAGACCGGCGTATTGGTGAGATTGAACGCCTCGGCGCGGAATTGCAGGGAGAGACGTTCGGTTAAATTGGTGTTCTTATGGAGCGACAGATCGATGTTGTGCGTCCAGTCGCTGCGGAGACCGGAAAACGCGCGCGGCGAGGTGCCGAAGTGGTAGGGTAGCGGGGCGCTGAAGACGCTGGGATTGAACCATTGGGCCGGCGTCGGATTCGAAATCGCCGGATTCTGGCCGTTCCAGTTCGGGCGCTGGCCGCCGCCCTGCGAGAATGTCGTATTGACGGCGGAACCGATGCCGAGCGGACTGCCGCTGTAGTAGGAGCCGACCACTCCGGCTTCCCAACCGCCCAGGATGTGACCGAAGAAACCGCGCTGGGCCAGGAAGAAGGGAAGCGTATAAACGACGTTGAAGATCAGCCGGTGCGTCTGGTCAAGCGCCGAGATGCCGTACTCGGAGGCAAGGTTGTTCCAGTCCTGGATGCCGCCGGCGCCGAGTGTTTCTCCGGAAAAGCTCCCGGTGTTGAGGTCCATCATCTTCGAGTAGGTGTAGGAAGCCAGCAGCGTGAAGCCGCGGGAGTAGCGCTTCTCGAGTTTCACCTGTAGGGCATTGTACGAAGACGGGGAGTAGTTGGCGGCGTCGGAGGTGACGCCAATGTATTGGGGATAAGGCAGTAGGAGCTGCGCCGCCGCCACCTTCGGCTGGGATAGGGGTCCGATCGCGATTTGACCATAGAAAGGATTGGCGACGAGAGCACGCAGGCCGTTTCCGAGAGCAAGGGCGGAATCGGGGAGTTGGTCGAAAACTCGGTTGTTGGGGAACTTGAGGCCGCGTGTTCCTACGTAGCCGGCATCGAGCAGTAGGCCCCGAGGTAATTCGCGCTGGATGTCGAAGTTCCACTGTGTCGTGTAGGGGGTGACATTGCCGCGATCGTAGAAACTCACGCCTTGGCCCAGCAGCGTTGCGCCACCGAGCGAGTTGCCGGTGGGGCGGTTGAGCCCGTTGGGATACGGATTGGCAAAGTCGACCACTGGGGTGACGCCGTTCAGGCTGGTCACAATGTCGGTAGTGGCGGCGAAACCGGAGATGCCAAAGCCGGCTGGGGCGCCGCCAATGCCCCAGTTCGTGCCGTAGAAAATACCGGCGCCGGAGCGGATGACCGTGTTAGGCGTGACGTGCCAGGAGAAGCCGATGCGCGGGGCCACGTTATTCAGATCGGGGTTCGCGTCGTAACGGGAAACCCCGTTGACGCCGACAAAGCTGAGGGCGCCGTGGAGATTGAGTCCCGGCGCCTGGAGCGGCGAAGCGGCCTGATAGTTGAAGTTGGTCAGTTGGTTGTAGCGTTCGGTGCGCGGGAGTTCGACCTCGTATCGTACGCCCATATTGAGAGTGAAGTTGCCGGATATCTTCCACTCGTCGTCAACGAAGCCGGCGTAATAGCGCGTGCTCATGGCGAGAGCGGGAGACGGGGCCACTGATCCGGCGGGGATGCCGAGCAGGAACGTCGCGAGGGCGTCGCCGGCTACCCCGCTCGATTGCGTCGGATTGGGTCCTTGCGTAAAAGCACTGTTAAAAGTGAAGTTGGTGCTGTTGTCGTTCGTCTGCAGCGTATTGAACTGAATGAGACGCGTCTCGCCGCCGAACTTGATCTCGTGGACACCGAGCGTCTTGGTAAGGTTGGCCTGTAGGGCGTAGTTATTCATGCCGAACGCAATGAGGCCGGTTTCTCCAAGCGTCCCGGCACGGGAGCTGTTCGGGATGGAGCCAGAGATAGAATATCCGGTGATATCGACGGCCGGAAACGCGGCGGGCGCTCCGATTTCGCCGGCCAGATTCGCGGGGAAGCCGAGTTGTGCGATGTTGAAGCCCTCACTGATGGGCCCGCGGAAATTGGACAGGCGCGAAAAGGAGGCCCGAAGCGTACCGATCAGCGTGGGCGAGAAGATGTGATCGAACTCGGCGACGGAATTGTAGCGGGTGAAGTCCTGCGGGCCGAAGGCGGGTGAGCCGAGATCCGTTGGGCCGTAGGGGGAAGCGCGCGTCCAGGGCGTGTCGTCGTAGGAGTAGCGGACAAACATGCGCGACATGTCGGTGAAATTCTGATCGAGACGCGTGCTGAAGGTGTTCTTGGTGATATTGTTCGAGTCGGTACGGGCGTAGTTATTGACTCCGGTGTAGAGGGCTCCTGCGGCGTTGGGTGCGGGCAGATAGGAAGCGATTCTTGTCGAAATGGGGCTGATTCGATTCGCCGGGATCATATTGCCCGGGAAGGGCGCCCGGACGTAGCCCGAGCCGCTTGGGTTGGGCGTGGTACTGCTGGGATCGTAAATGACGATGGGTTTGCCGGCCGCGTTGCGGTCGTTGCTGAAATTTCCGCTAAGCAAAGTGGGGTTCGGGACCGTGCCGGTGAACGTGATGCCCTGAATGAACCGAACCAGTTCCGCGCTGACAAAGAAGAACGTTTTGTTCTTTCCGTTGTAAACCTTGGGGATGACAACCGGGCCGCCGAGGATCCCGCCGAACTGGTTGAACTTGAGCGGTGGGGGAGTCTTACCGGCGCGATTGGCAAAAAAATCGTTGGCGTCGAGTGCGTTATTGCGGAGGAAGTCGTAGGCGTCACCGTGAAGTTCGTTGGTGCCGGACTTGGTAACGACATTGAAGACGCCGCCCGCGGCGCGCCCGAACTCGGCGCTGTAGCTGTTGGTTTGGACCTTAAACTCCTGGACCGAATCGGCGCTCGGGTAAATAATCGGTTGGTTTTGCGCGGCGCCGGTGTTGGGAGCGCCGTCGAGCAGAAACTCATTGGCATTGCCAGGCGCGCCATTGATCGAGACCGACGCAGTCGAGATCTGATCTACGGGAAGGTCGTTCATGCCACGGGAGACTCGGACACCGGGAATGAGCCCGCCGAGCGCGTAGGGGTTCCGGCCCAGCAGCGGGAGATTGACGATCTGCTTGCTCTGAACGACCTGGCCGATCGACGTATTTTCAGTCTCGAGAAGCGGCGCCTGCGCCTCGACGACAATCTTCTGGCTGATCTCACCGACTTCGAGCGTGAAGTCGACGCGCAGATTCTGACCCACCTCGAGTTGAAGACCGGACCGGACGATCGGCTTGAATCCTTGGTGTTCCACCGAGATCGAGTACTGCCCAGGCAGAAGCGAGGGGGCTGTATAGTAGCCGTCGGTATTCGACTCGGTGGGACGGCTCACACCAGTGGCTGTTTCGGTGATCGTGACGTGTGCGCCTACGACGACGGCTCCGCCAGGGTCGGAGATCCGGCCCGTGATTTGGCCGGTCTGGGCAAATAGGCAAGGCGCAATGAGGAGAGCGGCGGCAGCGACGAGTTTAGGAACTGCACTGGTTCGGCACGACATACGGCAACGGTCATGCTATTCTGGCGCGGCGCCGTCGTCTAGGCTATGTCCGTTAAGAACGTTGAGGAAACGTCGCGGGCCGCCCGTCCTGGCGGGTCAACGGTGGCGGGTCGCCTCGGCCCGTTACACGCACGTTACGGGTTTGTAATACAGCGTTACCGGTGATAGACTACCGCGATAGGAAAGAAACGCCGCCTCTAAGGGGCATCGTGATCGGGGCGGTGTTGAGCGCGGCCGGGGAAGACCACTCACACTAAGGTTCGTAATGCGTGTAACGAAACCATCCGGAGACCGGGTCATCGATCCGGCGCACATGCCTGAGCCCCTACCGGACGTCGCGTCTGAGCGGATTCGGGCGCACTTGGATGAGATCCTGCGAAGCGAAGCGTTCGCGGGAAGCCGGCGAAGCCAGGAGTTTCTCCGTTATGTCGTTGACGAAACGCTAGCGGGCCGAGGGGCGGCAATCAAGGAGCGCAACATCGCCCTGGACGTTTTCGGACGCAGCAACGATTTCGACTCGCAGAAGGAATCGATTGTGCGCGTGAAGGCGGTCGAGGTCCGGCGGCGTCTGGCGCACGCGTACGAGAGCGCTGTGGCCGGCGGCGTTCGGATTGAACTTCCCGCCGGGGCGTATCAACCGGTGTTTCGTGTCGCCGGGCCCGGCCCGAACGCAGCGCGGGGTGGGCCGGGAGCTAGCCGTTCCCGCATTAGGTTGTGGACAACGTTTGCCCTCGCGCTCTTGGCTTTAGCCGCAGCCGCCGCCATCCTGGCCCATCGTCGCGCACCGGCGCCCATGGAGCAACTTTGGGAAGTATTCGCGCACCAGGACCGGCCAGTGCTCATATCCCTTCCCGCGCCGACTGTACTTGAACTCGAGCACCAGGAGAAGTGGCTGCCTCTCCGGCCGGATGAAATCATCCCGGCGAACGAATTACGCGCCAAACTAAATTACTACGCCGGCGTGGGAGCGGCGATGGGAGCGGCGCGATTTGCCGAGCAACTCGCGCTGCGGCGCCAGGCGTTCAACGTCAAGTTCGGCAGCGACGTGACGTTTGCGGACCTGGAACAGTCGCCCGCCCTGCTGTTAGGTGCATTCACCTCGGTGTGGACGATCGAAATGACCCGGCAACTGCGGTTTCGCTTTGACACGGAGGGCGCCGGCCGGCGCATCGTAGATACGTTTCCCGGCGGCCGGCTCTGGCAGGAGACCGACCAGTTGCCCGAGCCTCCGCCCAACGAGGACGGCTACGCGCTTATTACCAGGATTCTGAATTCCGACGCGGGGCACCCGATCCTGATGGCGGCGGGGATTTCCGCTCTGGGTACGCAGGCGGCGGTGGAATTTCTGACTCGGGAGCTTTATTTTGATACCTTCGCGCGAGTCGCGCCCGCAGATTGGGCGCGGAAGAATTTCCAGATCGTCATACGGAGCCGGATACACGGGCATTCGGCCGGACGGCCGACGATGATCGCCTGGTATGTGTGGTAGGTCGTCCGGCGACGTTTCCACCCGGCCGAGCTCTCAAGCCTTAACGGACATCTAAAGCTTTCCCCGCGCTTCGCCGATAAGGCTGTCAGGAACGACATGCCGGCATTAGCGAAAGCCGCGGACTACCAGGATCAGGTCTTAAAGAGCCTCGGACGTCTGCCGCCATTTTCGCCCGTGCTCAACCGGCTGTTGGCGACGTTGTCGCACGAGGATGCGTCGTTTGCCAAAATTGCGGATCTCATTGAAAAAGACACCGTTCTCGCCGGAAACGTACTGCGATTGGTCAACTCGGCGCTTTACGCCCGGCGGGGTACGGTCAACAGCGTCCGGCATGCGGTGTCCCTGCTGGGAATCGACAAGTTGCGGAATGCAACACTCGGTATGTCGGTGTTCCGGATGTGGAACAACGTACGGACGCCGCCCGGATGGTCCATGGCCCGGTTCAATCTGCACTCTGTTGCGGTAGCGATCCTGAGCGACCAGATCGCGCAGCGCGCGCGCATCCAGTATCCGGAAGGGGCATTCATCGCCGGACTGTTTCACGACATCGGCCGCCTGCTCATCGCCGTCGGACTCAAGGACGAATACGTCCAGATCGACAAGCTGTACGCCGAGGGGGAGCGCTCGATGCGCGAGTGCGAAACATTGGTGCTCGGTTGGAGCCATCCGGAACTGTCGGCCCAGGCGCTGGGTGTCTGGAATCTGCCGGAGCCGATCCGCGTCGCCGTGCGGTTCCACCACGATCCGGAGAACGATCCGGCCTCAACCGAGGGCTCGGAGATTCCGCTGAGCCGGCTGATTCACCTGGTGGATCAGTACATAAACTCCACCGGCGCCTCGATTCACGCCACGTTGTCAAAACAGGATCAGCCGATCGCCGGCGCGCTCGACCAGCTCGCAATTCCGGGCGAGAGAGCTTCGCTGCTCGAGGAGTTCCAGAGCGAATTCGACGCGATTAAGGCGATGTTCTGAGCGCACAGCGTGGGGCGCGCTCAATTCGACTAGTCGACGTCCGCGCCCCGCTGCGTTGTGCGCGGTGTTAACTGGAGAGAGATCCGCGGTATCCCGGCGGCGCACTACTTGCGCCCCGCGTTCTGGACGATCGAGAGAGCGAAGTAATCCATCACCTTGGCTTCGTTGCGAGCCACTTCGTAATAAGCGTTTCGCAATAGCTGGTCCTTCCGGTTCAGCAACGTCTCGCGGATGGTCTGTTGCACGCGCGGGTCGCTGAGGTCCCGCTGCCCGGCCGCCTCGCGGGAGATCAGCTTTAGGATCCGGTAGCCATCGGCGGTCTTTACGACCGGAGTCATCTGTCCCACCGAAACGCTCGCGATAGCCTTGCGCAGTTCCGGACTTGCCTTATCCAGCGCCGACTCAGGTATAAACCCGAGGTCGCCTCCGTTCGGCCCCGAATTTGGATCCTCCGAGTAGTTCTGCGCGAGCATCCCAAAGTCCTCTCCCTGGCGGGCGCGATTGAAGATCATCTCGATTTTCTCGCGTGCCTCGGTGTCGTTCTTCGCCTTATCGTTTTTCAGATTGTGGACGCTGGGGTCGGGCACCGATGTCACCAGGATCTGCGCAATGTCGAGACGAGGTTCGGGAAAGTTGAACATCGAGCGGTTGGCGGCGTAGAAGTCGGCCACGTCCTTATCGGTGATCGAGATATGGGACGTAATTTCTTTATTGAAGAGCTTCGTCACGCTCAGTTCCCGGCGAATCTCGGCACGAAATTCCGCCGCGGTCATGTGCTTGGAGTTAAGCTGCCGCTGGAACTCCTCCTGGGTAAAGGGGGCCTTCAACTCGCTGAACTTGGCCTCGACGTCGCCGTCGGTGGCCATCAGGCCGAGTTTCTCGGCGCGCTGCAACATGATTTCGTTGTCAATCATGTTGCGGAGGACTTCCAGCTTCTGTACGTTGATCTGGTCCTGGCTCGCGTTGTCGTTGTTGGGGAATTGCGATTGAAACTGCTTGCCGAGATCGGCGAAGGTGATCGGCTGGCCGTTGACCGTGGCGGCGACACCTTGGGGCGGGGAGTGCCTGCAGGCGGAGAGCAGGATGGCGGCGGCCAAGGAGAGCAGAGATTTCCGGTGCATGCGCGGGCAGATCCTATTGTAGCGGCTTGGTATTGGCGGCCGTGCCAAAACGCCGGGGCGGCACGCGGCTCATACCGGCTCCGTCGGGGACTCGTACCCGGTCAAGCCTTCGTCTCCCTTTGCCGGGTCGTACATCGGATTTGGCTCCGGCATCGAAGCGTTGACGCTTCGCCGCCAGTCCGCGAGCAGGGAGAGAAGGCGCTTGGCGCGCGCAGGTTCGCGATCCACAAGATTCCGCCGTTCTCCGATGTCCTCTTCGAGGTTGAACAGTTCGCGCCGGCCATCTTCGTAAAACTCGATGAGTTTCCAGGCGCCGAGGCGCACCGCCCCACCCGGCGCCCCGCCCTGGTCGCTGTAGTGCGGGTAGTGCCAGAAGAGCGGGCGTTCGGCAAGCCGGGACCCGCGCAGGGCCGGCCGGATGTCCACGCCATCGACGGCGCCCGTGTGCGCGCCCATCGCGGCGCACAATGTGGGGAAGTAATCGACGCCGATCACAGGCTCTTCGATCGCGCTTCCCGGCTTTGTAAGCCCCGGCCAGCGGACAATCAGAGGCACTCGAATCCCCCCTTCATAGAGATGCCCCTTACCGGCCCGAAGCGGGTAGTTGTTGGTAACCGGCGCGGCCCGCCGTCCCTGGTACCGAACGCCGCCGTTATCGGAGGTGAAGATGACAATGGTTCGCCCGGCCCCTCCGTTTTGTTCGAGTGTTCGCAGCAGTCCGCCGACGGAGGCATCCGCCGTTTCAACCATCGCGCAGTAAGTAGGGTCTACGTCCCAGGTGTCGCGCGCTTTGTACTTGGCCACCAGGTCCGCTGGAGCCTGCAGCGGCATATGAACGGTGAACTGCGCCTCGTAGAGAAAGTAGGGATGGGAGCCGCTGTCGCCGATGAAACGCGTGCCTTCCTCTGTGAGGCGCGGGGTGAGAAACTCGCCCGGTTCCAGGCGAAGCCCGGGTAAGTCGATCGGGCCGAAATAGCGCGGCGGCTGGCCGGCCTTCGTCCCGCCTATGTTGACGTCGAAACCCTGATCGGTGGGCAGATGTCCTTCACCGCCAAGATGCCACTTCCCGATCGCCCCGCTGCGGTAGCCGGAAGGCTTCAGCGCTTCCGCGAGCGTCGTTTCGTCGAGCGGCAAAGCCTGTTCGAAGGCAGGAGTGCGTAGTTTCCAGTTCGGTCCGGGACGCCTCCCGGGGATCCAGTCCGTCAGATGCAGCCGAGCCGGATATTTGCCCGTCAGGATCGCCGCCCGCGAAGGAGAGCAGACAGGGCAGGCGGCGTAAGCATTCGGGAAGCGCGCGCCCTCCGCGGCCAGTCGAGTGAGGTTCGGTGTGTCGATGAACGAGTTTCCAAACGGGGCCGTATCGTGCCAGCCAAGGTCATCCGTCAGGAAGAACAGGACGTTCCAGCGCTCTTGCGGCGCGCCCAATGCCGCGGCGCTGAACGCGCCCAGGCTGATCTTGAGAAAGTTTCGCCGATGCATCGGTAAGCCAGACCGTGTTTTATCACGGCAGGGCACGGCATGGGAAACGCGTTGCTAGAATGCGGGTAGATGACCCGGCGCCGCGCAATATTGCTTGCCGCCGCCCCCGCTGTTGCGGCCGCGCAGATCCAGCAGCAGTTTCCGCCGGGCATGGAACCCCCGGTCCGCCGCGACGAGCCCTATCGCCTGCCCAACGGGAAGCTGCAGCGCGACGAGATCCTGAAGGCCGAATATAAGAAATCGTTGGCTGACTCGAAAGACCTCGTGAAACTGGCGACGGATCTGCGCACAGAACTCGTAAAGAACGACCAATACGTTCTGTCGCTATCGGCGATCAAGAAAACCGAGGAGATCGAAAAGCTGGCGCGCCGGATTCGCGAGCGCATGAAACGGCTCTGAGCGCACAGGGCCGCGAGCGGCGCAAGCCGCGCGGCTCCGTTGTGCGCGAGGCGAAGAAAAACCCACAGGGCCGCGAGCGGCGCAAGCCGCGCGGCTCCGTTGTGCGCGAGGCGAAGAAAAACCCACAGGGCCGCGAGCGGCGCAAGCCGCGCGGCTCCGTTGTGCGCGAGGCGAAGAAAAACCCACAGGGCCGCGAGCGGCGCAATCCGCGCGGCTCCGTTGTGCGCGAGGCGAAGAAAAACCCACAGGGCCGCGAGCGGCGCAAGCCGCGCGGCTCCGCTGTGCGCCGTGTCAATGTAGAGCCGATCTGCTGTGTTACGCTTGAGCGTTTGGCGCCGATATGCCGCAAACGCGCGAAAAAGCCCAATTGATGAGTTCCTCGGAGATCGACCGGACGCTGGTCCGGCTGGCGCACGAGATT
>JAJYCN010000210.1 GCA_021778335.1 Acidobacteriota bacterium | reverse complement strand
ATCGGCCCGGACCACCTAACGAACGTGAACACCCCGGAGGAGTGGCTTGACGCCTGTCGGACCCCCCGCTGAGCACACTTCTTACTATCTGGAGTTCGACCACGTCAATAAGACGTTCGACCACCCTGTTTTAGTTGACGTGAGTTTTCACCTTCGGGCGGGCCATACGCTAGCCATCATCGGGCGCTCGGGCGTCGGAAAGTCCGTCACGCTTTCCCACATCGTCGGCTTCCAGCGCCCGGACTCGGGACGCATCGTCGTCGCCTACCGCGATATCACGGATTTCACTGAACAGGAAATGCGGCAAGTCCGGCGGAAAGTGACCATGGTGTTCCAGAACGGGGCCCTGTTCGATTCGCTCACGGTGGGAGAAAACATTCTTTTCTCGCTCGAGCTTCGGGAAGATTACGACGCCCAGAACAAGGAAGACGTCGTCGACGGCCTGCTGAGCTTGGTGGATCTGCTCGAATTCCGCGACGTTTACCCGGCGGAGCTTTCCACCGGGTACAAGCGCGCCGTGGCCATCGCGCGCGCGCTCGCCGCTCAGCCCGAATGCCTGCTCTACGACGAGCCGACCACGATGGTCGATCCGATCATGTCGGAGTTGCTCAGCAATCTCATGCTGCGTCTGAAGCAGCAGTTGCGGCTTACCTCGGTGGTGGTCACGCACGATCTCGACCTGATGCGCAAGGTTGCCGACGATGTGGTCTTTCTCGCCGAGGGACGCGTAGCCTACTTTGGCCCCGTAGAAGAGATCGGCGGCTGCGAGGACGAGTTGGTTCAGGAATTCCTGGGAATGGACCGGCTCGATTTCAGCCACCGCTAGGGCCGGGGCTCGCGTTTCGTGAAAATCAGGATATGCTGCCGCGGCAGCGTTTCCACGACGCGGCTCAGCCGGTAGCCTTCGGCCTCCACCTCGAGTTTGGCTTCGGCGACGGTCATTTCGTGATCCGGACGGATGGGGATAGTTGGGTCCTCTTTGCGGTATTCAAGCAGCACCAGCCTTCCCTCGGGCTTGAGCGCCACGCGCAGCGCCCGCAGCATCGCCTGCGGCTCGGCCAACTCGTGGTAGACGTCGACCATCAGTGCGAGGTCGATCGCGTTGTCCGGAAGTTTCGGATTCTTCGCGTCGCCGAGCACAGGTTGTATGTCGGTGAGCCCGGCGCGCGCCGCGTTCGCCTCGAGCCGGCGGAGCATCTCCGGTTGGATGTCGACGCCGTAGACGCGGCCCGAAGGCGCGACCCGGCGCGCAATGCGGAGCGTCATGTAGCCGGTGCCCGCGCCGATGTCGGCGATGGTCATTCCGGGCTTCAGGTTCAGAGCGTCGAGCGCCTTGCCGGGTTGTTCTTCCACGGCGCGCTCGGGACGTTCGAGCCAGTCGGCGCCCGCCGCGCTCATCACCGGTGCGATCCGCCGTCCGCTGACGGGTTCGACGCCTTGCCCGCCGGACGCGTTCACCGCAAACGCGAGTGCGAAAATCCAGATCAGCCGCCGCATCGAAGACTCCAGGATACCTTCGCCGGAAGCCAGGTGCGGCAGGACTACGATGAAGGAGGTACCCGACCCTCATGCGATCCTTTCCGGCCGTGGCGCTGTTCGTCTTCGTCTTGCACGCCCAGACGCGTGGGTTGACGATCGAAAACGCCGTCGTCCGCACGTTCGACGAAGGGCCCATCGCGGCGTCCGATTACCGCTTCCGCGCCGGCGACACGGTTTACTTCAGCTTCCAAATCTCGGGCTACCGCACCGAGAGCGTCGAGTACGCTGTGAACAAAGTGCACTTGAGCTGGACGATCGCCGTTCAGGACGGCAAAGGCGTGCCGCTCGAAAAGTCCACGGAGGGAACCATCGATACGACCGTCACTCCGGAGGACCGGAACTGGAAGCCGATCGAGCGGCGCAACATCATGCTGCCGCCGATCGTTCCCCAGGGCCGGTTCCACATTGTGCTCGAAGTTCGGGACGAGCTCGCCAAGACCAGCCAAAAGGCCGACATTCCCTTCTTGCTGGCAGGCTATTCGGCGCCGCCCAATACGCCGCTCGGCGCGCGCAACTTCCGCTTTTACCGGACCTCGGAAGAGAAGGACCCGCTCGAGGTCGCCGCTTACACGCCGGGCGACACACTGTGGGCGCGGTTCGAGATCGTCGGCTACCAGCTTGGGGAAGGGAACCGCTACTCGGTGGAGTACGGACTTAAGGTGCTTAAGGCCGATGGCTCGGTAGCGTTGGAGCAACCGAATGCGGCGCAGGCGGACGGGACGCCGTTCTACCCGCAGCGGATGGTTCCCGGCGTTCTTAGCCTTAATATACCCAGGGACCTGGCTAAGTCTAATTACACAATACTAGTCACGGTCACCGACCAGCTCAGCGGACGCTCCGCCGAGGCGCGCCAGTCTTTCTCGGTCGAATAACTCTTCCAACTGGCGGCAGAGGATTCCGGCGTAACCGGCACTACGAAGGCAGGCGCAGGCTTACGCGCCAGCCAGGACTATGCCTTTATTTCGCACGCGCAGCGCCGCTCTGTTCGGCATCCACGCCCAGGTCATCGATGTGGAAGTGGACATGTATCCTTCGGGAAACACCCGGGATTTTGTCACCGTAGGGATGCCGGATACGGCCGTGCGAGAAAGCCGCGAGCGGATAAAATCCGCGCTCATCAACTCCGGCTTCGGCTATCCGAGCAAAAGCGTTACGATCAACCTCGCCCCGGCCAATGTCCGCAAGGAAGGCGCCGGATTCGATCTGCCGATGGCGATGGGCATTCTCGGGGCGATGAACGTCGTCAAACCCAGCGACCACCTGCTGCTGGCCGGGGAACTGTCGTTGGACGGCTCGCTGCGTCCCGTGCGCGGGGCTCTATCGATGGCGGTGTGCGCGCGGCGCGAAGGGATCCGCAATCTGCTGGTGCCGGCCGACAATGCGGCGGAAGCGTCGGTGGCTATGGGCGTGAACGTATTCGGGATGAAGGATCTTCGCCAGGTAGTCGAATTCTTGAACGCGCCCGACCAGTTTTCCCCCGCGGCGCCCGCCTCCGGCCCGGACAGTTTTCCCCAGGACGCCGCTGCGGACTTCGGCGACGTCCGCGGCCAGGCTTCGGCCAAGCGGGCGCTGCTGGTGGCCGCCGCCGGCTCGCACAACGTGATCATGATCGGCCCGCCCGGTTCGGGCAAGACCATGCTCGCCCGGCGGTTTGCCGGCATTTTGCCGCCCCTGACCTTTGCAGAAGCGCTCGAGACCACGCAGATTCACAGCGTCGCGGGACTGCTGGCCCCCGGTTCCGGCCTGCTCGCCGCAAGGCCGTTCCGTTCGCCGCATCATTCGGTTTCTGACGCCGGCCTACTTGGCGGAGGGGCAGGTACGCCGCGGCCGGGCGAGGTCAGCCTGGCGCACAACGGGGTCCTGTTTCTCGATGAGTTGCCCGAATTTCCTCGCAACGTTCTGGAACAATTGCGGCAGCCGCTGGAAGAGTCGAGCGTCACCATCGCTCGCAGCAACATGACGCTGTCGTTTCCCTCGCGCTTCATGCTGGTGGCTGCGATGAACCCGTGTCCCTGCGGCTACTACGGCGACGCGACGCGCGAGTGCCGCTGCACCGGCGCGATCATTCAGCGTTATCTCGGCAAGGTGAGCGGGCCGCTGCTTGACCGGATCGACCTGCATATCGAGGTGCCCGCGGTTGCCTACCAGGAATTGCGCGGCAGCCAGCAGGGTCAGCGCTCGTCCGAGATGCGCGAGCGCGTGGAAACGGCGCGGCGGATTCAGTCGGAACGCGGTTTCTACAACGCGCACGTTCCGGCCCGTGAACTGCGAAAGCTCTGCGCGCTCGACGACGCCGGTGAACGGACGCTCGAAATGGCCGTCCGCCGCATGGGCCTGTCGGCCCGCGCCCACGACCGGCTGCTCAAGGTCGGCCGCACGATCGCCGACCTCGACGGCGCGGCGAACGTCAGCGCCAAACACCTGGCCGAAGCGGTGCAATACCGCAGCCTCGACCGCAATTATTGGAATTGAGCGCCCGGGCCGTGGCATACTGGCCGGGAACGCGTCCTCCGGCGAGGTTCGAGCATGGAGGACGCGCCCGGAGGACGGAATGAATCTGCGGCAGACCGCGCGGCACGCCGTAGCTTTGGCGCTTGGGTGCTTTCTGCTTTGCCTCAGTGCAAGGGCGCAGCCCGACGCACCGCCGCCGCAGACTTTCACGCTCGCCGGTCATATCGTGAACTCGGTTACGGGCGCTCCGGTTCCCCGTGTGCTGGTCTGGCTCTGGGGACTCCCCCAGAGGGCTGTGAAGCCGGAGGGTAATCCGGAAGCTCCTCCTCCCCCTGTGCAGACTCATGAAACGCTGACCGACGCGAGTGGGGCATTTCGCTTTGAGGAGGTCGCGGCCGGTACCTGGCGCCTTGGAGCCAAGCGTCCGGGGTTTGAGGATTGGCCCGAGGAAGGACAAGCGCCGCTAGACGCCCGCATTGACCTGACCGCCTCGCGCGAAGATCTTCGCGTACCTCTGCGGCCGGTTACCGTCATCACGGGCCGGGTCGCCGACCAGGATGGATTCCCAGTGGATGGCGTCACCGTTCAGGCACTTCGAGCCGAGATCGTGGATGGGCGGAAGTTGTTCCACGCTTATGGCTGGGCGCAAACGGACGACCGCGGCATCTACAGGCTTTCCAATCTCTGGCGCGGACCGTATTATCTCCGCGTGTCGGGCCTGTCCGCACGTACCCGCGCCGTCTTCGGACGGGTTCTACCGTCGCAGGCTACCGGCGAGTCTTTCCGGCCCGTTTACTATCCCACTTCGCCCGACCTCGATTCCGCCTCGCCGGTGAACGACGCACCAGGCCAGGAACTGCACGCCGATTTCACCATTTCCATGCAGGCGGGCGCGAGCGTGCACGGCGTTCTGCGCAGTTTCAGCGCCAGCCAACCCGTGAAACTGGAACTTGACAACGCCGCTGGTGAGGCGGTTCCCGCACGGACTGAGATCAATCAGTCGACCGGTGAGTTCGAGATTGCCGACGTGGCGCCGGGCTCATATGTCGTCAAAGCATCACAGTCAGTGAGGGACGAAACTCTCTCCGGGGAGGCGCCAGTCACCTTGGCGCCGGGCGGAGCCAGCGGCCTCACCTTGGAACTGGCGCCGGGGGTGGAGATCCCTTGCCGGATTCGAGTGCAGGGCCAAGGTGAGGACGGCGAGCCGGCGGCTGATGTTCCGGCGTCCATCGCGCTCGAACCGGTCGTAAAGATCGAAACTGCGATACAGGAACCCATCTCGTCGCAGGGAGGCGAGAACGCGCCGATCTCCCTGCACAACGTTCCGCCTGGGAAATATCGTGTGGAAGTAAGCACTTCGACCGGATATATTGCCCAACTGCAGGCCGGTTCGAAGGATCTCCTGCAGAACCCCGTACTCACGGTGACGCCGGGCACTGCCCCAACGCTCGACATTGTGATCCAAGCCGGAGGCGCCACAGTTTCCGGTCGCGTTCAGGCTGCATCCGGCAACCTGGCGGGTGCTTTTATTGTCCTGGTGTCTGCGCGAAGCCCCGACCTGCCAGTCGTCGACGCCGTTGCGTCGCCCGACGGCTCGTTTTCGCTTTCCCATGTCGCGCCCGGCTCCTATCGCGCTTACGCATGGCGAGGCAGGGCGCAACTGGAGTACCGGAATCCGTCCGCAATGGCTCTTGCCGGCGTGGAAGGAGTCGAGGTCGAGGTGGGATCGAGCGACCTTAAGGACGTGCATGTCCCACTGGCGGGAGGAAGCGCTCAATGAAACCGCGTTCCGCATTCTTCGCGACAATCCTCGCTTCGCTCGCGCCTTGGTTGCAAGCCTCGCCCCTGTCTGAGACGTATCGTGTGGCCGGCGTGGTTGTGAACTCCACCACGGATGAACCGGTTCCGAAGGTCCGTCTGATCCTCCGTTCGCCGGACAATCGGACGGCGCCCGAGTTTGCCGTGAGTTCGGAGAACGGGAGATTTGTCTTCTCCGCCGTTCCGGCCGGCAAATTCCGGCTCACAGCGACGCGGCGCGGATTCGCTTCCCAGTCCTACGGCCAGTCAAACCTAGCTGATGCATTGGGTACCGCTGTCGTCACCGGTCCCGGGTTGGATATGCAGCATCTGGTTTTCCGGCTCATTCCGCCGGCTGCGATCTCCGGCCGCGTCACCGACGATCATGGCGACCCAATCCCTCGCGGCTTCGTGGGTCTGTACCGGGACGGTGTTCTCTATGGCAAGCGCAGGGTCTTTGAGACCCAGTTCACCTACACGAACGACGCCGGTGAATACCGGTTCCCGGGTGTCGGCGCCGGTTCGTACTACGTGGCCGCGGCTGGGCAGCCGTGGTACGTCTCCAACGGACCGGGTATCGAGCTAGGGGCGCCGAACGCGGGCGGATCTTTCGCCCACCTGGGTTGTCTCCCGGTGTTCTATCCCAACACGTCCGACCCGAACGCCGCCTCGCCCATCGTCTTGCGGCCGGGGGAAGAAGCCGCCGCCGACCTTGTACTCCCCACGGTCCCCGGCGCGAATGTTACGGTCGACGCCGGATCTTCCGCCTCTCTCGATTTTACCTCCGGCGCAGGGGTGGCCCAGCTTTCGATGGAGGGCGTCGGAGGAACGCGCCTCTATTGGCCACCGTCGCTCGACGCCGGGATACCAATGTTCCCCGGTGTGCCCCCGGGCCGCTATCGCCTCTCTGTACGTAAAAACCAAGGTTCGCTCCCGTCTCTGAGCGGCTGGCAAGACATCGAGGTCGGCTCCTCGGATATGGAGGTGAAGCTCGCTCCAGGTAGCCTGCCTTCGGTCTCGGGACGAGTCGTCATCGATCCGCCGGGCTCTGGCTCCGTCCGGCCGTACTGGATCAGCCTCCGGAGCGAGGACTCGCTCTTCTTTTACAACCACCCCATCGGACCCAACGGCACGTTCCAGCTTCCGCCAATGCCTCCGGAGCGGTTCCGGGTCTACGCAGGGGGTTCATCGGCGTTGTACAACGCCGGCGTGACTTCAGACACCGCGCCTGTGGTCAATGGCGTCGTGGACCTACGAGGAGGAGGAGACGTTCAAATCCTGGTACACGTCAGCGCTGAGGCGGCCCGGTTGCATGGTTACGCCCTTCGCGGCGGCAAACCAGTTCCGGGCGTCTTCGTGGTACTTGCACCGCGTAGCGATACCCATGATCCCATCGATTATCGGGGCTTCCAGACTGATGCCGACGGCAGTTATGACTTCCCGGGTCTCCGCCCGGGCCAATACGTACTGTTCGCCGTTCAGGATGGCTCGGAGTTTGAATACGCAAACCCCACCGTCCTTCGTCCCTTCCTCGCGAGCGGCCAACGCGTCGACCTTGCCGCCTCTGCGACAAAGGAAATCAATCTGACTTTGCCTGAGCCCAAGCCGCGGACTGCAACGCGGTAGGCAGCCTTCATGCATCTAACTAAGTGGCTAAACTAAGGCCAGAAGTCCTTAAGTATCGAATATCAGGGAGGAACTTCCATGAAGGCATTCATGCTCATTGCACTGGCAACGCTTGCTCTGCCTGTTATTGCGCAAGACCAGTCCGGCGATGTGCTCGTACACATGGTCGTCACAGCGGAGAGCCGCCACGGCCGCGCGGCGCCGCTCATTGAGCAGGGGGAAGTCACCGCCTATCAGGGGCGGGACAAGGTGAAGGTGGAGGGCTGGCTGCCGTTGCGCGGAGACCACGCCGCGCTCGAGTTGTTCATTTTGCTGGACGACGTCGCCAACACGAGCCTCGCCACGCAACTCGAGGACATCCGCGCGTTCATCGAGGAGCAGCCTCAGACCACGGCCGTGGGCGTCGGGTATATGCAGAACGGGACGGTCCAGGTTGCTTCCGACCTTACGACGAATCACGAGGCCGCCGCGAAATCGCTGCGCATGCCGCTTTCGAGCGAAGTGGCCGTGGCGAGTCCTTACTTTTCGCTCGAAGATCTCATCAAGAAATGGCCGAAGGCCGAGGCGCGCCGCGAAGTCATCATGATCACGGACGGCATCGACCGTTTTGGTGGGTCGAACCCCTACAACCCGTACGTCGAAGGCGCCATCGACGAGGCCATCAAGGGCGGGGTGCTTGTCTACACCATCTACACGCCAGGCATCGGCCACTATGGCCACTCGTTCTGGGCGATGAACTGGGGCCAAAACTACCTGGCGGAACTGTCGGAGAAAACGGGCGCGGAGTCCTATTTCATCGGCTTCGGCAACCCGGTCACGTTCGTACCGTGGTTCAGCCAGATCAACGAGCGGCTGCG
The DNA here is from genome assembly GCA_021778335.1 of Acidobacteriota bacterium. GTDB lineage: Bacteria > Acidobacteriota > Terriglobia > Bryobacterales > Bryobacteraceae > JAJYKC01. The sequence goes on along the minus strand of JAJYCN010000210.1, from coordinate 2,345 downwards.
GAACCAGTACCTCATCACGTTTTTCGTGAAACCCGAAAAAAAGCCCAGCTTTCAGCGCGTGAAGTTCGTGGCCGAGGCGCCCAACACCGAAATCATCGGCGCGGAAACGGTCTGGGCCCCCGAAGGCGCAAAGTAAGGCCGGATTTCGCCTGGCATCTGAATTGCTCCCATCGCCATTGGGACAGGCTGCGCGGGGCTCGCGCTGGCCCGGGAGGTGGCGATGCCAGAGAAAGAGAAATGGACCGGTGCCCGCGGGCTCACGGCGTTGTTGTGCTGCGAGTTACTGCTTGTCACGTCAATCGGCTGCGGCGGCACGCACCGGGCTACTCTGCCCGAAACCAAGCCTGTATCCGCCGTTTTCGAGCCGCTCCAGGAAGACCTCAAGAAGTCCTACCTGACGCTGTTTGAAACCGCGGCGAAGCTGGAGTACAGCGACAGCCAGGTCGCGAAGATGCGTGAGTATTTGAACCAGGGCGAAGACTATTGCCTCGGCAAGTTCAAGGGCGTCGCCGGCGAATACCAGCGGCGGGTCGAGGCCGCGCAAGATTCGCTGAAGAAGGACATTACCGACGCCGAACGCCACAACCTTCACTGTGAGATTCAGGACGCCCGGGATCTGAAGCAGCAGGCCGACCTGATTTCTCAACACGCCATCCCGGTCGCCTACGACAACAAACGCGCCAAGCTCGACGTGATTCAGAAATGGCCGGCGGAAGAAAAACTCATCCGGCAAAGCATCGCCGACGGAAGTTACAAAACGCGCCGCTGGGGAGACGCCAAGGACATCGGTTTCCGCGAGATCGAGAAAGATCAGAAAGACGACATCAAGCTCGGTGAAAATTCGATCCGCGACCTGAAGCAGATGGGCATGATGCCGAAGGAAATCGAAGATCCGGTCGTGGTGAACTACGTCAAGGACGTGGCGCAAAAGGTAGCCCGGAACTCCGATCTCCGGGTGCCGCTGCAGGTAACCGTCCTCAATTCCAAGGAGATCAACGCCTTCGCCCTGCCGGGCGGATTCGTCTTTGTCGAGCGGGGCCTGCTTGAGGCAGTGGACGACGAAGCGCAACTGGCCGGGGTAATCTCGCACGAAGTCTCGCATGTAGTGGCGCGTCACGGCCGGAAGCTCATGACCAAGGCGATGATCGCGTCCATTCTTTACCAGGCGGCACAGGTGGCTGCGATTGTGTTCACCGGCGGAGCGGCCAGCATCGGCGCCTATTACGCCTTTCAGTACGGCTTCTGGGGCCTGGGGCTCACCTTGAACCTCACTCTGCTTGGCGTAAGCCGGGATTTCGAACGCCAGGCGGATCAACTGGGAATTCAATACGCCTGGAAAGCGGGGTACGACACCAGCGGCTTCATCCGGTTCTTCGACAAGATGGCCACCAAGGAAGGCTATGTGAACGGCGCAAGTTGGTTCCGCTCGCATCCTCCGTTCTTCGAACGGATGGTCGGCTCCGAGCGCGAAATCATGTACCTCGGCGCGCCGGAGCATGCCGTCGTGACGACAACCGACTTCATGGCCATGAAAGCGGCGTTGGCGAAAGTCAGCGTGGTGGCCGAAAAAGACAACAAGAAGGGGCCGACGCTGCTTAAGCGGGAAGAAAACTGTCCCCCGCCGTCAAGACTTCTGTTCGAAGCCGATCAGCCTATTGAGACGATTTGCTCCGTGCCGAAGACGAAGCCCGTTGAACCGAAGAACTAACCGCTTCGCCCTTAACGTATTTCCCGTACCAGGCGAGGTATCGCTCAAGCCGGTCCTTCACGTAGCTGGGCCGCGTGATTCCGTGGAACGCGCCGGGGTAGATGATGAGCTCGGTAGGCACGCCGAGGGATCGCAGCGCTTCGTACATCTGCTCTCCGCCGGCAAGCGGCACATTCATGTCCTTGTCGCCGCCAAGAAACAGCGTCGGCGTATGAATGCGGTCGGCGTGGAAGAACGGGTAGGAGATCTTCACCCACAGATCCGGCGAGCGCCACGGCGGGCCCAACTCACGGTCGTACTGGACGACGTACTCGTCCACGCCGTACATGCTGATCTGGTTGGCGCTGCCGGCCCCGCTGATCGCCGCGCGGAATCGCCCGTCGGAAGCGATCGTGTAGCCGGTGAGAATGCCGCCGTAGCTCCAGCCGCCGATGCCAAGCCTCGCCGGGTCGGCGACGCCTTCGGCCACCATCGCGTCCACTCCGGCCAGCAGGTCCTCGACTTCGAGATGGCCCCAGTCGGCAAAGATCGCCTTCTGATACGCCGCGCCCCGGCCCGAGCTTCCGCGGTAATTCACGTTCAGCACCGCGTAGCCGTTGGCGGCGAACAACTGCCGTTCGAACTGAAATGCATGAGA
>JAJYCN010000209.1 GCA_021778335.1 Acidobacteriota bacterium | reverse complement strand
TCGGCACCGCCCCCTACATGGCCCCCGAGCAGGCCCGCGGAAAACCCGTCGACAAGCGCGCCGACATCTGGGCCTTCGGCTGCGTACTCTACGAAATACTCACGGGCCAGCGCCTGTTCGAAGGCGAAACCGTGTCCGACATCCTCGCAGCCGTGCTGAAATCCGAGCCTGACCTTTCCAACGTTCCCCCGCAAGTCCTCCGTCTACTTAAGCGTTGTCTCGAAAAAGACCCTCAGAAACGGTTGCGCGACATCGGCGATGCCTGGGACCTGTTGGACAAAGATGTACAGGCCCCGGCCGCCGCGCCGCCTCCCGCCAGGTCGCGCTGGCTGTGGCCCGCGGTTGCTGCCGTATTCGCGCTCACGTCGGCGGCTCTGGCGCTCCTGTATTTCCGTCAAACGCCCCCCGCGACGCCCGTGGTTCGCACCACCATCCTCCCTCCCGAAAACGCGAGCCTCGACGCGCGCACGGTGTCTGTGGCGCCGGATGGCCGCCGGATCGCCTTCAGCGCGGAAACCAGTGACGGCAAAACCCAGCTTTGGATTCGTTCCCTGGATTCGCTCACCGCGCAGCCCCTGGCCGGCACGGAGGGCGCCACATACACACTCTGGTCTCCGGACAGCAACTCGGTCGGCTTTATCGCCAACGGCAAGTTAAACCGGATCGAGGCGGCCGGCGGCCCGGTGCTCACTCTTGCCGACGTGCCCTCGGGCCTCAACGGAGCCAGTGCGAGTTGGAGTCCCAAAGGCTACATCGTCTTCAACGGTAAGGACGGCGCGCTTCACAAGATCCCGGCCTCGGGCGGACCCGGCAGCCTCGCGACCAGCCTCGCCCCGGACGAAGCGTTTCATCGTTGGCCCTCGTTCCTCCCCGACGGCGTGCATTTCCTGTTTATGGCGTCCGTAAACGGCCCCAGGAAGCGCATCCGGCTCGGCTCGCTCGCCTCCTCCGGCAGCGTAGTACTCCTGGAAGCCGACTCGAACGCAATCTATTCTTCCGGCTACCTGCTCTTCGCCCTCGGGGATACGACGCTCATGGCAAGGCCGTTCGATCTCCGGCGTCTCGCGTTGACCGGCGACGCGCGGCCGGTCGCCGACGGTCTGGGAGTCGGACTGGTGACCGGCATCGCCACGTTTTCCGCTTCGCCTACGGGCTTACTCGCCTACGGAAGCGCGCAGTATAGTCAGAACGCGCTCACGTGGCTTGACCGGAAAGGCAAACTCCTCTCGACGATCGGGGAACCCGGATCGATTCAGGCGATCAGCCTGTCGCCCAGCGGCAAGACCATCGCGGTGCTCAAGGAGGACAATCTCAGCTCGAACAACTGGCTCGTTGACGCCGAGCGTGGTGTCGCCCAGCGTTTCACTTCCACCGGCGGGGACCAGGAGATGATCTTCTCGCCCGACGGCGCCACCGCCTTCTTCAGCTCGAATCGAAACGGCCACTTCGATATTTACCGCAAACCCGTCAACTTGTCCGGCGGGGAAGAACTCATCTACGCCGACGGTGAAAACAATCGTGTCAACGGCATTTCGCCGGATGGCAAATTTCTCCTGATCGAACGCAAGGGCGGTTTGTGGGTGCTTCCCGGCCCTCTCGGCCCCCCCGGAAAATCAAAACCCTACCCATTCCTCGGAACCGAATTCACCGAAGACAGCGGCCAGTTCTCTCCGGATGGCCGTTGGGTCGCCTACGAGTCCAACGAATCGGGACGCACGGAAATCTATGTCGCGCCGTTTCCCTCGCCGGGCGGCAGACAGCGGATCTCGGCGGCCGGCGGAAGACTGCCTCGATGGCGGCGGGACGGCAAAGAGATCTTCTATATCGCAGCAAACCAGATGCTGACGGCAACAGAAGTCAGCGTAAAGAACGGAGTGCTCGACGTGGGCGCGACACACGAGCTGTTCGCCCACCGCTACGAACCTTCGCCGTACTTTAGCTACGATGTCGCCGCGGACGGGCGCATTCTCGCGCTCGAGGCGAAACAGGACGCACGTCGCGGCCTGACCATCGTCCAAAACTGGGCCGCGGGGTTGGAGAAATGACCCCCGGCACGAAGCTCGGTCCTTACGAGATCCTTTCGCCCATCGGCGCCGGAGGCATGGGCGAAGTTTACAAAGCTCGGGATACCCGCCTCGGCCGCGATGTCGCCATCAAAATTTCCGCCGAGCAGTTTTCCGAACGCTTCGAACGCGAAGCCCGCTCCATCGCGGCCCTGAATCACCCCAACATCTGCCATCTCTACGACGTCGGACCGAATTACTTAGTGATGGAACTGATCGACGGCGAACCCCTCAAAGGTCCCCTGCCGCTCGATCAGGCGCTCGACTACGCCCGCCAGATCGCCGAAGCGCTCGTTGCCGCGCACGAAAAAGGAATCGTCCATCGCGACCTCAAACCCGGCAACATCCTCGTCACCGCCTCCGGCGCAGTGAAAGTCCTCGATTTCGGCCTCGCCAAGACCGCTGACCCGCCCGCCTCGAATCCGGAAAACTCCCCGACCATCACCATGTCCCCCACCCGCGCGGGCATGATCCTCGGCACCGCCCCCTACATGGCCCCCGAGCAGGCCCGCGGAAAACCCGTCGACAAGCGCGCCGACATCTGGGCCTTCGGCTGCGTACTCTACGAAATACTCACCGGCCAGCGCGCTTTCACCGGCGAAACCACCGCCGATATTCTCGCCGCAGTGGTCAAGACGGAACCGGATCTCTCCCAAGCGCCGCCCAAAGTGCGCCGCCTCCTGCGCCGCTGCCTGGAAAAAGATCCGAATAACCGCTTGCGCGACATCGGCGATGCCTGGGACCTGCTCGATACTCCCGAATCCCCGGCCGCCGCCGGGAAGAGCCATTGGCCCTGGATCCTAACGGCTTCCGCGGTGACTATCGCAGTGGGCCTCGGCATTACCCTCTGGCGCGCCACTCGCCCCGTCGATCATCCCCTCACCATACTCACCGTGGACCTCGGCCCGAACGCGATTGCAGGTCCCGACACGACAGTCGCCATCTCGCCCGACGGCCGGCGCATCGTCTATCCCGCTCGCGGGCCCAACGGCAAACAGGTGCTCGCCACCCGCCAGCTCGATCAGCCCGAACCTACTCTCCTGCCGGGCACGGAAGACGGAAACAGGCCGTTCTTCTCTCCCGATGGCCAGTGGATCGGCTTCTTCGCCGGAGGGCAGCTCAAGAAAATTTCCGTCGAAGGCGGCGCGCCGGTGGCGCTGTGTTCCGCGCCCAGTTCATTCGGCGCAAGCTGGGGCGAGGACAATCGCATTGTGGCGGCGGCCTCACCGTTGTGGCCTCTCGTGTGGATTCCCGCCTCCGGAGGCACACCGCGGACTTTGACCCGGCTCGCACCGGGCGATCACAGCCATCGCTGGCCACAAGTGATGCCGGGCGGCAACGCAGTGCTCTTCACCGCTTCCACACCCCAGATCACCTGGGATGACGCCAACATCGAAGTCTTGTCGCTCAAGACCGGTCAGGTCAAAATCGTACAAAGCGGCGGATACCATGGCCACTATCTGCCCAGCGGCCACCTGATCTTTGTGCACCAGGGAACCCTCTTCGGAGTGAAGTTCGACTTGGCCAAACTGGAAGCCCTCGGCGCGCCCGTGCCAATCGTGAAGGACGTCGCCGGCGACCCACTTACCGGCGACGGTCAGTTCGATGTCTCGGGCTCCGGAACATTCGTCTATCACGCAGGGAAGACCAGCCGGCAGGGATTGGAGATCGACTGGCTGGATAGCTCGGGCAAGCTCCAGCCTCTCGTCTCCGCCCCCGGCTCCTACATGAACCCCAGCTTCTCCCCGGATGGGCGAAAGCTGGCATTCAGCGATGGCGATGTCCTCACTTACGATATCGGCCGGGATACCCCCACCCGCATGACGTTCAGCGGCAGCTCATCCGTCGGCGTCTGGGCGCCCGACGGTAAACACCTTGCTCTTGCATCCGCCGCCAACGGTTTCAACATCTCCTGGGTCCGCAGCGACGGCGCCGGTCCTGTCGAAACCCTGTTGAAAAAACCCGACCTCATGGTCCCGTGGTCATTCTCTCCCGATGGCCGGCGCCTGGCGTACTTCCAGTCGACTGCCGCGGGTGCTTGGCATCTCTGGACCTTGCCGCTGGACTTGAGCGATCCGGACCACCCCAAGCCGGGTAAGCCCGAGCCGTACCTCAGCACGCCGGCCAGCGAGGTGGTTCCGATGTTCTCTCCCGACGGCCACTGGATCGCCTACCGCTCGAATGAGTCGGGAACCGATGAAATCTACGTCCGTCCGTTTCCCAACGCGAACGGAGGCAGATCGCAAATTTCCAGCGGCGGCGGGCGGTTCGCCTTCTGGTCGAAGAAAAGTCATGAACTGTTCTACGAAACCGCCGATGACCGCATCATGGTGCTGGATTACACCGTGCAAGGCTCCTCCTTCGTTCCCGGCAAGCCGCACCTCTGGTATGACAAGCCGCTTTTCTCCGTCGGACCGTCCAACCTCGATCTCGCTCCCGACGGCAAGCGCTTCGCCGTGCTAGCGCAACGCCAAACCTCGCCTTCCGCCGCCAGCCCGGCCCGCGTCACCTTCCTGTTTAACTTCTTCGACGAGCTGCAGCGGAGACTCCCATGACCCTCGGAACGAAGCTCGGACCTTACGAGATCCTCTCGCGCATCGGCGCCGGCGGCAACGGAGCTCGTTATACTGAAATACGTATACTGGAATGAAAGAAGAACCCCTGAAGCCGCTCCGTCGGGCCGGTTCGCCGCGGAAGGATCTGAAAGGCTTCCCGAGGCCCCGATATTGAAAATGAGCAGGAAGAAAGTCGCCATCCGGGAAGGCAGCGGGAACATTTTTCAGGATCTGGGGTTCCCTAACCCGGCCCGCGAACAACTCAAGGCCCGGCTCACCCTTCAGATCTATCGAATCATCAAGAGTCGCAGGATCACTCAGGCCGCGGCCGGAGAGATACTTGGCATCAAACAACCCCATGTCTCAGCTCTGATGCGAGGCCAATCGGGTAACTTTTCCGTCGAGCGTCTCATGGACTTCCTGAACGCCCTGGGGCAGAACGTCGAAATCACCGTGACGCCGGCACGCAGAGAACACGGACGCGTGTCTCTCGTTCTCCGATGACCGCGTCCCCCCGAATCTCCGCATTCCCGGCGCCCCACCCTTCGACGCTGTAATCGTGAAGCCCCCTTACCGCCCCGTGCTACCATCCCCTCTTTGATGCATGCTCTCGACCTCCTGGTGATCGCCGCCTACCTCGCCGGCATCACCTGGTTCGGAGCACGCTTCCGCACCCGCCAAACCGGCCTCCGCGACTACTTCCTCGGCGGCCGTACCACCCCCTGGTGGGCCATCTCCCTCTCCATCGTCAGCGCCGAAACCAGCACCCTCACCGTCATCGGCACCCCCGCCCTCGCCTTCAACGGCAACTTCGGCTTCCTCCAAGTCGTCTTCGGCTACCTGCTCGCCCGCCTCGTCATCTCCACCCTCTTCCTCCCGCTCTACTTCCAGGGCGAAATGTTCACCGCCTACGAGCTCATGCGCAACCGCTTCGGCGAGCGCCTCCGCCGCCTCACCGCCGGAACATTTCTCGTCCTCCGCGCCCTCGCCGAAGGCGTCCGCGTCTTCGCCCTCTCCCTCATCGTCAACGTCGTCCTCGGACCCCTCTACTCCCGCTGGCACGCCCCCGAGCTGAGCGAGCTCGCCTCCATCCTCGTCATCGTCTGCCTCACCCTCTTCTATACCTTCGAAGGCGGACTCGCCGCCGTCATCTGGACCGACGTCGTCCAGATGATCCTCTACGTCCTGGGCGCCGCCGTCAGCTTCATCGTCCTCCTCCACCAGATCCCCGGCGGCTGGCTCCCCGCCTTCCACTCCGCCTCCGCCGCCGGCAAATTCGCCCTCTTCGATTTCCGCTTCTCTTTCTCCCTCGCCTTCTTCAGCCGCAGCTACTCCTTCTGGGCCGGAATCCTCGGCGGCTGCTTCCTCACCACCGCCAGCCACGGCACCGAACAGCTCATGGTCCAGCGCCTGCTCGCCGCCCGCAACATCCGCGAAAGCCGCCTCGCCCTCTTCTCGAGCTGGGCCGTCATCTTCATCCAGTTCACCCTCTTCCTGTTGATCGGCGCACTTCTCTACGTCTACTACGGCCTCACCCACACCCCCGCCCCCAACCCCGCCGACCGCATCTATCCCGACTTCGTCTGGAACCACTTGCCCCAAGGCATCGCCGGCCTCGCCATCGCCGCCATCCTCGCCGCCGGCATGTCGAACCTCAGCGCCGCCCTCAACTCCCTCGCCTCCACGACGATGATGGACTTCGTCTACGCCCGCCTCCACTCCCGCCCCGCCGAATCGAAAATGCTCTCCCAAGCCCGCTGGATGACCGCCGCCTGGGCCGGAGTCCTCGTCACCATCGGCCTCATCGCCCGCCACTGGGGCTCCGTGCTCGAAGCCGGACTCTCCATCGCCTCCATCCTCTACGGAGGCCTCCTCGGCGTCTTCCTCTTAGGTACCCTCACCCGCCGCGTCGGCGAATCCGCCGCCATGGTCGGAATGGCCGCCGGCCTCGTCTCCACCGTCGCCCTGAAACTCTTCACCCCCGTCGCCTTCACCTGGTACGTGCTGGCCGGAACCTCCGCCGCCTTCCTCGCCGGCCTCGCCGCCTCACTCTTCTTCCCAAACACCCGGACCAACGATGCCGCGAACTAACCCACCACCCGAACGCACGCGCAACCTGACCCAACCCTCAACCCCGACCAACCCGAAACCCAAACCGAGCCGCGACCGCGAGGGAGCGCCGGCCCCCACTCCCACCCAACACCCGGCCGTCTCTTACTGACCCTCCCATGACCCCACGCCCTGATACCCTCAAACGCCAACTAGGCCTCTGGAGCGCCGCCTCCATCGTCGTCGGCACCGTCATCGGCAGCGGTATCTTCCTCGTCCCCAAAACCATGGTCCAAAACGTCGGCGCCCCCTGGCGCGTCTTCGCCGTCTGGGCCGTCGGCGGACTCCTCTCCCTCTGCGGCGCACTCACCTACGCCGAACTCGCCTCCGCCATGCCCCGCGCCGGCGGCGAATACGTCTACCTCTCGGAAGCCTACGGACCCCTCACCGCCTACCTCTACGGCTGGTTCCAGCTCTGGGTCGGAAAATCCGGCTCGGTCGCCACCCTCGCCACCGGCTTTTTTCTCTACCTGGCCAATTTCTACCCACCGCTCGAAAAAATCTGGGTCGTCACGCCGCTCCCCTTCGGCGAAGGCGGACGCCCGCTCGAAATCCGCTACGGCCAGCTCCTCTCGATCGCCGTCATCCTCTTCCTCTCCGTCCTCAACCACTACGGCGCCAAACTCGGCGGCGGCGTCCAGGTCGCCGTCACCATCGCCAAAGTCTCTTTAATCGTCGCCATCATCGTCGTCGGCTTCACCGGAGGCCAGGGCGCCGTAGCCAACTTCCACTCCTCCGCACCCTCCACCGGAGGAATCGCCGGCTTCTTCGCCGCCCTCGTCGCCGCCATGTGGGCCTACGACGGCTGGAATAACGTCAGCATGGTCTCGTCAGAGATCGAAAAACCCCACCGCAATCTCCCCCTCGCCCTCATCCTCGGAACCCTCGCCGTCGTCGCCATCTACATCACCATCAACGCCGCCTACTTCTACGTCCTGCCCTCCTCCACCGTCGCCGTCACCGACCGCGTGGCCAGCGAAATGGTCCGCCGCTCCCTCGGCTCCTGGGGCGCCGGCTTCGTCTCCGTCGCCGCCATGCTCTCCATCTTCGCCGCCCTCAACGGCTCCATCCTCACCGGCTCCCGCGTCCCCTACGCCATGGCCCTCGACGGCCGCTTCTTCTCCGCCATCGGCAAAGTCCACCCCCGCTGGCACACCCCCAGCCACTCCATCCTCCTGCTCGGCGCCTGGTCCTCCGTCATCGTCCTCAGCGGCCGCTATGACCAGTTGTTCACCTATGTCATCTTCTCGAGCGCCATCTTCTACGCCTTAGCCGCTTCCGCCGTCATCGTTTTGCGCTTCAAACGCCCCGATCTGCCCCGCCCTTACCGCACCCTCGGTTACCCCTTCATCCCCATCGTCTTTATTGCCACCCTCATCGCCTTAATTCTCTCTACCCTCTTCAAAAGCCCGCGCGAATCGCTCCTCGGACTTGGAATTATCGCCGCCGGCGTCCCCCTTTATCTCTACTGGCGCCGGTCCGCCCAGCCTTAATCCTCCCCGGCCGAGGGTGGGGGGCCATCTGCAACTAGTACTCCTTTAGGGTATGCCGTGTTCGGAATTCCGAACAAAGTACTTGAATTTCGGACGAGGATCGACTATAACTGCTGTACAAGCGCTGTTTTCGGATCTCGCCATGTTCGCGTTTCAGAACGGGCGGCTCCCAGCGGAAGATCGATGGTTTGGAAAGGTAATTCGATGGACGTCATCAAGATGCTCGCCGATTTACGGCAGGAGCGGGAACAAATTGAAGAAGCGATTTTGAGCCTCGAGCGCCTCGCCCGAGGCCGCGGCAAACGGCGGGGACGTCCGCCCGCCTGGATGCAGGAGGTCAAACGCCGCGGCCGCCCGCCCGGAAGCAAGAACAAGCCCAAGTCCGAGGGCAAGGCTCTCGCCGGCGCAAAAGTCGCGGTCGCCTGAACGGCGGCCGCCCTTAACGAACCATCGCCCCGGGGTAGAGGAGATATTTTTCTCGCCGCTCGATGTAATCGCGCAGCCGGGTAAGCGTGTCCTCAATCAGCGTCCCCACCGGCTTCGTCCCCATTAACCCTTCGAGCGTCGCCTGGTTCCCGATCAAAAACCGGTCGGCGTGCCACTCCATCTTCCCCGGATAAAGCTCCCGCAGCGCCGCCGCCAGGTCCAGCCCGAAATCCACGCTGTTGAACCTGTCCCGGTCCGTAATCACAAACCGCACCCCGTTCAGCCATTCCCCCGCTCCAGGACCCGACGCCGGCTTGAACCGCGTCGGATACACGCGAATCCCCGGAATAAACCGCTTGTTCAAAAACGCCGCCAGTTCTTCCCCGTTCAGCCACTTGGCGCCCACCTGCTCGAACGGAGCGTCCGTTCCCCGCCCCACCGAATAACCCGGCGTCGCCTCCAGCATCGCCAGCCCCGGATACAATATCGCCGCGTTCAGGCTCCGCATGTTCGGCGAAGGATCCACCCACGTCAACCCCGTCGAGTCGAACCAGTCCCCCCGCTCCCAACCCGTCGCCTGAACCACCCGCAGGTCCAGCTTCATGTGCCGCTCCCCGCGCACATACTCCGCCAACTCGCCCAGCGTCATCCCATGCCGCACCGGCACATCCGCGCAGCCCACAAACGAACTCAGCGCCTCGTCCAGCATCGGACCCTCCACATGCACGCCCGTGATCGGATTCGGCCGGTCCAGCACATAAAACACGATGCCCCGCTTCTCAGCCTCTTCCATCGAATAAACCAGCGTGCACGAATACGTGTAAAACCGCGCGCCCACATCTTGTATGTCGAAAACCAAGGTATCGACGCCCTTCAGCATCTCCTCCGCCGGCCGCCGCGTTTTCCCGTGAAACAGGCTGTAAATCGGAATCCCCGTCGCCTGGTCCCGGCTGTTGCCGATATTCGGCTGATCCTCGGCCCCCGCAATCCCGTGCTCGGGCGAAAATATCGCCTGGATATCCACCCCGGCAGCCCGCATCCCGTCGATATTCCGCTTCCCGTCCCGGCTCAATCCCGTGTGGTTGGTGATCAACCCGATATGCCGCCCCGCCAGCCCGGAAAAATGGTCCTTCGCCAGCACATCCACTCCGTTCTCCACCGGCGAATTCCGCTCCACCGTCCGCCGCGCCCCTGGCCCGGAAAGCGTCTCGTTATAACCCGTCAGTTCCACCCCCGGACCGCCATACCCATACGCCGCCGCCACCACCGTCGCCACCCGCGCCCGCAGCGAAATCACCCCCGGCTTCCCCCGGTGCGGATGCACGGAATTCGTCAACAGAATCACATACGTCCGGCTCTTCGGGTCGATCCACAAATCCGTCCCCGTAAATCCCGTGTGCCCATACGACCCGATCGGAAACAAATCCCCGCGGTTCGAGGAAAACGGCGAGTCGATGTCGAACCCGAACCCGCGCAGAATCGGCTGGTTCGCCGGCGTCTCCGGCGTCGTGAACTTCCGCACCGTTGCCGCCGAAAAAATCCGCCCGCCCGGATACGCTCCCTCGTCGAGCAGCATCTGCGCGTACTTCGCCATGTCCGCCGCCGTCGAAAACAGACCCGCGTGCCCCACCACGCCGCCCATATACCGCGACGTCTCGTCGTGTACCACCCCCCGGAACGGAACCCCCGTCTCCGTGTCGATCTCGGTCGGCGCAATCCGCCCCTTCAGTGACGCCGGCGGCCGGAACTCCGTGTCCTTCATCCCCAGCGGCTTGTACACCGTCTGCATCGCAAACTCGTCCAGCGTCTCCCCGCTCACCCGCCGCACAATCTCGCCGAGCAAAATAAAATTGATGTCGCTGTAGGTGAAATGCGTCCCCGGCGGATGGTCCGGCATCGTCGCGAGCGCCTTCTCAATCCCCGTCTGGTACCCGCTCCACACCGGCTTCAACACCAAATCCGGCGGCAGCCCGGAAAAATGCGTCATCAAATCCCGCAGCGTTATATTGCTGTGCCCGTTCTCGAACTCCGGCAAATACGCCGTCACC
>JAJYCN010000208.1 GCA_021778335.1 Acidobacteriota bacterium | reverse complement strand
CAGGCCGCATGTCCCCGATGGTAGCCAACTGGGTTTTAAGTTGCTCGCGTTGCTGACGCAGAGCATCGAGATCGGAAGCGGGCATGGATCCTCCTGACAGCAGTATACGCTGTCAGACACCCTGGCGCAATCGCAGCCAGACACCCTTTCTCCCGTTTCAATCACTTTCCAGTCGTGCACCCCGACCCGGAAGGCTGAGAGTTGAGCGCAGCAGGCGGTCGTGCTAGTCTGGAATTTCCGACGTTTTCGATTTCGGGGACGTAGTTCAGTTGGTTAGAACGCCGGCCTGTCACGTCGGAGGTCGCGGGTTCGAGCCCCGTCGTCCCCGCCACTCCTTTCAACCACTTACAGCCATCTGAAGAGGGGTACTTTCGGCTGATCTTCGCCGGTGCTACGGTAGCTGCTACAGTTTTCCGCCCAAGCTTTTGATGCAGCGATACTTCGGGGCCGCCGCTATTGCCGCCCAGTGTGGGTTTATGGGCCCGTAACTCCGAGCGATGCTGGCCAGCGAGTACCACGTGGACATTCCGGTGTCGCGGCCTACGACGGACCAACTGAGCGTCAGATCCGTGAGTCGGCGACTTTTCGGGTCAGAGAGCGCTCAAGAACGCGACTAGATCCGATTCCTCCCGGGGCGTTAAAGCAAACCCAAAACGTGTTTCATAGAATCGCACAACGTCCAAAAGGGCTCGGGCTGATCCGTTGTGGAAATATGGGGCGCGCGCTGAAAGGCCGCGCAGTATCGGCCCTTTAATCTTGCCGACGTGGTCGAACTTGCCGTCGATCAGCGCCAGCCCCAAGTCCGTTGTCGTCTTGCAGTTGTTTGTTGGCAGGCCTGTCGCCGCATCGGCCTTGCAAACCGTGATGCTCGGCAAGTAGCTGATATCCAAGCCCCCGAGGTTCACCGATACGTTCACCGCGCCGGGATCGCCGGTCCCGATGTTAAGCGGCGTCGGGAAGGAGTGATCGCCCACGTTCGGCGTATCGTGGCAAGTACCACACGTCCCTCTGAGGGAAGGAATGCCTCCCGCGACAAGTCCGCCTGCGGACACATCGTCGTTGATTCCGGCCACGCCCGTGATGTTGATCGGCTTCGAATTGAAAATCGCCTGTCCGCGCGCCACTGCCGCTCGCGGGTCGGATGCGGGCAAATCCGCCCACGCATCGAAGGTGTTGAAGATCGCCGGCGTGGACTGCCCATCTCCGGCCGTGACCAGCCCACCCGGCTGCTCGAACTGGGGCAGCAGGGTATGCACGCTGGAATTCATGCTGATGAAGAACGTCTGACCCAAGAGCGCCTTGGGTCCGCCATTCGCTCCTTGCGCGTTCAACAGTCCGGCGCGGTTGCTGAATGCTTGGGCCGTAGTCAGACCCATCTCGAAATTCACGATGGTTGCGAGCCGGGGGTCTGAAAGAGTCAAAGGAGGCGATGCCTGGGCGTGGCCGTTGGTGGCGTCCATGGCTTGATGCAGGATGTCGCTCCGCAGCGCGCCCGGGTAGTTACTAAAAAGGATCTTCGTCGTTCCAGTGGCTGGCGACGACTCCCGCCCATCGATCATTACCGCGCTAAGGAAGCGCAAGTTCGTCGCCGGCAGCGGCCGCCGGTACATCGAGATCGTATCGGTTTCGTTGCAGCCGTATGGGTTTTGCACGCTAGCGACCGCATAATCCGCATTCGCAGGTACGGAGATTCCAATGCGGAACAAGCCTCGCGTCCGCAGCAGGCTGTACGCCTCGTACCTTCCCGCAGCCGTTGAAACGTCGATGTCGTGGTCGCAGTTCGATCCGTCCACCGGGCGGAAGATCGGATCCGTGCCTTGCGTCCACAAGAAGCGCAACTCCACATTCGCCGCCGAAACCGACATGCCATCACCCGGCGCATGGCACGTGCTGCAAGCCCGTCCGTTCGTTCCTAAGCTTTGAAAGAACGGCCCGCTTAGATCGATCCCTCCGCCGTTCGCGCTGTACGTCTGCGACGCTCCATTTGGATTCGGAAAAGACACGCCGTTAGGAATGAACGAAAACAGCGTCGTGAAAGGCCCCTCGTCTCCGCTCGCTACCTGAAGCGCCAGGAACATCGCGCCAACCGCCAGCGCGGCGAGCATCAGGCCGCGCCTGTAGCGTGTCATACTCGAAAGCTGCCGCAGATATCGGATGCCGCAAATCCGCTGGGCCAAGCTGCTCATAGAAAGATCCTCCTTCAGAACCCGGCGCCGGGGTGGGGTTGGTGTGTGTTCCCGGCTTCTACTCCTCAAAATCGGAAACGGCGGGGAAAAGACGACAGGCGGCGCGAACCGACTTAATTGGCCTTGGGCGGGGATTGTGGCGGTAACCGCTTCTGCAGCGAGGTCAACAGCTCCTTGAAGCGAGGATCGTTGCGGAGAGGGGCGAACAAAGGATCGGTCGGCAGTCCTTGGACAGTCCGAGGCACCTCGCCTCCGAGCGTCTCGCGCAGCAATGCCACTGCCCGGTCCGGTTGGCCCTTGCGGAGAAGGACGGACGCGAGATCGTACTTTGTTTGAGCGGTTTCACCTTGATCCGGCGCAAAAGCGCGCTTCTCCATTGCGAGGAGTTTTTCCAGCGTCGCCTCAGCCTCGTCCTCTTGCCCGGCGTCTCTTTGAAACTCGCCCAGGTTTAGCATGGCATTGGCCGTGCCAATGTTTTCGGGACCGAACTTGCGGAGATGCCGTTTCAGGGATTCTTGTTGGAGTTTAATGGCTTCCTCCAGCCGGCCGTCGCCCGCCAGCATTATGGCAAGGTTGTTCATTGTGGCGAGGGTGTAGAAGGCGTCCGGACCGAGTGTGCGTTCGTGCTGGGCCAGCACGTGCCGGGTCAGCTCGGTTCCCTCCGCGCACCGGCCCTTGCCTTCGTTGCACACCGTGAATGCAAGTTCTTCCGTGGTTGCCAGCGTGTCCCCGTGTTCCGGGCCAAGCACGCGGCGCTGCGTTTCAAGGAGATTCCGTTCCATGGTCTCGGCCTCGACAACGCGGCCCTGTTGCAGTACGGCCCAGGCCAGATCGTGAATCGTGGTGAGCGTGTCCAAGCTGTTCTGCTCCCCGATGGATTGGCTTGCCTGAATGCCTTCCTTGAAAAGAAGCTCGGCCCGGGAGAAGAGCCCGAGATTCAGGTACGCGCGTCCCATGACGTGGAGCATCTGTGCGCGAAGTCCGGGGTCGTTACTTAGATTGCCGCGAATGTCATGGGCGGCCTTATCCAGGACCTCCCTTGCGGTGACTGCCAGGCCCGCATGCTCGTTCGGGTCGGAAGTCTTGAAGATTCCCGTCATGAAGTCCGCGATGCGGTCCGCGCGGTCGCGCTCGCGGGTGATGCGCCTCAGCTCGATAGCTTGAATCGCCGAAAATCCAGCGAACAGGAATACGAGTCCCGCTGCGGCGCCAACGCCCACGCGGTGGCGGCGAACGTACGTGCGCAGGCGGTAGGAAACCGCGTCCGGGCGCGCGCCGATGGGCTCATGCCTCAGATAGCGGCGCAGGTCGTCTCCGAATGCCGTTACGGAGGCGTAGCGTTCAATTGGATTCTTCTTGAGGGCCTTCCCGACGATGATCTCCAGATCGCCCCGCAGACTCCGCTGTAGCTTTTCCGGTGACGCGTCCCGTTTCCTCGCAATCGCTTCCCCCCGCGCGGGCACCGCGTCCGAAAGCCGCGGCGGTTCGGTCTCCGTGATGGCCTTGATTAGCTCGGCCGGGGAGTACGGCCCCGGACCGGCCGGATGTTGTCCAGTCAGAAGCAGGAATAGCAACACGCCGAGCGCGTACACATCCGTTGCGGTTGTGACGGGGCCACCTGTCACCTGTTCCGGCGCCGCAAAGAGCGGAGTCATGGGACTTCCGCCTTCGAGAGTAAGCCTTGTCGCGGCGGCCCGGCTTGCGTCCTCAGCGAGGAGCTTGGCGATGCCGAAGTCCAGGAGCTTCACTTCGCCCTTGTCGCTGACGAGAATGTTCGATGGCTTAATGTCCCGGTGAACGACAAGATTGGCGTGAGCCTGCGCGACGGCGGCCAGGATATTCAGGAAAAGCGCGATGCGCGCGTTCAATCCGAGGGTGTGCTCGTCGCAGTATTCGTCGATGGGTTTTCCCTCCACGTACTCAAGAACAAGATAGGGTTCTCCCTTGGGAGTTACACCGGCATCCATCAATTCGGCGATATGGGGATGAACCAACTGGCCGAGAATTCTGCCTTCGCGCTGGAATCTTTCGACCGCGCCTCGGGAGGCTACGGCGAAGTTGAGGAACTTGAGCGCCGCCCGGCGCTCGAAGCGGCCATCTGCGCGCCCGGCGAGCCAGACGTTACCCATTCCACCCTCGCCTATCCGCGAGATGAGCTTGTAGGGCCCGACCGTTTCCCCAGTTAAGGAATCCCCGTTTGGTGGATGTGGTTGACTCTCCAGGAAATGTTCCTGGGATAACGCGTCATGTTCCTCCAGGAGCTCCTCCATGAGATTGGCAATATCAGATCGTTGCGTGCGGAAATCCGTCAACCATTCAGCGCGCTGCTGCTCCGGCAGCGACAGGGCATGGTCCAGGTACGGGCTGATTTCCTGCCATTGTTCAGGGCTCAATGCGGACATGGCTTCTCAAATCTGCAAGTCCGGACGAATGCTTCGATGGAGGTAGATGCGTGCTCTCTCCCAGTCGCGCTGGATCGTCCGTTCGCACAGGCCTTTCATTGCCGCGATTTCCGCAAATGAAAAGCCGCAGAAGAACTTCAAATCGACGACTTCCGCAAGAGAAGGCTCGGCTTGGGCCAGTTCGTCGAGCGCATCGCTGATCCGAACGAGCCCCCGGCAATCGGGCGCATCCTCAACTTCGGCGCCAAGCGCCGTGATTTCGAACTGGCCGCCACGTTTCCGCGCAGACCGGCTTCTCGCGTGATCGATGATCAAACCCCGCATTACGCGAGCGGCATAACCCATGAATCTGTTGCGATCGGGGAAGGACGTTCCCCCTCTGCCGGCGATTTCGACGTAGGCCTGATGCAGGAGCGTTGTCGCGCTGAGGCTCACCGGTGCACCGTGCCGTGCTAATTCATTCTTGGCAATCCGGCGCAATTCGCGGTAAAGGGCGGTGAACAGCGCATCCACAGCAGACTTGTTGCCGCGCTCGGCTGCTTCCATGAGCGCGACTAGACTGGACCCACTCCCCAAGGCGTCCGCGTCCATAATCTATGTCACGATACGAGAACGGAAAGACTTGCGCTTCAGTCTAGCACAAAGTTTTCTAGAAGATGCTGAGAGTTCACCGAACAACCGTGCTGCATCGCACAACTTCTGATTTGCGCCATTCGCAAGGTGGGCTGTTCGATATCAACTTGACCCATCACGCCGACCCGTCGACTTGGCCTCTCGCCGGTCACCAGGCTCGCGTCGGACAGCCACGCGAGGCGAAGTCTGGCCGCTGATCGTGGTTTGGACCTGCCTTTAACCGTGATTTCCACATCACGCCCGAGCCACAACAGCAGCCGCAACAGCCGTTCGACCGAGAAACCGGAAAGCTTCCCCTGCTTCGGAGCAGACACCCTGGGCTGATCGATTCCGAGGATTTCGGCTGCCTGGCTCTGCGTGAGCCTACGCCGATGGAGTTCGGCGATAATTTTTGCGGCCAACTCGGCGTTCGCCAAGAGGTCATCCGCATGCGGGAGGTTCAGGTCCGCGAATACGTTCCTGGAACTCGGCGTTGATTCTCGGTTCGGCATGTTGCCTCTCCTCACTTCCCGGCCAGCTTGCAGGCAAGCTGGCGCCGTTGCCGCATCAGGTCCAACTCGCGCCGGGGAGCCGCGATTCCAGACGTTGCCCTCTCTTGAAAAGCATGAAGAACGTAGGTCGCCTCCCCGAGTTGCGCGACGTAGACTGCCCGATACGTCCCGCTCGGGTCGTCCGCGCGTAACTGTCAGACGGTCTCGGGGAAGCCTCGCACGATTTTCGCGCTTTCGTGCCACCGGCCGACTTGCGCCTGGTCGAGCGCGATGCCGGGCTTTTGTCGAACCAAGGGCGGGAAGTTCGATAGACGGTCGAGCAAAACCACCAGCCAGACCAGCTTGCGCGGTTGGACAGGTTTCTCCGGCACAGCCCATTCTATGCCACATCTGGCATAAATTGATCGCCGCGAACTGTAGCACCTACTGTAACAGCGCAAGAACGGCCACCACGCGATGCGCGCAATGAGCCGAAATTGAAGCAAATTGATCCTCACCGCCGACTTGGCCTCAGTCCTGTCACGTCGGAGGTCGCGGGTTCGAGCCCCGTCGTCCCCGCCACTCCTCTCATCCCCCGCAAGCCTTCTTGCCGAGCGGCGCATAGCATATCCTTTCGTCTGCCCGTTCGTGAGTCATTCCCACGGATCCGCCGGATTTCCGATCGCAATAGAAGCCGCCGGCATACGTCTTGACTCATTGTCAGATTAGATATAATCTAAACTATCGATGGATGCCGAGGCCATTAAACGCTCGCTGGAGGGCAGCGGGTTGCGGTGCACTCCGCAGCGGTACGCGGTCATGGCGTTCTTGATGGGACAGACCAAGCATCCCACGGCGGGGGAGATCTTCGAGGCCGTGAATCGGGTGGATCCGCGGTCTTCGCGGGCCACGATCTACAACAATCTGCGGGATCTGGTGCAGGTGGGTCTGGTGCGGGAGGTAGCCGCCGAAGGCCGGGCTGCGCGATTCGATGCCAAAGGCATGCGCCATCACCACTTCATCTGCGACCGCTGCGGCAAGGTGGAGGACGTGGATTGGTACGACGTGTCCACGCCCGAGTCCGGCTACCTCGGTACACGGACTCTTCGCGAATGCGAGCTCATTTTCCGGGGGCTGTGCGCGAAGTGCGCTTCGCGACGGGTTTCCCCACGTAGTTCGTCTTAGTGTTTTGACCAAATCGAAGGAACAGGAGTAACACTTGTCAACCGAAACGAAGTGCCCGGTAACGGGCGCCGCCCACAGACACACAGCGGCCGGGGCCGCGACGAATGCGGACTGGTGGCCGAATCAACTGAACCTGAAGATGCTGCGCCAGCACTCCCCGCTCTCGAATCCGATGGGCGAGGAGTTCAACTACCGGAAGGAATTCAAGAGTCTCGACCTCCATGCCGTGGTCAAGGACCTTCATGAATTGATGACGTCCTCGCAGGAGTGGTGGCCGGCCGACTACGGCCACTACGGGCCGCTTTTCATCCGCATGGCGTGGCACAGCGCGGGCACCTATCGCATCGGCGACGGCCGGGGCGGTGCGGGCTCCGGCTCGCAACGTTTTGCCCCTCTCAATAGCTGGCCGGACAATGTGAACCTCGATAAGGCACGGCGCCTGCTGTGGCCGATCAAACAGAAGTACGGCCGGAAAATCTCCTGGGGCGACCTCATGGTTCTCGCCGGGAACGTGGCATTGGACTCGATGGGGTTGAAGACTTACGGTTTCGGCGGCGGACGCGAGGACGTGTGGGAGCCCGAGGAGGACATTTACTGGGGTTCTGAGGGCAAATGGCTGGCGGACGAGCGCTACAGTGGCGATCGGAACCTGGAGAATCCACTGGCCGCGGTTCAGATGGGCCTCATTTACGTGAATCCGGAAGGGCCTAACGGAAAGCCGGATCCGGTTGCCGCAGGGCGGGATATTCGCGAGACGTTCGCACGCATGGCGATGAACGACTATGAGACGGTGGCGCTCATTGCGGGCGGGCACACGTTCGGCAAGGCGCACGGCGCGGCCGATCCGGGCAAGTATGTCGGTCCCGAGCCTGAGGGCGCGGGCATCGAGGAGCAGGGTCTCGGTTGGAAGAATACTTTCGGCGCCGGCAAAGGCGTCGATACGATCGGCAGCGGATTGGAAGGCGCGTGGACGGCCAACCCGGTAAAGTGGGACAACAATTATCTGGAGAACCTGTTCGGGTATGAGTGGGAGCTGACGAAGAGCCCGGCGGGCGCCTACCAGTGGGTTCCGAAGGGCGGCGCCGCCGCGAAGGCGGTTCCGGACGCGCACGATAAATCGAGGCGCCACGCTCCGATCATGTTCACCACCGATCTCGCGCTGCGGATGGACCCGATCTATGAGCCGATCTCGCGGCACTTCCTCGAGAATCCGCAGGAACTGGCCGATGCATTCGCCAAGGCGTGGTTCAAGCTGACGCACCGCGACATGGGGCCGCTCTCGCGTTACCTTGGCCCGCTGGTTCCCGCCGAGCCGCTACTTTGGCAGGACCCGATTCCGGCTGTGGACCATACATTGATCGGTGATGCGGATGTTGCCGCGCTAAAGGCCAAGATCCTCGCCTCCGGACTGTCGATCTCCCAACTGGTCACGACGGCATGGGCGTCGGCGGCGACGTTCCGCGGTTCCGACAAGCGTGGCGGCGCGAACGGCGCGCGCATTCGCCTCGCGCCGCAGAAGAATTGGGACGTGAACGAGCCGTCCGCTCTGGCGAAGGTTCTCGAGAAACTGGAAGCGATTCAAAAGGAGTTCGACAGCTCGCAGACCGGCAAGAAGAAGGTTTCGTTGGCCGACCTGATCGTTCTAGGCGGCTGCGCGGCCGTCGAGGAAGCCGCGAAACGAGCCGGGCACGACGTGAAGGTTCCCTTCTCGCCCGGACGCACGGATGCGTCGCAAGAGCACACAGATGTGGAGTCGTTCGCCGTACTCGAGCCGGCCGCGGACGGATTCCGCAACTACTTCCGCAAGGAAGACCCAAGGGCGCCGGAGGATGTGCTGATCGATAAGGCGCAGTTGCTGACGCTGACCGCTCCCCAGATGACGGTTCTGATCGGCGGGCTGCGGGCGCTGGGCGCCAACTATGGGCAGTCCAAACACGGTGTCTTCACCAACCGGCCCGAGACCCTGACGAACGATTTCTTCGTCAACCTGGTCGACATGGATACCGCGTGGCAGCCCTCCTCCACATCGGAAGGCGTCTTCGAGGGGCGCGATCGCGCCACGGGCAGGATCAAGTGGACCGGCACGCGCGTCGACCTGCTCTTCGGTTCGAACTCGCAGCTTCGGGCAATCTCCGAGGTCTATGCCTGCGACGACGCCAAGGAGCGGTTTGTGAAGGACTTCGTTGCCGCCTGGAGCAAGGTCATGAATCTGGACCGCTTCGACCTGGTCTGAATTGCTGAACTCCCCGTTTTCGGAATTCCGAGAACGGGGAACCATTTCGTTCAAGCATTTGGTCGGGGCGGGGCGATTTGAACGCCCGACCCCCTGCGCCCAAGGCCGATTCGCGACCGTCCCTGAATGTGTTGAATAATAAGCCACGCCCAGTCAACAAGTTACGAGTTGAGCCATTGAAGCTTGTTGCTTTCTATTGAGCTTTCGGGATCCCGCGTCTACAGAATTATCTACAGTCGATTTCACGATCCGGCGAAAGGCGCCCTCGCCTGCCCAACTTCTTCATTGGATCTCCGCGTTGTTCCACCCATAACGGCATGTTGATGGTGCGGACTCGGATCATTAACCAATGTGGGATTGGGTGTAATCTCAACTGTATGGTATTGCCTCCGGAGGAAGTGGATGCCGCTCTGAGTATCATGTTGTCCAGTCCCGAGTTCAGGAACGCTACTCAATGTGCGACGGCCCTGCGAGCGTTGCATAAGAAGTGGACGGAGAATCCGACGGAACGGCTTTCTGATATCGACTTAGCGAAGGCCCTGCGGTTTGGCACCAGGAACAAGCCGGATGCACAAACCAGTGCTCGTGTAGTCGTGAGTAAGCTTAAGGCAAAGCTAGCCACCTATAACGCGAAGCATCCTGGTAGTCTCTGGAGGTTCGGACTTTCCACGAGTCCTGGCTATCGTCTGGTGGTGCTTCCTCATACGCCGTCCGAGGATTTAGTTCCACTGCTGTTCAGCCATCGTGCGCAAACGTTAGACTGGTTTAGAGATACGATCTGCTCGGCGTCGGACGATATTTTGTTTGTGACTGTGGCATCTAATCACACCATTACCCGCATTTTTCCGTGGTTTGACAGTGGGATCGTCGCGGCGAGGCATTTCCGTGTGCTTACGTGGCGGCCTAAATCGAAGGGCGAGGTGGCCGCATTCGCGGCCAACAACGGCGAAAGGAAAGCGGATCTGTTAGCCAACATCGATAGTGCTTGGGCGAGTTGGAAGCGCTTGGAAGTTGACAACGAATGCGTTGAGGTCTATGGCTACACCGCCAGCCCAACCTTACAGGCTCTCTGCGGCCCTGACGCGATCAAAGTCGAGCTGCTTCTATTCAACCGGGCGGGTGCCGACCGGGGATTCCATGAGTGCGGCTCACCCGACCGACGCCCGGCACTTTTCTTGAAACGTTTGGACCATCCTGCAGCGTATTCGCTCGTGCGATCTTCGTTTGAAGATCTATGGTGGACGGCGATGAGCGAAGCAAAAGAGCGGGATGTACATCAAAGATGGCGGGCATCACGGAAGCAGCGGCTCGCAGAGCGAAAGCTCCTTTCATCAAAAGGGTAGCTCGCGGGTACCTGCGCGTAGCTACGTTCCTCAACCTAGAAGTACTTTTGCATCAATAACTTTCGTGGGACAAAAAAATCAGGGACCGAGGCGTAGCACCGCCAAGGTCCCCTGACGACCGCCCCTGTGCGGAGCGGCCGGCAGTTCACCAACAGGACTTGGCGAAATGCTAACGACCCGCAAAGGGCGACTCCAATCCATCCAGGAACGACAGATCCCTACAGTCGATGAGCAAGGCATCTCGGCACGCGGGACTCCGACTACAAACAACATCACGGATAGGCTCTGGAAGCCTACCA
>JAJYCN010000207.1 GCA_021778335.1 Acidobacteriota bacterium | reverse complement strand
CGACCTTCGGCCCGGAGCAGAGCCGTCCGGATTGCGGCGGTGGCGCGGCGATTGTGAGTTACGCGTTCTGGCAGCGGGAACTGGGTGGCGACGCGAAGGCGATCGGGCGCTTGATCCGGCTGAACGGGCTCCCGGCGCCGGTCGTGGGTGTGATGCCGCCGGACTTCTTCGGTCTCAAGACGGAGCGGCGTTTCGACGTCGCGACGCCGCTGTGCCAGGACTCTCTATTCGCGGCGGATGGCAAGGAGTTTATGTCCCGGAGGGACGCCTATTGGCTTGCGCTGATCGGGCGGCTTCTGCAGGGATGGAGCATCGAGCGGGCCGGCGCCGAGATACACGACATTTTCCCGCGCATTTTCCGGGAGACGGCGCCGGAGGGTTACACAGCCGATTTAGCGAAGGCGTATTTGAAGAACACTTTCATTCTGCGCGGCGCTAGCGCGGGCGTGTCTTCGCTGCGGCAGCAGTACGGGGATCCATTGTGAATCTTACTCGGGACTTCCGCGCTGGTGCTGCTGATCGCCTGCGCGAACCTGGCGAACTTACTGCTGGCGCGGGCGAGCGCGCGGGAGCGCGAGATCGCGATGCGGCAGGCGATCGGGGCATCGGGTGCGCGGGTGGTTGGGCAGATGCTTGTGGAGAGCCTGCTGCTGGCGGTTCTGGGAGCGGGGCTGGGCGCGGCGCTGGCCGAGGGCTTGAGCCGGGGGCTGGGCGTGCTGCTCGAGGCCGGAAGCGAGGAAGTGATCCTGAACCTGAGCGAGGACTGGCGGGTGTTCGCGTTCACTGCCGGATTGGCGCTGGGGGCGTGCCTGCTGTTCGGACTGGCGCCGGCGCACCGCGCGTCGGGGTTCGTTCCGGCGGCGTTGATGCGCGCGGGAGGGCGCGGCGCCACAGGCGGACGGGAGCGGAACCGCCTCCGGCGGACATTGGTGCTGTCGCAGGTGGCGCTTTCGACGATCCTGCTCGCCGGGGCGATGATGTTCGGCCGCAGCATGCGGAAGCTCGTAACGTCGCCGACGGGAATGAAGACGGACGGCGTGCTCGTGGCCGGAATCGACGCGAGCCTGCTGATTCAAGACAAGGCACAACGGTTGGAATTGTTCGAGCAGGTGCGGGACCGTGTCGATCGCGCCGTTCAGCGGGAATGGCTGGAATAACTATCTGCGCGCGGAGGGCAGCGCCGCGAAGCCGAAGATGAGTTGGTTCAACGCAGCGAGCCCGGGCTATTTCGCCGCCGTGGGCACGCGGATTATTGCCGGACGGGATTTCACCGCGCACGATACGTTCGAGACCCCGAGAGTGGCGATTGTCGACCGGCATCTTGCCGAGGATTTGTTCGGAGATAAGAGCCCCGTGGGGCGGGAGTTCCGGGTGGCGGGGATGAAGAACGAGCCGGACCGCGTGTACGAGGTTGCCGGCGTAGTCGAGAATTCGAGGTACGCGGCCTTGCACGAAGACACGCATTCGATCGCGTGGCTGCCGCTGGCGCGGCACGACAATCCTGGCGACTTTACAAGCGTGATGGTCCGGACGCGCGGTGCGATGGGGCCGGTAGTGGCGGGTGTGAAGCGGGTGGTTGCGGAAGTGAACCCGGAACTGAGCCTGGACTTCTGGGTGCTCGACGAACAGATCGCGAAGTCGGCTGTGCGGGACCGGATGATGGCGGATGTGTCCGGCGGATTCGGGACGCTGGCGGCGGTGCTTTCGATGCTGGGGATTTACGGCGTGATGTCGTACCTGGTGGCGCGGCGGCGGAACGAGATCGGGGTTCGAATGGCGCTGGGCGCGGGGCGGGCGAACGTCGTGGCGATGGTGATGAGGGAAACGCTGGCGCTGCTGTTGGCGGGGATGGCGATCGGGCTGGGCGGAGCGTTGGCGCTGGGGCGATACGCGGAGTCGCTGCTATATGAGCTGAAGGCGAACGATCCGGTGACGCTCGGGCTGGCGGCGGGCCTGCTGGCGGCGGCGGGGGTCGGGGCGGTGGCGCTGCGGAAAGAATAGCGGGCGTGCGCCTGCGTGATACGTCTACGCGATCGGGTGCCCGAATGCGCCCAGGATGCCCGATAGCGCCCGCAGGAGACGATTGTGATCCATCGATTCGGGCAGGGGAATCGAGAGGGTCAGACGGTTTGTACTCGGGTCAAGAGACACGAGATTCGACGAAGCTCCGCCGGCGGGGGCATTCTGCGCCAAGGCCGCGAGCGACTCGAGGAATCGCACGCCCGTTTCGATGAGTCCCGCGGCGGCAGAGGGCGGCGGGGCCGCGGAGATGGACTCCGGCTTGGATTCGACGGGAGCGGCCTTGGCCGTGGGCCGGTCGATGAACGATTCCGGCGGCGCTGGTTGATTGGCGAAGATTTCTTTCACCTCGCTCAGGACGCTCTTTCGTCCGAGCGCGGCGAAGCTCACCTCGCCCGTAGGCGAGTCAAAGACGCTGGCGAACAGGGATTTCTTGAGCTTCAGCGTTTCCCACACGCGTTCTTCGATGCTGTCCTTGGTCAGCAGGTGGACCACGTGGACCGGATATGCCTGGCCAAGCCGGTGGACACGGCCGATCCGCTGTTCGAGCCGCGCCGGGTTCCACGGGGGTTCGAAATTCACGACCGCCGAGGCCACCTGGAGATTCAGACCAACCCCGCCGGCGTCGGTCGAGAGGAAGACGCGGCAATCCGGATCGCGGCGGAACTTGTCGAGGAGCGCGCCGCGATTCCGGGATGGAACGCCACCATGCAGCGAAACGAACCCGATGCCGAGTTTTTTCAGTTCCTCTCCCGCCAGGTGGGTCATCCTTTCGTATTCGCTGAAGACCACGACCTTACGGCCCTCTTCCGTCGCCAGTTCACGGACGATCTCGCGAAACTCGGCGAGTTTTGGCGAATGATTCGTTTGCTTGTCGAAGAGGAAGGTCGAGTTGCAGAGCATCCGCATGTTCTGCAGACAACACAGGATCCGCTTCTGATCGATTTCGGAGAGCCAGCGCTGCCGTTCCCACTTGCGCATCAACGCAGCCAATATGTCGTTCTGTTCCCAGTAGGGCTGTGCCTGCTGCGGCGTCAGAGTGACGTGGCGGATCTGGTCGGTGCGTTTGGGCAGATCCTTGAGAACCTCCTGGCGGGTGCGCCGCAGAAGAACCGGCGCCAGTCGATCGTGAATCTGGTCCAGTCCGCGGTAGCCGGTCAATTTGCCGTTCTCGTCCTCCGTGCGATGCTCGTGCAAGAAGCGGAAGGCCGGACCGAGCCGGCGGCCATCGATAAACTCCACTACGGAGAACAGCTCTTCGAGCTTGTTTTCGAGTGGGGTGCCGGTGAGCACGAAGGCGTACCGGCTCTTCAGTTGCTTGATGGCGCGGGCGGTGGTGGTGGTCCAGTTTCGAATGCGCTGCGCTTCGTCGAGAATGATGAGGTCTGGCGCCCACTCGTGGATGTAGCGCACATCCTTGAGGACCAGTTCGTAACTGGAGAGGTTGAAAAATGCCGGTGTTGCATAGAGCTGCCGCCGCCGGGGCAGCGGCCCCTCGATTACCCGCGCGGGCAGATCGGTGAACTTTTCGATTTCCGTTTTCCACTGGTACTTTACCGAGGCGGGCGCCACCACCAGCACCTTTTGAATGCCCCGGCGGCGGCGCAACATTTCGGTAGCGGCGATGGCCTGGACGGTTTTGCCGAGACCCATGTCATCGGCCAGGACTATCCGGCCCCGGCAGGCGGCGAAGATGGCGCCCCGCTCCTGGTAAGGCAGAAGTTTGGTTTTCAGGAATCCATCCAGCGGATGCTGTCCACGCCGCAGCTTTGCCAGAAGCTGGCGCTCCAGGTCTAAACCTTCCGAGAGTTCATTTTCGCGGTCGAGGTAATCCAGCACGTCGCTGTAGATGACCGTGTCGAGGTCGGCTTGGCGGAAAGCGTCTATTACCTGATGGAAGTTCCGGAAATGCTCCTGCCGGAGCAACCCGGCGGGATCGAAGTACTCCGCGGCCAACCTTCGCAGAGACGGCGAGGGAGCGGCGGGCAGCCGCAAACGAACCGCGATCGTTTCGCCGTAGTGCAACGAGATGGAGGCGCGGGCCCGCGCAAACTTGCGCATTTCGAGAGTCTTGCCGTAGCGTTTGCCCAGCCGCAAGAGGAGGGCCTCGATGTGCTTGCAGGTTCCAAGAGTATTGATGGAGAAGTCCGGGCACGAGCAATAGTTCTCGAACAAACCAGGGCCCCGCATCGCCACGCGGTAGGTTTTCCCGCTGGCAGACTCGACGCGATAATCGCCGTACGGTTCTCCGCGCGGCCGTTCCAGAACCTTGGCGATGGCGGCTACTGCCCGTTCCCGGCGTTCGGCGATCTGTTGCTCGACCAACATAACGAGCCAGCATAGCAGAGGGTTTTGGGGGCGATGCGGCGCTCACGGCGCCTCGGAGCGGGCGATTGACACGTTCCCCTGTCCAGGCCATATATAGTCTCGACAAGGGAAATATGCCGGAAGACTCTCTACAACTACTGCCGGGCACGCTGTACATGCTCATTCCGCGGACGCTGGCTGGCGGGCCGATGCACGGCTACGCGATCGCGCGGCGGATCAAGCAGTGCTCAGCCGGGGTGTTGGAGGTGGAGGAAGGGTGGCTGTATCCGGCGTTGAACCGGATGCTGGTGAAGGGGTGGCTGAAGGCCGAATGGGGGATGTCGGAGACCAATCGCAAGGCGCGGTATTACCGGCTGACTCGCGAGGGGAGGAAGCAACTCGAGGCGGAGGCGGAAGAGTTCGGCAAGCTGATCGCGGTGATTCAGCTTGTGATGAAGCGCGCCTGAGGAGGAAAGGCCAGGGGATCGATGAAGGAAGCGTGGCGGCGGGCGGCGTGGCTGCCGCGGCGGCAGCGGTTTCACGAGGAACTCGAGGAGGAGATGCGTTCCACCGGTCCGTAGTTGGGTTCGGGATCGCGCCGGATGTGTACATTCCCGTATCGGGTGAGGACGACCTGGTGATGATGTTTGCACGGTTGAAGCCGGGGATGACGATTCCGGAGGCGCGGGCGCGGCTGATGGGAGTGCTCGAGGAATTGGACCGGGTGAAACCGGAGGAGGGGTGGAAGCGGGCGAGCGTGGGTACGCGGGTATTCGGCGTGACGGGGACTGGAAACCTGAAGCAGACGGCGCCGGGCGCTGTGACGGCGTTTTTTGCGATGCTCGTTGCGGTGGTGGGGCTGGTGTTGCTGATTGCATGCACGAATGTGGCAAGTATGTTGCTGGCGCGGGCGGCAAGCCGGGAGCATGAGCTGGCGATTCGCGTTTCGCTTGGCGCGGGGCGGCTTCGGCTTATGCGGCACTTACTCGCCGAGAGCCTGTTACTTACAACGATGGGCGCGGCGGGCGGGGTTGCGATTTCGGCCGCGTGCGGCGAGTTAGCGGGCCGGATCCGGCTTCCGGTCCCGATGCCGTTTCATCTGGTGATAGCGCCCGACTGGCGGCTGCTTTGGTATTCGCTGGGGTTAGTGGCGTCCGCGACGCTGCTGTGCGGGCTGCTGCCCGCGATGAAGGCGGTGCGCGGGGAGGTGAATCCGGCGCTGAAGCGGCAAGAGAGGCAGACGGAGGGGACGTGGAGCCTGCGCGGGGCGATGGTGACGGGGCAGATCGCGGTTTCGGCGTTGCTGCTGGCGGCGGGATTCCTGTTTCTACACAACCTGGCGCGGGCGAGCTCGCTCGATCCCGGGTTCGACGTTCGCCACACGATTTGGGCGTACATGCGGCTGGCGCCGGGCGCATACGCCGACAAGGGGCAGAAGAAGCAGACGGCGCTGGCGCGCGGGGCGATCGAGGGGTTGCGGGCGCTGCCCGGGGTGGAAGCGGCGGCGATTACGCGGATTGTGCCGTTGAACGACAATTGGCACGAATCGACTTCGATACGGCCGGATGGGGCGCGGGACGCGATTCGAGTAGAGATTGAGGTCAACGACGTGGGGCCGGGATATTTCCGGACGGCCGGGACTCCGATATTGGCGGGCCGGGAGTTCGATGACGGCGACGGGAAAGGCTCCCAGCCGATGGCGATCGTGAACGAGGAATTCGCCCGCGAAGTATTTGGGGGCACGAACCCGGTAGGGCATACGATTTTGAGCGATGGACCGGGGGCCTTGCCGGTGCGGATCGTTGGGTTGGCGAAGAACAGTAAGTACTTCGCGATCGGCGAAAAGCAAAAGGCGGCGGTGTATCATCCGTACTTTGCCTCCGAGGAGCCGGTGAACTTACACTTTCTCGCGCGTGTGGCGGGAGCGCCGGAGAGTTATGTGAGGGCGATCAATGGCGTCTTGGGAAAGCTGGACGGGACGGCGGCGATCGAAACGAAGCCGATGAGCCGGGCGCTGGGGCTGGCGATGCCGCCGAGCGAGGCGGGCGCGGTGACCCTGGGCGCGATGGGGCTCCTCGGGTTGGTTCTGGCGGCGGCGGGGCTCTACGGGGTCCTGTTGTACACGGTATCGCGGCGGACGCGGGAGATCGGATTGCGCGTGGCGCTGGGGGCGAGGCCGATGGACGTGGCAAGGATGGTTTCGGGGCAGAGCCTGGCGCTGGCCGGGAGCGGGATGGCGATGGGGTTAGGAATCGCCTATTTCGCGCTGCGGCCCCTGGCGCTGTTTCTGGTACCGGGATTGAACGCGGTGGACGTGCCGGCGTTTGGCGAGGTGGTTGGAGTGCTCATCGCGGTGGCCGTGCTGGCGACGGTGGTACCGGTGAGCCGGGCGCCGCGGGTGGACCCGATGGTGGCGCTGCGATGCGAGTGAGAAGGCTCAGCTCTTGAGCGAGGGGTCGTTGGTTTGGCGGCGGAGTTCGTCCATTCGGGCGTGTAAGTGGCGCGTAAGTTCGGCGTGTTCGGGTTTGCCGTATAAGTTATTGCGCTCGCCGGGGTCGCTCGCGAGGTCGTAGAGTTCGAATTCCTGCGGCTCGGTGTAATAGTGGATGTACTTATAGCGGGTGGTGCGGATGCCGCGGCTGGGTTTGACTTTTTCGGCGTCTGGGTATTCGTAGTATTCGTAGAGCCATTCCTCGCGCCAGGCGGGTTTCTCGCCTTTGGCTAAGGGCAGCATACTGTGGCCCTGCATATGGGCGGGTACGGGGAGACCGGCGAGTTCGAGCATGGTGGGGGCGATGTCGAGGTTGAGCACCATTTCTTCGCGGGTCTGGCCGGCGGCGACGAGGCGAGGGTAGCGGATCTGCATGGGCACGCGGATGGACGGTTCGTGCATGAAGCGCTTGTCGTACATGCGCCATTCGCCGAGGAAGAAGCCGTGGTCGGCGCAGTGGACTATGGCGGTATCGTCCATCTGGCCGGAGGATTCGAGCCAATCGAAGATGCGGCCGAGGTTTTCGTCGCACGAGACGAGGCCGGCGTAGTAATCCTTGACGAGTTCTTCGAGGGAGCGCGGGTCGTCGGCGCCGAGCACAGTGGTGCCGATTTTGTTGTCGGCTTCGGCGAAGGCGCGGGGCTTGCCGGGGTAGCCTTTCAAATCGTCATCGAAGGTGTCGGGTTTGGGGATGGGGACGCCGTTATAGAGGTCGAGATGGCGGCGGGCGCGGTAGAAGGGCGCGTGGGGCGTCTGGAACCAGAGCATGAGGCAGAAGGGTTTTTCGCGAGGTTGCTTGAGCCAGGCGAGCGCCTTGCCGGTCATGAGGTCGTCGGCGTAGGCGTTGTAGGTGTCGGGTTCTCCGATTTTGCCGTCGCGGCCTTCACTGAATTTGGGGTGGTAGTAGTTGGTGGCGGGCGAGTTGAAGGCGAAGTAATAATCCCAGTAGCGCTCCTGGGCGCCGTTGCCGATGTGGGCTTTACCGCACATCGCGACTTCGTATCCGGCTTGGTGGAGGAGGTCGGTAAAGAGCGGGATGGAGGAGGGAAGCGGTTCGCGGACGTGGTTGCCGAGGGCGCCGGTCGCGTGCGAGTTCATGCCGGTGAGGGTGACGGCGCGGGCTGGGGCGCAGAGGGCGTTGGTGACGAAGGCGTTGGTGAAGCGGATGCCTTCGCGGCCGATGCGGTCGTGATTGGGGGTTTTGAGCAAGGTGTTGCCGGCGATGCTCATGGCGTCGGCCCGTTGGCCTTCGCCGAGGATGAGCAGGAGGTTGGGGCGCTTGCCGTTGGCGGGTGGCGCGGCCTGGAGGGCGGAGGCGAGGCTGATGGCCCCGGCGCTCGAAGCGAGGAACTGGCGGCGGGTCGAGTGAGGCGAACTTTCAGGCGTGGACATGATGGCTTCTCCTGGAGGCGGACCATAGGAGCTTACCAACTGTGATATAGCTGAGCAAGTGAGAATCGCGTAATTTACGTGTTAAGTCCGAGGTTTCAAAAGTAGTGAAAAGCGAAGTCGAAGTGCAGCCAGGG
The DNA here is from genome assembly GCA_021778335.1 of Acidobacteriota bacterium. GTDB lineage: Bacteria > Acidobacteriota > Terriglobia > Bryobacterales > Bryobacteraceae > JAJYKC01. The sequence continues at coordinate 2,542 of JAJYCN010000207.1, read as the reverse complement.
GACGCGGCTGAGCGGAAGCGTGCGCTGATTCAACAGGTTGGAGAGAGCGAGGCGTTCCGGCGCTCGGCGCGGCTGCGGACGATGCTGCAACATATCGCCGAGTGCACGCTGAGCGGGCGCGCGGAGGAATTGACCGAAACGCGGATCGCGGATCGGGTTTTTGGGCGCGAAAATTACCACCCGGCGGAAGACAACGTGGTTCGGGTTTCGGCGCGGCAGTTACGGACCAAGCTGCACGAGTACTTCGAGACGGAGGGGCGCGAGAGCGAGTGGGTGGTCACGATTCCGAAGGGCAGCTACGTGGCCACGTTTGAGAAACGCGGGGGCACGGCGGTTGTGGCCGAGGAGGCCGGGCGCGTAACCCGGACCGCAGTCCCGTGGCGGCAGTTCGGGTGGGCGGCGGCGTTGTTGGCGGTGGCGGGCGGGTTGGCGTGGCTGTGGGTGCAGAACCGGGAGATGCGGGCGGCGCTCACTGCGAGGCCGCGGGCGGCGAGTACCTTATTTGATGCGTTCGTGCGGCCGGGAGGGCCGGCGACGGAGTTGATTGCGACGGATTCGGCGCTGGTTCTGGTGCGCGGGGTGACGCGGACGGAGGTGACGCTCGAGGATTATGCCAACGGCGACTATTGGGCGAAGGCGGCGAAGCGGGCGCCAGAGGCGGTGCGCGACGGTCTGCTGGAGGCGCTGCGGAGCCGGCAAATCACGAGCCTGGCGGACTTCCGGATTGCGATGGAGATCGAACGCGAGTATCCGGGTGTGAACCTGCGCGTGCATCACGCAAGGAACCGGCAGGCGCGGGACTTCGACAACGACGATAACTTCATTGTGGTGGGAAGTTACATGTCGAACCCTTGGGCGGAGATGTTTGAAAAGCAGTTGCGCTTCCGGGTCGATAAAAACAATTGCTTTGAAGATGTTTCGGGTGGGCAGAAGTTCTGCGCGGCGGCGGCGCTGCTGGACCGGAGCGAGACGGGTTACGCGCGGGTGGCGGTGATCCGGAACGGGAGCCGGGCGGGGAAAGTGCTTCTGATTGCGGGATTAAATATGGAGTCGACCGAGGCGGCGGGAGAGTTTTTCCTTGACCCGGCGTCGCTGGGGAAAGTGTTGAAGGCGTTGGGAGCGAAGACGCTGGCCGAGATTCCCACGTACGAGATCGTGCTGCGGACTTACAACGTGGGTGGGACGGGCAGGTCGGCGGAGATCGCGACGATCCGGAGGGATTAGGAGATGATGCGGCTCTGTGTTTTGGTTGGCTTGGCGGTGGTGGCTCCGGTGGTTCTGAGCGCCGGGGCGGGAGAGCAGTGGAGCCCGCGGAGCGCGGCGGCGTATCTCGACGGGCGCGCCGAGTGGTGGATGACGTGGAAGCCGGCGATGCGGGAGCAGGGAACGTTTTGCATATCGTGTCACACGACGATGCCGTTTGCGCTGGCCCGGCCGGCGCTCGATGCCGAGGTGGGCGCGGGAGGCGCGGACGGGCGCGTGGTGGCGGGAATCGAGAGGCGCGCGCGGGAGTGGAAGGAACTTCAGGGCAAGACCCCGGAGGCGAAGGGGAGCGAGGCGGTGCTGAACGCTCTGGTTCTGGCGAGCGTGGACGCGCGGGCGGGTAAGCTGAGCGATGTTACGCGCGAGGCGTTTGCGAATTTGTGGGAGTTGCAAGTTACCGACGGCGAGGAGAAGGGCGCATGGAAGTGGTACGACTTTCACGAGCAGCCGTGGGAGGCGGACGATTCGCCTTACTGGGGCGCGGCGCTGGCGGCGGTTGCGGTGGGGACGGCGCCGGAGGGGTATGCGAGTTGGCCGGAGAACCGCGAGCGGGTGAAGATGCTGACCGGACACCTGCGCGCGAACGCGGCGAAGCAGTCCTTATTTGATCGCGCGGCGCTGTTATGGGCGGCGGCGAAGATGCCGGGGTTGCTGACGGGCGAGGAGCGGGCGGACGTCATCCGCGACGTGTTCGCGCGGCAGAGAGCCGATGGAGGATGGAGGTCGGCCACGCTGGTGGTGGACGGGTGGAAGCGGATGGATGGGACGGCGCTGGATACGGAAAGCGACGGGTACGCGACGGGATTTGTAACTTATGCGATGGAGCAGGCGGGCGTGCGGAGCAGCGATATAGGGTTAGCGCGGGCTCTGGCCTGGCTTAGGAGGAACCAGGACGCGGTGGGTGGAGGGTGGCCGGCGATGTCGCTCAATAAACAGCGGGATCCGAACTCGGACATCGGGCGGTTCATGCGGGATGCGGCGACCGGGTACGCGGTGCTGGCTTTGACGGGAGCCAGGTAATCCTGCGCGACTGTCACTAACGAGTAAATCACGTGTAACTTCCTTGTGTGCCGCAGCGGTGGCGCGTCAACATGGACCAATCCGTTGCATAAGGGGGGTCCATGGTGACAAGAACGGGAAGGCTGTGTCGCGCCGCCGCGATTTTGGTGCTGGGTTGCGGGTTAGCCCAACTTTCGCAGTTCGCGGGCTTCACAGGAGCCAAGTCTTTCAGAATCAGTAGGGCCTACCCGTAGGTCTTCACTACAGGGCGGGCTGATCG
>JAJYCN010000206.1 GCA_021778335.1 Acidobacteriota bacterium | reverse complement strand
GTCGAAGGAGATGTCCTCGAGCAGTTTCTCCATGATGGTGTGGAGACGGCGGGCGCCGATGTTTTCCGACATTTCATTGACCTGGGCGGCGAAGGTGGCGATTTCCTGGAGCGAGTCCTCGGTGAAGGTAAGCTTGATGCCTTCGGTTTCGAGCAGCGCCGTATACTGTTTGACGAGGGCGTTTTTCGGCTCGCGGAGGATGCGGATGAAGTCTTGCTGGGAGAGGGATTTCAGCTCGACGCGGATGGGGAAGCGGCCCTGGAGTTCGGGGATGAGGTCGGCGGGTTTGGAGACGTGGAATGCGCCGGCGGCGACGAAGAGGATGTGGTCCGTGCGGACGAAGCCGTGGCGGGTGTTGACGGTGGTGCCCTCGACGATGGGGAGGATGTCCCGCTGGACGCCTTCGCGGCTGACGTCGGGGCCGTGGCCGCTTTCGCGGCCGGCGATCTTGTCGATTTCGTCGAGGAAGATGATGCCGCCGCGTTCGACGCGATCGAGGGCGACGCGGGTGACCTGGTCCATGTCGATGAGCTTTTGCTCTTCTTCCTGGACGAGGTATTCGAGGGCTTCGGCGACGCGCATTTTGCGTTTCCGGGTGCGGCCGCCGAACAGGCCGGGGAGGACGTCTTTGAGGTTGATGTCCATCTCCTCGATGCCGTTGGGGCTGGAGACTTCGAACGTGGGGCCTCGCTCCTTGACGTCGACTTCGACGGTGCGTTCGTCGAGCTTGCCGGAGCGGAGCTTTTCGCGGAGCTTTTCGCGCGTGCGGTCGGCGCTGTCGGACTCCTCGGGTTGCTGGGGCATGAGGAGTTCGACGAGGCGGTCCTCGGCGTTGCGTTCGGCGCGGTCGGCGACTTCGTCGAGGCGTTCTTCGCGGACCATGTCGATGGCGATCTCGACCAGGTCGCGGATCATGGATTCGACGTCGCGGCCGACGTAGCCGACCTCGGTGAATTTGGTGGCCTCGACCTTGAGGAAGGGCGAGTTGGAGAGTTTGGCGAGGCGCCGGGCGAGTTCGGTTTTGCCGACGCCGGTGGGGCCGATCATGAGGATGTTTTTGGGCATCACCTCGTCGGCCATGTCGGGTTCGAGTTTCTGGCGGCGGATGCGGTTGCGCAGGGCGATGGCGACGGCGCGCTTGGCGTCGGCCTGGCCGATGACGTACTTGTCGAGTTCCTGGACGATTTCGCGGGGGGTGAGTTCGTCGAGCAGCGGACCCTCGTCACCCGCCGGACCTGGCAAGTAGATGACCATCAGTCCAGCTCCTCGAAGGTGAAACTTTGGTTGGTGTAGATGCAGATGGCGCCGGCGATGGTCATGGCTTTTTCGACGATCTGCCGGGCTTCGAGCTTGGTGTTTTCGAGCAATGCCGTGGCGGCGGCTTTGGCGAAGGGGCCGCCGGAGCCGATGGCGGCGATGTCGTTGTCGGGCTCGATGACGTCGCCGTTGCCGCTGACCATGTAGGTATTGGCGGTGTCGGCGACGAGGAGGAGGGCCTCGAGATGGCGGAGGACGCGATCGGTGCGCCACTCCTTGGCGAGTTCGACGACAGCGCGGGGAAGTTGGCCGTTGTGCTGTTCGAGTTTGGACTCGAAGCGGGAAAACAGGGCGAAGGCGTCGGCGGTGGAGCCGGCGAAACCAGCGAGGATTTTGTTGTTGTAGAGGCGGCGGAGCTTGCGGGCGGAGGCCTTGAGCACTTCCTGCCCGAAGGTGACCTGACCGTCGCCGGCCATGACGACCTTGCCGTTGCGGCGTACGCACAGCACGGTGGTCGAACGGATTCTCTGCTTCATGAAGATTCGCTATCAGTGTAGCGCAGGGTATTTTGGCGGCCCGAGCCCGGGTAGGAGCGGAAAGGTGCGTGGTAGGATGTAGGGGAACGCGCCGCGAGCCGGAGAGGTGGCTGAGTGGTCGAAAGCAGCGGTTTGCTAAACCGTCGTACTGGCCTAAACCGGTACCGGGGGTTCGAATCCCCCCCTCTCCGCCAGTTCAGAACAGACCTGTCGCCGCCGAGCCTAGCCGGCGTTACGCCGGGCGGCCGCCACCGTCAATCCTGATACGCTCACGCGCCGTCCTGGCGAACGTCTGTGGGACGCCAGTGTGGCCCCATGTTAACGCAAGTATTATGGCAAGTGACGCCATATGGTAAAATGCACCATTATTGGCCCCGAACATGAAGGCCGAACTACTTTTCCATCAGCGCATTGATTACGACGACGGTGCGATTGTGGAGATGGTGCTATGGCGGGTTCCGACGCCGGTTTCACCGTCCGTCCATGGACGGAAGTATTCGCTGTTCTACGGTCGCCCGGGTATTCGCGAGGTGGGGTACGATAACGAGCGCGGCAAAGGCGATCATCGGCATTTTCAGGGCGCGGAGACCGCCTATGCGTTCACCAGCATCGAGCAGCTAGTGGCTGATTTTTGGTCCGACGTACGGACCTTGCGAGGTGGCAAATGAGCGATGTGAAGATCACGGCCGGCGGGGCGATGGAGGAAGAAGCTTCACGGCGGTTCGTGAATGCCTGGTACCGAGCCGAAGGCGGGGAGACTTTCCATGAGCGCCATGTCGCGTTCGAGAGTTGGGAGGCGCTGGCCCGCGTCATGACCGGCAAGCGGATGGAGCTATTACACTACGTCCGCCGGCACAAGGTGAGGAGTGTGCGAGCGCTCGCGAAGGCGCTGGGGCGCGACTACAGCAACGTCCATGCGGACGTTCAGGCGCTCACGGCGGCGGGGCTTCTCGACACCGCCGACGGAGCGCTACAGGCCGATTACGACGTAATCGAAACTAAGATTGCGATTTGAGATGGTGAACCATGAGCCGCGAGACGATCGGGCTGCCAACTCGGCACCGGGGCGGTGAATAATCCTAAGCGTTAATCCGACGTAAATCCCAGGAGATCGTCTCCTGAAGCGCGGCGTTCGCGCGCTCGATCATTTCACGATTGCGGATGCGCTTTTAACGTTCTGGGCGCCACTTCGTGCGACTTGCCGTGTTCCAGATTCCGGCGGCTTGATGATGGAGTGAGATACGATGTATCTCAGGAGCAAGAGTCATGTCCACCACGATGGTTCACGTTCGCGTAGATGAAAAAACGAAGCAGCGTGCCGCGAAGGCGCTGGCCGGAATGGGAATCTCGGTGTCCGGCGCCGTGCGCATGCTGCTCGTCCGCGTGGCCGCCGAGAAGGCCCTACCGTTCGACGTGAAAGTCCCCAACGCCACCACCGTGAAGGCGATGCGCGCGGCCGGCCGGGGCAGAGGCAAGCGTCTGAAGTCTGCAGGCGCGCTGTTCAAGGACCTCGGCATCTGAGCCGTGCGGAATTCCGTACTGGGCGCCCAGTTCCGGCGCGATGTGAAACTCGCCCAGAAGCGCGGCAAGGACATGGCCAAGTTGCGCGAAGTGATCCTGATGCTGATCGAGGGCAGTCCGTTACCGCCGCGCTATAAAGACCATCCGCTCGGCGGCGAGTGGAAGCATTTTCGCGATTGCCACATCGAGCCGGATTGGTTGCTGATCTACAAAATCGACGGAGACGACCTCCACCTCGTCCGCACCGGAACGCACTCAGATCTGTTCTGAGAGTCTGTCACTGCGTGCGGGTGTATTGTCTGCCGGGCCACGGATGTAACGGTCCAGCCGGTGTCCGTTTATCTGCCGGTTTGTGGGCGCAGGCGGCGACGAAGCAGGCTGTGAGGCTTCGTGTGGGCAGGCGGCCGAGGAGGCTGAAGAGGCCGAGGAGGGCTCGGATGAGCGGATCGGCGGAGCGGCCGAGGGTGCGGCGGAGGGCGAGGAAGAGGGCGGTTGAGAGGAGCCGGGGGTTGTGGATCAACCAGTCGTTCGTGGTGACAATGAGGCCGGAGGCTTCGAGCCAGGCGTTGAGTTGACGGCGCGAGGCGGTGCAGCCGAGTGAGAACGGGGCAAAGCGGCGGCGGCTCAGCCAGCGGAGGATGCGATAGAACGGGTTGCGCGGGTTGTCGAGGGTGACGATCAGCGTTCCGCCGGGACGAAGGAGACGGGCGAGCTCGTCGAGAGCGGAGCGGAGTTCGGCGGCGGTGTCGAAGTGGTCGAGGGTCGAGTTGGAGAGGATGACGTCGAAACTCGACGGGCGGAAGGCGGTGCGGCGGACGTCGGTGACAAGGAAGGCGAAGGGTCGAGGCGGCGCGTTGTGTTGGGCGGCGGCTGCGTGGGTGGGATCAATGTCCATCCCGACGACGAGGCCGGCTTTGGGAAACAGGTCGAAGAGTAGCTGGTCGCGGCCGAAGGCTTCTTCGAAGACGTCGGTCTTGAGGACGGAGTGGGGAGCGGCGCCGTTCAGCCAACGGCGGACGAGGCGTTGATGCACTTCGCGTTTTTGCGCGGCGACGAGAGGGTCGAGATACCAGGACTTCGGGCGCGGTTGGACCTCGGGCGGGGTGGGGCGGCGATGTGATTTGTCGGGCGTCGAGTAAAGTACCAGATAGTATACTGTCATTTTTCGCCTGATCCTCGCGCCATGACGCAACCAATCCCGACGGAGCGAGTTTCGTCAGACGCGGAGGCGGTGCAGCGGAAGAACTGCCTGCTCTTCGCCGCGGTTGGGGTTGTGCTGGTGCTGACGTGGCAGGCGGCGACGGTTCATTTCAACTACGGCGGGAACTGGACGGCGCTGTTTTGCACGGGAACGCAGCTTCCCGTGCCCGCGGAACTTGCCGGGGGCACGTACGTGTTTCCCGGGTCACCTGGCTATGACGGTCAGTTTTACCGCTATGCGGCGCACGACCCGTGGTTCCGGAAGGCGTGGGGCGCTTCGTTTGACGACCGTGTCTGGCGGTACCGGCTGATTCTTGTGCCGGGGCTCGCGTGGTTGATGGCCGGCGGGCAGGCGGGTTACGTGGACGCCGCATATGAAGCGGTGATCCTGCTGTCGGTTTTTGCCGGCATCTATTGGCTGGGCCGGTATGCGCTGTCGTATGGTTGGGCGGGGGCATGGGGCCTGGCGTTTCTCGCCTTGCCGGCGACGATGATTTCGGCCGACCGCATGACGGTGGATCTGACGCTGACGGCGTTGTGCGCGGGATTCGTGTGGTATGCCCGGAAGGACGCGGCGCGGCCGCTTTGGGCGGTGCTCATGGCGGCGGCGTTGGCGCGCGAAACGGGGTTGATCTTTATCGGCGCCAGTTCGATGGACGCATTCGGCCGGAGAAAGTGGCCGCGGGGGGTGGCGATGGGCGCCGCGGCGATTCCGACGCTGTTCTGGTATCGATGGATCACGGTGTCGATGCCGCGGCGAGCGGGCGCGGGCGGCGGGCAGGGGATCGTGCAACCGTGGTTTTTCCGGCATCCGTTTGTGGGGATTCCCCTGCAGACGATGCATCCGCTGAGTTATCCGTTTGGCCCGGTGAAGCAGCACATCATTCAGTTTTTCGACGAGTTGGCGCTGTGCGGAATGGCGCTGGCAGTAGGGCTTGCGCTTTGGTGTTTGTGGCGTTGGCGGCGGAGCATCGATGCCGAGTGGTGGGCGATCGGCGCCTGTCTGGTGCTATTCGCGCTTGCGAGCGGGCCGGGATTCTGGAAATCGGCGTACAGCTTTGGGCGGCCGTACACGCCTTTGTTTTTTCTAGTGGGGTTGAGAGCGTTTCGCGGTGGGCCGCGGTGGTTTGTTTTGCCGGCGGTGCTGGTGGAGTTACGTGTGCTGCTGCAACTCAGCCCGCAGGCGATGGGGATTTTGAGCGGGATCTGGCATGCCCTGACGCGGCTGTAGCAACGTGATGCTCCAGGGCGCGGAAGGCGGGCTGAAACGCTGGTTCGGGCACCCAGCGCCACTTCAGAAAGTGCAGCAGGACACCGGTGGCGAAGGCGAGGCAGCTATAGACGTAGTAGGCCAGGTGTAGAGGCACGACGCCGGCGGCGAAGGCCCAGCCGCGTTTGTTGGCGATGAAGCGGTAGAAATTGACGCTGACAGGCACGGCGGCGGCGAGCGGCGCCAGTGCGAGGGCCCAGTGGCCGGAGACAAGAAGAGCGGTGGCGATACCGACGAGGGAGAAAACGGAGATGCCGGCGATGCGCTCGGAGACGGCTACGTTCAGATGGTCGGGGAGCGTGGAGGAACGAAGGATGAGACGCGTCCAGGGCAGGGCGCGGCGCCAGATGTCGGTGTGAAGCCATGAAGCGACGGACCAGTGTTTCAGGTGCTTGACCTGGACGGCGGTGTCGAGTTCGATCCGATAGCCGGCGCGGCGGAGGCGATGCCCGAGGGCGATGTCTTCGATGCACGGCCGGACATAGGACTCGTCGAAACCTCCGATGCGAAGGAAGACTTCGCGGCGGATCGCTCCGCAGCCGGTCCAGAATGTGGAGGCGTCCTTACGCGAATGCTGGTGCATGAAGTGGTGCAGGAGGTTCTTGTACTGGCTGACAAGACCCGGGCTGTCCGGTTCGTCGTCGTAAGAGCCGATTAAGGCGTCGAGGGTGGTGTCGCCGGCAAAGCGCGCGTGGATGCGGCCGAGTGTGTCGGGGTGGACGCAGACATCGGAGTCGATGAAGACGATCAGGCCGCCTTTGGCGAAAGCGGCGCCGCGGTTGCGGGCGGCCGCGGGACCCATGCGGCGGTGCGCGCGGACGACGGAAGCGCCGGCCTGGCGCGCGATGGCGGGGGAGTTGTCGGTAGAGCCGTCATCGACGACGATGCACTCCCGCGGCTGGAGCAGGGAGTGTTTCAGGGCCTGGAGACAGCGTGCGAGAGAGAGTGCATCATTGAAAACCGGGATGACGACACTAATCTCCAAAGTGCCAGTCTAAGCTGGCAGACCCGATTCGACAATGAGAAGCGCGTTCTAGCCGTACTGGTTCGATTCTAGGATGGGCCGCGGGTTGCTATGGTTTTTTTAGACTTTGGCCGTAGCCCTGGCGCAAGCCGGGACCGGACGACCGTGGAAAGGAATCGGGAATGAGCGAGCGGATGGTAGGACGCATGATCGGCGTCCAGGCGGAGCTGTGTCCGGACGCCGTGGCGGTGCTGGCTCCGGAGCGCGAGCCTTTGACATATCGCGGTCTCGATGATGTGGTGAGGCGTATTGGGGCGGGCCTTGGGCGACTGGGCTTGAGACGCGGCGCCCGGGTGGCGTTGGTGTGTTCGAACGGTCCGCAAGCGGCTACGGCGTTTCTGGGGATCTGCGCGCACGCTGCGTGCGCGCCGCTGAACCCGTCGTATCGCGCAAGTGAGTTCGCCTTTTATCTCGAGGATCTGCGGCCGAGCGCGTTGGTGGTTGAGAGTGGGCTCGCAACCGAGGCTCGGGGTGTGGGGGCAAGACTGGGCATTCCGGTACTCGAGTTGACGCCGGGCGCACAAGGGTTGGCTGGGGACGTTGCCCTGGAAGGATTGGATGCCAGGGAGCCTGACGATGCGGCGCGGCCGGGGCCGGATGACATCGCGGTGCTGCTGCATACTTCGGGCACGACGTCGCGGCCCAAGCTGGTTCCGCTGACGCAGGCGAATCTGTGTGCCTCGGCGGATCATATCGGGGAGTCGTTGCGGTTGGGGCGCGGCGACAGGTGCCTGAATGTGATGCCGCTGTTTCACGTACATGGTTTGATGGCGGGGGTGCTGGCGACGCTGGCGCGGGGCGGCAGCGTGGTTTGTTGCCCGGGGTTCGTGGCGCCGCGGTTTTTCGAATGGGTGGAGGAGTTCGGGCCGACGTGGTACACGGCGGTTCCAACGATTCATCAGTCGGTGCTGGCGCGGGCGCAAGCGAAGCCGGAGTTGGCCGCGCGGCGCTCGTTCCGGTTTATCCGCTCGTGTTCTTCGGCTCTGGCGCCGTCGTTGATGGAGGAGATGGAGACGATGTTTCGGGCGCCGGTGATCGAGGCGTACGGGATGACGGAGGCGGGGCACCAGATGGCGTCGAACGCGTTGCCGCCGGGGCGGCGGAAGCCGGGATCGGTGGGCGTGGCGGCGGGGCCGGAAGTGGCGGTGATGGACGATGCGGGGAACCTGCGGCGGCGCGGGGAAGCGGGTGAAGTGGTGATCCGGGGGCCGAACGTAACGGCGGGCTATGAGAAGAACGCGGAGGCGAATGAGCGCTCGTTTACCAACGGGTGGTTCCGGACGGGGGATGAAGGGTATTTCGACGAAGACGGCTACCTGTTCCTGATCGGGCGGCGGAAGGAGATCATCAACCGGGGCGGGGAGAAGATCGCGCCGCGGGAGGTGGACGAGGTTCTGTTGCGGCATCCGGCGGTGGGCCAGGCGGCGGCGTTCGCGGCGCCTCATGCATTGCTGGGGGAGACGGTTGCGGCGGCGGTAGTGCTGAAGGCGGGCCGGGAGGTGGGTGAGCGGGAACTGCGGGAATACGCCGCAGGGAGCCTGGCGAGCTTCAAAGTGCCGGAGAAGATTCTGTTCGTGCCGGAGATTCCGAAGGGACCGAGCGGGAAGATACAGCGGATCGGGCTGGCGGAAAAGCTTGGGGTGGGCAGGATCCAGCCGGCGGCGGGCGTGGTGGAGTTTGCCGCGCCACAGTCGCAAGCGGAGCAGGGAATCGCCAATCTGTTTGCCGCGACGCTGGGCGTGGAGCGGGTGGGGATGCGGGATAGTTTTTTCGACCTCGGCGGAGATTCGCTGCTGGCGGGGATGTTGCTGACGCAGATTCGCGCTACGGCCGGGCGGGATGTTTCGATGGTGGCGTTTCTGGAAGACCCGACGGCCATGGGCGTGTTGGGGAGTCTGGAAGCGCCGGCGAAAGGGGTGCAAGCGGAGGGTGACGCGCTACGGATGGTGGTGAGAGCGGGCACGGGGGCGCCGGCGCTGTTTTGCATTCCCGGTTCGAGCGGGGACGAGGTGGGGTTCTTCCATCTGGCGCGGCGCCTGGGGACCGGCCAGCCGCTGACGGCGTTCCGGTTTCCGCTTGGGGCCGAGGACGGTTATCGCGTGGAAGAACTGGCGGCGCGGTACGTTGGTGAAATTCTCGAAGCGCAACCGGAGGGGCCGTATCATCTGGCCGGCGTGTGCACGGGCGGGTTTGTGGCCTATGAGATGGCGCAACAGATCGCCGCGCGCGGGAAGCCGGTGGGTCTGGTGGCGCTGCTCGATTGCTACAACCATGCGTGGCTGCGGAAGGTGGGGCCGCTTGGACGGCTGGGCTACATGCTCGACTTGTACTGGCGGCGATTTTTGTATCAGCAGCGGACGATCAGGAGAGCGGGCTTCGCGGGTGCTCCGAAATATCTTTGGACGAAGGGCGGCGCGATGCTCAAGCTGGCGCAGCAGCGTTGGCGGGAACGGATGCGGCGCGCGCAGGTTGCCGCCGGGATCCGGCGGCCGGTGGGAACGCGGGATACGGCCGGGGCGGTGCGTTCGGCTGCGGCCCGGTATGTGCCCGGTCGTTGGCATGGGAGCCTGGTTCTGTTTCGAGTGGCGGAGCCGCGGCTCGACGCGTATGATTACCCTGAGATGGGTTGGCAAGGTTTGGCCGGAGAGGGACTGGCGATTCATGGCATCCCGGGGAGTCATCTGACGATGCTTGGGGAGCCGCGGGTGAAAGTGGTGGCGGAGATTCTGGCAAGTTACATGAAGGCGCAACGCGCGCAATGAGCCGGTTGGAAATCAGACACTGGGCCGGGTTCGCGCAACGGCCGTTCCTGGCGCCGGAACGGGTGCGGGCGTACCAGGATGCGCGGATCCGGCGGCTGATTCATCGTGCCTTTCACAATGTGGCGTTTTACCGGCGGCGTTTCGAGGAGGCGGGGATCCGGCCGGAGGAGATCCGGGGTGGAGCGGATCTGCAGCGGCTGCCGATATTGACCAAGGCGGACCTGAGGATGTGCCGCGATGGCGAGATGCTGGCGCGGGGAGTGGACGAGAAGTCGTGCATCGCCGAGATCTCATCGGGGACAACGGGCGAGCCGGTGCGGTTTGTGCGAACGCGCGGGGAGGAATACGCGCTTTTCGCCCACCGGCTTCGGGCGCAGGTACTTTCTGGCCTGCGGCCGTGGGATGTCCGGATGAAGATCGGTTCCCGGCCGGTGAGGACGCTGCCGCACCGGCTGGGGCTGTTTCGCTGCGACGCGGTGAGCGATGGGCAGCCGCACACACGGATCCTGGCGGAGTTGGAGGGCAAGCGGTTCGACGTGCTTTCCGCGATGCCCGGCATCCTGGACATTTTGCTGCCGCTGCTCAGCGAGTCGAAGCTGCGGAGCCGGCGTCTGCGAAGGGTCTTCTGCGGGGCGGAGCTACTTTCGCCGGCGACGCGGAGGCGGCTGAAGGAGACGCTCGGCTGTCCGGTAGTCGACTTTTACGGGGCGACGGAGGTGAATCTGATTGCGTGGGAGTGCGTCCGGTGCGGCTTGTATCACACGTGCGACGACGCGGTGTTCGCCGAGGTGGTGACCGAGGACGGAAGACTGGCCGGCGCTGGGGAGCAGGGCAGGCTGGTTCTGACGGCGCTCCATTCTTTCGCGATGCCGCTGATTCGTTATGAGATCGGCGACGTGGTGCGGCGGCCGGCGAAGTCCGCGGCGTGCCGGATCGGATTCGGGACGATTGACGAGATTGTGGGACGGCTGGCGGATCATCTTCCGCTGCCGGATGGGCAGTGGCTGGGGCCGTGCCGGCTGATTGAGGTGGCGCAATCCATTGACGGAGTGCGGCGGTTTCGAATTCTCCAACCGACTCCGGTGAGCGTGGTGATCGAGGTGCAGCGCGAGAAAGAATTCGGCGAGGAGCAGGCCGGCCGGTTGCGGGCCGGATTCGAGAAACTGTTGCCGGCCGAGGTGCGGGTGGAGATCCGGGAAGTAGACGACATTCCACTCACCGCGCGTGGCAAGCTGCGCATCGTGGAGGCGTGGCGCGGCGGCGAGGACGGGGTGACTTCCGGCGTGCGGATCAGTTGAGTTTTTCCGTGATGCGGACGGGTTGGGCGACGCGGAAGGTGATGCGCGTCTC
>JAJYCN010000205.1 GCA_021778335.1 Acidobacteriota bacterium | reverse complement strand
TGAGTCCGCGGCTGCGGGTGGGCGGTCCGGCGACGGCGCAGGCGGCGTGGGCGGGGGTGTTTATCGCGGCGTGCGTGAAGCAGGGACTGCCGGTGGATTTCGTTTCAACACATGTGTATGGGAACGATTCGGCGCAGAACGTGTTTGGGACTGAGGAAGCGATACCGCAGAGCGAGATGGTGGCGCGGGCGGTGAAGAAGGTGCACGAGGAGATTGCGAAGTCCGACAAGCCGGGCCTGCCGCTGTATTTTAGCGAGTTCAATGCGAGTTACATGAACAAGGTAAATACGACGGATTCGCCATTCATCGGGCCGTGGCTGGCGAATACGATCCGGTTGTGCGATGGGTTAGTGGACATGATGGCGTATTGGTCGTTTTCGGACGTGTTCGAGGAAGGGGGCGTGGCGAAAACTCCGTTTTACGGGGGGTATGGACTGATGGCGGTGGGTGGGATTCCGAAGGCGGCGTTGAACGATTTCCGGCTGCTGCATAAGTTGGGCGAGGAAAGGTTGGTGAACAATTCGGATTCGGCGCTTGTGACGCGGCGGAAGGATGGGTCGCTCGCGATCGCGGTTTGGAATTACGTGGCGCCGGAGGAGACGGGGGCGGCGCGGATGGTGCAGTTGGACGTGCGGGGCGTGCGTGGGCGGCAGTTGGTGAGGATTACGACGGTGGATGCGGAGCATGGGTCGGCGCCGCGGGTGTGGGAGGAGATGGGGCGGCCGGCGTTTCCGAGCCGGGAGCAGCAGAAGCGGTTGCGGGAGGCCGGGGAGTTACCGCGGGCGGTGGAGAAGAGTTGGACGCCGGGGACGCGGATTGAGTTTGAGTTACAGCCGAAGGGGCTGGCGGTGGTGGAGATGAGTGGGAAGTAGAGGGGGGAGCCTTGGTTAAGCGATTGACGGATAACTGGGTGTATGGCGGATTTCTGGCCGGCGTATTACTGCTGATTGTGAGTCCATTGATTGTAAAGGGATGGCCGCGGGCGCTGGTAGCCGTGTTTCTGCTGCTTCCGGCGTATATGGTGCACCAGTATGAGGAACACGACGGCGACCGGTTCCGGCGGTTTGTGAATGAGAAGATGGGCGAGGGGCGCGTGGGACTTTCGCCGATGGCGGTGTTTGTGATCAATGTTCCGGGTGTGTGGGGTGCGATCGCAGCGGCTTTATATCTTGCGGCAGCGGTAGATGCCGGGCTTGGATTGATCGCGAGTTACTTAGTTGTGGTAAATGGTGTGGTGCACGCGGCGCCGGCCGTGGCTACGCGGAGTTACAACCCAGGAGTGGTGACGGCGGTTGTGATTTTCCTGCCGCTGGGGATTTATAGTGTGCTCGAGATTCAGGCGGCGGGCGGCGGGACGGCGCTGAATCATGCGATCGGGCTGGCTGTAGCGGTGGGGATTCACGTGGCGATTGTGGCGCATGCGACGAGGCGGAAGGCGGGCATCGCGTTAGCGTAGCCTCCCGATGAGCCGTTCCGGTGGGAATTGAAAGATGGCGGTGAGGGTGGGATTCGAACCCACGGAACCCGCAAAGGTTCAACGGTTTTCGAGACCGCCCGATTCAACCGCTCTCGCACCTCACCGGGCCAGATTTTAGAGTAGCGGATTCGGGTTGGGGGAGCAAACCGGGTGGGGCGGAGGCTGCGGATTCGGAAGCCGGCCGCAAACGGGGGCGGATTTCACTGAGTGAAACGCGGAGCGGGTGGGAAATCACTTTCCGGACAGGTTCGAATGCCGGGTGGAAAAAGGGGCCTGGGCGAGGAACCGAAAGGAGAGGAAGATGGCACAGACGGTGAATCATAAGGAAATCGTGACGAAGCTGCTCAACTCGAAGGCGGTGGATTTCACGGCGATTGGGAAGATGGTGGCGGAGCTGGGTCCGGCGCTGGCGGTGGCGGAAGAGCCGTGGGAAGGGTTCTGCGGCACGATGCGGTATTTCATCCATATCTACCGGGTGACGCCGGGGACGGTGTTTGAGACACCCGCCGAGGGGATCGCGGTTCAGGGTTAGAGTTCGGAGATCCCCGTGGCGTACGGCGTGGCAGCGGCGCCGGCGCGCGAGAGGGAAGGAGAGGCCCGGGCCGGGCTGGAGTTTCGGCTCGGCCGGGTGCTCGAGCGCGCGCGGCTGGTTGTCGAGAAACTCGGAGCGGAGGGTCACGGCGAGGGGCCGGAGCGGATCCGGCCGGAGAAGGCGATCGCCGAGACTTCGCTGCTGATGCTGGCGGCGTGGGCTTCGCGGCCGGGGGAGGAAAACCGGCGGCGGATCGACGCGCTGGCGGGCGATTTGATCCCGTGGGCGAGAGGGAAGCGGGCGCTGGCCGGGCTGTGCTTTGAGCCGGCGCTGGCGCTTGAATTTGCGACGGGGCATATCTGTCTTAAGCGGATCGGGAGGCCGGACGCGGCGTTCGACGAGGCGCTAAAGCGGGCGTTGGGGTCGCAGACGGCGGGGAGCCGGGAGCGGCCGCCGCACCGGGTGATGGAGCAGGAGTGGTTGCGAGCCGGGTGGGGCGCGCGGGAACCCGAGACGGAGAAGGCGGCGCTGCGGCAGAGTGTGCTGGGACGGACGATGGACCTGCTGGGCGGGAGCCTGGACGACGGGTACGCGTTCACGCACGCGCTGATGTACGCCTCCGACTTCGGGATGCGGCGGATGCGGTTGCCGCGGCCTAAGCACGTGGCGATGCTGGAGGCGGCGGATCTGCTGGCGCGGTGCCTGGATGAGGAGAACTACGATTTAGGCGGCGAGCTGCTGCTGGCGTGGCCGCTGGCGGGCGCGGAATGGTCGCCCGAGGCCGCGTTCGCGTTCCGGGTGTTGATGCGGGCCGAGGATGAGGCAGGGGTTCTGCCGGCGCCGGGACTGAAGCCGGAGTTGCGGCGGGAGTTGGCGGGGGCGGATCCGGGGCGGGAGGCGCTGGCGGCGGGGTATCACACGGCGTACGTGATGGGCTTGGTGTGCGCGGCGGCGATGCGGCGTGGGGGAATTCCGGATGGGGTTCACGGGCGGGCGCGGCGAGGCGCGGCGGGTCTGATGATGCGGTGGATTACGGGGCAGGGGCCGGGTCCGCTGTGGCTTCGGGAGATGGAGGGGTTATCCGAAGCGGATCGGGACGCGCTGGCCGGGATGGTGTTCAGCGTTGCGCTGCGGAGAAAAGTGCGCGAGCGGAATTTCGGAGGAATGTTGGCGCTGCTGGCGGAGGCGCATGGGCTGGGACTGACGGACCGTCCGGCGGCGAGCCAGGCGGCGGAGATGCTGGATCGCGTGCGCGTGTTCGGCTCGGCGGTGCAATAGGGACGCGCGGACGGATACACTGCTTGCGTGCGGCGATGGCCTTGGGTGTGCGCGTTGTTGGTGGCGGGACTCGTGTGGGGCGGCGGTCCACGGCCGGCGATCCGGCGCGGCGGCGTGTTCAATGCGGCGAGCCGGATGCCGGAGGGGCTGGCGGCGGGGGCGATCGAGCCGGGCGCACAGTTTGTGATCCGGGGGCGGGCGTTGGGGCCGGAGAGCGCGGCGACGGCGCCGGAGGAACGGCCTGAGCCCGAGTTGGGCGGCACGGCGGTTGAAATCACACAAGGTGGACGGACCCGGCGGGCGGCGCTGGCGCGCGTCGAGCGAGAGCGCGTGGTGGCGGTGATGCCGGAGGTCGCGCCCGGCGAGGCGAGCGTCGTGGTGCGCCGCGAAGGGCAGGCGAGTGCACCGGAAAAGATCCGCGTGGACGGCGGGGCGTTTGGGATTTTTGCGGCGGGTGGCAAGGGCTGGGGCGCGGCGGACGGGGTGACGGAGCCGGCGCTGCGGGGCGGCGTGGTGGTGCTGCGCGGGACTGGACTCGGGACGGGCGAGACGGGGCTGCGCGTACTGGTGGGCGGCGTCGCCGCGCGGGTGGAGCGCGTGGAGACGGTGTGCTGCAGCGGGGTGGAACGGATCCGGCTCCGCGTGCCGAGGAAGGCTCCGGTGTCGTGCCAGGTTCCGGTGCAGGCAATGCGGGCGAATGGGGCAGTGAGCAACACGGTGACGATCGCGGTGGCGGGGCGCGGCGGATGCGGGGCGAAGGAGCCTTGGCTGGCTGGGGCGGCTAAGGAGGGCGGTCCGGTGGGACTGGCGCTGCTGGTGCGCCTGCGGCTTGAGTCGGCGGCGGGTAGGAAAAAGACGGAGTACGACGAGGACTCGGCGTCGGTGGCGTTCCGGCGGCTCGCGGCGCGGACGGGCAAGGAGGCGCCGTTCAGTTTGCTGCCGGCCGAGGGGACATGCGTGACGGTGGCGGGTCCGTTCACGGCGGCGACTTTGCTGGCGCTGCGGTCGTTCAGCGGCGCGGTGCTGGGCGGGACGGCGCTCGATGCGGGGCCGGGGATCGGGTTGGAGGGTGACGCGGGACGCGTAGAGGTGGAGCGGACGCATCTCGGCGAGCCGGGATATTCGACGGTTTTAGGCGGCAGGCCGCTGTTCGGGCGCGACACGGGGAAACCGCTGTTCCTGCGTCCCGGGATGTACCGGATGACGGCGGTTGGCGGAAGCGAGGTGGGCGCGTTCGAGGCGAGGATTCCGGCGGGGCCGGAAATGGTTTGGGAGAACCGGGAGGAACTGGACCGGGTGGACCGGAAGGCGGGGGTGAGGGTGCGGTGGCGGGGAGCGGGGAAGAAGGACATGGTGCTGGTGGCGGCGGGCAGCGCGGACATCGCGAGCGGGGCGGCGGGCGCCTGCATCTGCCGGGCGCGGGCGGGGGCGGGTTCGTTTTTTGTGCCGGCTTACGCGCTTAGCAACATCCCCGGCGGGATGGCGGTGGGGCTTCCGCTGAGCGTGCTGGGGCTGTTCGATGTGCCCGCGAAGCCGGCTATCTTTGCGGCGCGCGGGCTCGACGGCGGCTATGGAGTTACTATAACGCTCTCGGCGCGGACGGTGGAGTTTCAATAAATCCGGCGCGAGTTACTTAATGAAGACAGTTAGTCCGGATTGCGAATTGATTGTTCCGACAGTTACTACTAAGGGCTGCGTGCCGGAGGCGACGTTTGAAGTAAGACGGGCGTTGACCTGGAAGAGGCCGGCGACGAAGGTCGGGATGGCGCCTTTGTAGTCGATCTCGGTGAGGGTGACGTTGCCGACTTTGACGCTCACGGGAAGCAGCGGCGAGGGATAGGGTGGCGTGAGGGCGCGGAGGCCGTCCTGGCCGGCGGGCGAGGTTTGGCCTTCGCCGGTGCCGAAGATCTGGATGATGCCGCCGGGGGCGGCGGGGTTGGAGGCGGTGTTGAGGGTTCCGTCCTGATTGAAGACGACGCCGGGGCCTTTGCCGGAGGAGTCCTGGGAGAAGATACCGGGGGCGGAGGCGGCGACGTTGAGGGCGACGGGGGCGGATGTCGCTCCGTTGTAAGTGACCTGTAACTGCGCGGTCTGGCTGCCGTTGACTTCGTAGGGGACGATGGCGTTGACCTGGTTGTCCCGGACGAAGGCGAGGGGCGCGGCGGTTCCCCCGATCATGACCTGCACGTTGCCGTTCGTGGTGGTGAGGCGGCCGGAAGCGGGATCGAAGATCGCGCCCTGGCCCTGGGCCGGGCCGAGGTTCGAGCCGAAGATGCTGACGATTTCGCCGGGGCTTACGGCGCCGGGTTGGAAACTGGCGCCGTTGACGACGGCGGCGACGGTGGGCGTGGGCGCGGTCGAGTTGGCGATTTTGGCGAGGAAGGCGTCGCCGACGATGGCGAGGGTATTGGAGTAGCCGCCGCCGTAGGTGTGCTGGAGGGCGCCGGAGGTGACAGGGAAGTCGGGCGAGGAGGTGGCGCCGGTCACGTAGATATTTCCGGTGGAATCGAGCGCAAGGCCGCCGACGGCGTCCACGCTCGTGCCGCCTAAGTAAGTGGAGAAGGGGAGTGTTTTGCCGTCGGCGGACATTTCCGTGACGAAGCCATGGCTGATGGGACTGGAGCCGCCGGCGGTCCCGGCGAACTTACCGATGATGGCGGAAGCGACGGGGAAGTCGGCGGAGTTGGTGAGGCCGCCGATGTAGATGTTGCCGGCGCCGTCGACGGCGATGCCGTTGCCGATGTCGTCGTCGTTGCCGCCCAAGTAAGTGGAGAAGATGCGCTGGCCGTTGGGATCGAACTTAGCGACGAAGGCGTCGCCGAAGAGACTTGGGCGCTGGCCGATGAGGGATGTTGGGCCGTGGTAGGTGGTGGAGAACGCGCCGGCGCTGACGGGGAAGTTAGGCGAGGCAGTGAAGCCGGTGATGTAGGAGTTGCCGGCGGCGTCTACGGCGAGGGCGAGGGCGGCGTCGTCGCCGGAGCCGCCTAAGTAAGTGGAAAAAGACAGAGTGGTGAGGCCGGGGTCGAGCTTGGCGAGAAAGGCGTCGCCGGTTTCAACGAAGACTTCGTTGTTGGGGTTGGTGCCGCCGAAGGTGGCCTGGAAGGCGTTTTTGACGGGGAAGTTTTGCGACATTGTGGCGCCGGCGATCAGGACATTGCCGCCGTGATCGAGAGCGATCGAAAGGGCGGCGTCATCGAGGGTGCCGCCGATCATGGTTCCGGCGAGGATGTGGGCGCCCGTGGGGTCGAGTTCAACGACGAAGGCGTCGCCGGTTTGTATCAGCGGGGGAAAGTTGGCGAAGGGCGGGCTGCCGCCGGCGCCCTGATAGCCGGCTGGGTTGAGCGGTTTGCCGGGGCCGAGGGGGAAGGTGGGCGACATGGTGGCTCCGGCGATGTACGCGTCGTTGTTGGCGTCGAGGACGATGGCGGCGGCGCGGTCGTCCATGGGTCCGCCGATGTAAGTGGAGTAAGTGAGGGCGTCGCCGGCGGGAGTGAGTTTGGTAACGAAGACGTCGCCGCCGGGGTGGAAGGTGTTGCCGCCGCTGCCCGAGAATTTCTGGCTGAAGGCGCCGGTGGTGGTTGGGAAGTCCGAGGAACTGGTGTTGCCGGTGACGTAGGCCGAGCCGCTGGAGTCGACGGCGATCGAGTAGGCGAGGTCGTCGCCGGCGCCGCCGAGGTAAGTCACGTAGAGGGCGGTGGCGCCGGTGGGGTCTAGCTTGGCGACGAAGGCGTCGCCGTCGAGATAGCGGCCGGTGTCGCCGCCGTAGGTTTTTTGGAAGGCTTTGGAGGTGACGGGGAAGTTGGAGGAGTCGGTGGCGCCGGCGACGTAGATGTTGCCGGAGGGGTCGACGACGACGCCGCGGGCTTCTTCGTTGCCGGCGCCGCCGAGGAAGGTGGCGAAGGCGAGAGTGGGGTCGATGACGAGGGGCGCGGAGTGGTCGTAGGGGCCGAGGGCGAAGCGGGCCTGACGGCCGCGGACGGCGAAGCGCGCGGCGACGGGGCGGCGGAGGCCGTCGAAGTTTTGATAAGCGATGGGCTTGCGCCAGAGGATGTCGCCGGAGGCGGTGGAGACGACGAGATCGCCGGAGGAGTTGAGGTGGAGGGAGAGCGCGCCGTCGAAGGTGAGGGCAATGGGCGCGGCGGAGGCAAAGGGGGCGAGGAGGAAATCGTATTCGAGGTGGCCTGCTTCGCCGTGGAAGAGGAGATCGGTGCCGGGATAGACGCGCGGGTAGCGGACGTTTACGTAGGAGGGGACGTTGCGGAGCCAGGCGTTTGCGGAGGCGCCGCGAAAGTAGTTGGTGCGGGTGTGCGTGGGGGAACCGGCTTCGGGGCGGGCGGCGGGGTTCGCACCGGAAAGATGGGAGACGACGGTGCTATTACGTCCGGTCGGCGCGGTGAGCGAGATTTGGGTGCGGTCCGGGAAGAGGAGAAACTGATAGCCTCTTCCATGTGCGAGGAAGGCGGCGCCAGCGGGCGCCTGGCCGAGGTTTTTTTCAAAACGTAAGGGGAGCGAGTCGAAGTCCGAAACCGGCGCGGCGAAACCAGCCAAGACGGCGCCGGAAAGTAACATGAATGAAACTAGCCAAGGGGCGCGCATTGTTTCTGAGTATACGAATTTTCAAGTCAAGATTGACGGGCCTGTTCCTGTGCGCGTTGCTTGGCGCGGGGCTGTGCGCGGGCGGGGAGCGCGAAGCGCGGGCGATCGACGATGAGTTAGTGGCGCGGCACATGCCGTTCGGGACGGTGGTGGACCCGGTGTACGCGTCGCCGGTAAGTGACGTGATCACAAGTTACAGCCGGGGCGGGGACTCGGCGCTGTGGACGGCGTTTTACCTGGCGGCGGAGGCGTTCCGGTGGCACGCGACGCGAGATCCGGAGGCGCTCAAGCGGGCCGGGATGGCGATGGCGGGGCTGGAGGAACTGGTGAATGTGACGGGGACGGACACTCTGGCTCGCGTGGCTGTGCCGGCGGCCGCGGAGAGTGCGGCGGGGATGCTGCGCGAGGAGGAGCACAACGGCGTGTATCCGGGAAGGCTCGATGGCGCGGCGTGGAAGTGGGTTGGCGGGACGTCGCGGGATCAGTATCTGGGGGTGTTTTTCGGGCTGGAGGCAGCGTCGGAGATGTTGGACGATGCGGCGCTGCGGGAGCGGGCGCGCCGGTTATGCGCGCGGCTGATGCGGCGGCTGTTGCGGGACGGTTGGAAGATCCGGATGCCGGACGGGGGATCGCGGACGACGTTCGAGTTTCAGCCGGACGAGCAGTTGGCGCTGCTCGCGGTGGCGCGGCGTTTGAAGCCGGACGAGTTTTCGGGGGCGTATGCTCAATCGGCGTGGATGGCGCCGCTGGTGACGGCGGGCGTGGTGACAAAGGCGCTCGACCGGCACCACAACTATTACAAGTTTCAGTTAGCGGCGATCGATTTGTACGATCTGATCCGGCTGGAGGATTCGCCGGCGCGGCGGGCGTGTTACCGGGCGGCGTTCCGGGCGGTCGCCTGGGCCGTGCCGGCGGAGGGGAATCCGTTTTTCGCGATGCTCGAACGGGCCGTGGACGGACCAACGGCAGAGCGGGACGCGCGGGCGCAACGGGACCTTGATGCGTGGCTCGATCGGCCGCGGCGGGATTTTCCGGTGGATTTGCGGGGGAGCTGGGCGGTGTGCGGGAGCGCGGGCGAGGCGTGCGCGATGGTTCCGATCGGCGAGCGC
Source organism: Acidobacteriota bacterium (assembly GCA_021778335.1). Taxonomy (GTDB): domain Bacteria; phylum Acidobacteriota; class Terriglobia; order Bryobacterales; family Bryobacteraceae; genus JAJYKC01. Next base: position 1,930 of record JAJYCN010000205.1, on the reverse strand, counting down.
GTGCCGACGGATTTTCTGTGGCAGAGGAGCCCGTATCAGAGCTGGGGTGGAGGGGAAGGGACGATCGAAGGGGCGGGGATCGACTATCTGCTGCCGTATTGGATGGGGCGGAACTTCCCTGGGAAGTGAAAACTCACCTCGGGCGCGAGCAGCGCCGCGGCGAAGGCGCGGCCGGCGGGGGTGTTCTGGATGCGGATGCGGCAGTGGTTGAAGGTGACGCGGTCGAGCGAGAGCGGGCCGCCGTTGTAGAAGACGGGGATGCGGTCGAGGGCGGTGTCGCGGAGTTGGAGGCCGTCGAGGGGCAGGAGGCCGGGGCGGCGGGCGCGGGCGAAGCGGGTGGGGGAATTGGTTCCGGCGGGAGGGACGAGCACGTCGAACCGCAGCGTGCCCCAGCGGGGGAGATCGGAAGGGCGCCAGAGGGCGCCGGGCGGGGGTGGGGGCACGGGAGCGGGCATGGCGTCCCAGCGGTAGTTGACCAGGGCGGTGGCGGCGCGCCAGGGGAGGTTGTCCGCGTTGGCATCGTCGGATTGGGCGATGAGGGAAGAAAGTGCGCTCCGCAGTGTGGACGACGGGGCGGGGACGGCGTTGGCGGCGGCGGTGTCGAGGTAGCCGATGAGTCGGCCCGGGTTGGGCGGGGCGGAGAGACGGGCGATTTGGCGGGCGGCGAGGGCGCGTTCGAGCGGGGCCGTGGGGCAGAGAGCGGCGAGGAGCGCGGCGGCCAGGATCCAGAGGGAGGAACGGGCGGCGGGACGCGATTTCGCGGTGAAGGCGGCGGCGAGGCCGGCGAACGCGCCGAGCATGAGCGCCGCGAACACCGAAGTTTGGGCGAGGCCGAAGGCGAGCAGGGCGGTGGCGGATGCGGCGGAAACGATCCTTGCCGAGGGGAGACGGCGGGAATCGGAGCGGAAGACGAGCCAGAGGGCGAAGGCGGCGCAGGCGAGGGCGGAGGCGAGGCGGGCCGAGTCGAGCAGAACGAGGGCTTCGTTGGGCAGCCCGAGGGCGGCGGCGGCGCGGAGCGGGAGACGGGCGGCAAGCGCGAGAGCGGCGGGCGTGAAGAGGGACGCCCGGGCGCTCAGGCGATGATTCCTTTCCGCACGGCGTAGAGGATGAGCTCGGGCAGACTGTGCAGATTGAGTTTCTGCATGATGTTGCCGCGGTGCGTTTCTACGGTGTAGGGGCTCAGGTTGAGCAGTTGGGCCGCTTCCTTGCTCGAGCGGCCTTCGGCGAGGAGTTGGAATATTTCGCGCTCGCGCGGGGTGAGAAGTTCGTAGCTGTCTTCGCCGCCGCGCTGCTGGAGCTGGCGGATGTAGTCGTCGATGAGCATGCGGCTGAGGGCGGGACTGAAGAAGGCCTTGCCTTCGTGGACGCTGCGGATGGCCTGGACGAGTTCGGCTTCGGCGGAGTCCTTCAGCAGGTAGCCCCGGGCGCCGGCCTTGAGGGCGCGGAGGAGGTAGCCTTCGTCGGAGTGCATGCTGAGGACGATGGTGGCGATGTGAGGGAAGCGGTTGGCGATCTGGGCGGCGGCGTCGATGCCGTTGAGGACGGGCATGGCGACGTCCATGACGACGACATCGGGGTTGAGTTCGGCGGCGGCTTCGACGGCTTCGCGGCCGTTGGAGGCTTCGCCGACGACCTGGAGGCCGGCGTGGCGTTCGAGCAGGAGGCGCAGGCCCGTGCGCAGGACGCGGTGGTCATCGGCGAGAAGGATACGGATGTTGGTCATTCGAAGTGGGAGAGAGCGGGTTCGGGACGGGGCAGCGGGAGTTCGGCGGAGAGCAGGGTGCCGCGGCCGGGGCGGGAGTCGATGCGGAGGGTGCCGCCTAAGTGGGCGACGCGCTCTTCCATGCCGACGAGGCCGAGGCCGCGTTCGAGTTGGGGGTTGAAGCCTTTGCCGTCGTCCTGGACGGTGAGCAGGAGGGAGTTGGCTTCC